>CAMHLZ010000111.1 GCA_946186125.1 uncultured Lachnospira sp. | reverse complement strand
GACAGTCAGCTAGACTGTCCTAGAAATAACCCTGTGATAATGAAACATGGCTGTGCCGCAGATCATGAATACGGATTCTCTTAACACCAGTTTCCTTTATGCCCCGTACAATCTCATGCTCCATATAAGACTTTGTAAACCGAAACATTCTCTCATTTGCCATAATCCCATATAAATGGCTGCAATACTCTTTTAACTCTTCTGCCAAGAATGGCGGAATGGTAATTTTACGATTGCTTTTCGGTGTCTTGGGCGGAGTGATTAAATCTTTTCCATCCAAACGCTGATAGGACTTTGAAATACTTATAATTCGATTCTCTAAATCAATATCTTCATAGGTCAATGCAAGTAATTCTCCTATACGCATTCCCGTCCAATACAGAAGCAAGAATGCCATTCTTGCCTCCGGTTTCTGATCCATCGAAGGGATAAACTGCTTAAACTCCTGCTTCGTCCAGAATTCCATATCATCGGCTTTGCTCTTCCCAATACTTCCTGCTTTTCTGCATGGATTATCTTTCAGGTCATAATATCTGACCGCATAATTAAAAAGTGCAGCAAGCTGGTTATTGATACTTTTAAGATATGTCTGTGCATATCCTTGTTTTATCAGTTCATTCTGCCAAGCTCGAATATCAGCCGTCTTAATCTCACACATCTTTTTCTTTTTGAAATATGGTGTAACCTTAAGGTCAAACACATATCTTTTGTTCTTAATCGTGCTTTCCCTTAATCGGTTCTCCATGTCAGCAAAATAGATCTCCACAAAGTTCTCAAAATTAATATCCAAATCCTTTTGTTGCTGTTGCCGGAAGTTACGCTCCCACTCCTCTGCTTCGGCTTTTGTCTTAAAGCCTCTTTTGTTCTTTTTATGACGTACACCCTGCCAGTCCTCATAATAGAACTGGCTACGCCACGTCTTGCCATCTCTTGTTGCTGGCATATCATCATCTCCTCTCCACTAACCAACTGCCATACCATAAAACTTTTCTTCAAAATACTTTGTAGGCACCTTGCCTGAAATCACTCGATAGCCTTTTTCTTTTAATTCATTGTTAAGACCACGAATGATTTTGTAAGCATATCCTCTTGATACTCCAAGAATCTGTGCCGCTTCATCTGCTGTTACATACATCTTCATCGTATTCTCCATATTGAGTTCTCCTTCCCTGTCTTATTTTGGTACACTTTTGTGACCTTATTTATCCGTATTATATCAGTACACATTTGTGTCTGTCAAGTATTTACATTAAATTTTTATACACAAATGTGTCCCAATGTGATAGAATAGGCTTATCAAAACATAAAGGAGCTGTTTTCACATGAATACTGGGGAAAAGATTAAATATTTTCGCAATATGCGTGGAATATCGCAGGAAATGCTCGGTCAACTGTCCGGCATAAACTCCGCTACAATTAAGAAATATGAATATGGTATTCGCAATCCAAAGCCAGATCAGCTACTGAAGATTGCCAACGCATTAGGTATCAGCATCAATATTTTTATGGATTTTGATATAGAAACTGTTTCAGATGTGTTGTCCTTACTGTTTAAGCTGGACGATCAGATTGATATGAAATTCGAGGCAGAAAAGGACGAAGAAGGTAACTTCAAGCCTGCTACGGTCAGAATGTCCTTTAAGAATCCTATGATAAATAAAAAAATCTGCACTTATATGAAAGCTTTGGAAATCAGGGAAAATATGATAAATTCAAAAGATGATTATTCTGAAGAAGAATACAATGCCAGCTTGCAGCGTATCAATGAGAACATTGAAGAAATCAAGCAACACCTGCTTGATGATAGCATGGTAGTGAAAAAGGGAACAGACAGGCTTACTGTGAAAGTTTACCCAAATTGAGCGAAACTTCTTGAAATGTCAAACATAACATGATAATATCTAAGTAAACAGAAAGCACCCACTCCAAAGGTGGATGCTCCGAGTTTAGGCTAAAGAAATGTCCTTACGGACACCGCCTATCCTGTGGATCAGACAGGATAGGCATTTTTATTTTCGCCTGCTCTTCCTCGAAGAGCTTTTCTCTTTATCGAGAAAGGCAAGCAACGCTACAATCAAGCTACCAAAGGACATCAACAATGCTAATATCCCAATGAAAATCGAAATGATCTCATAAGCCGTCATCGGCGCCACCTCCCTTCCTATGTATTCCGGTAAACCGGTATCATAAACTCGGGAGGCTACCACCCTGTCATGGGTACTTTCCTTAAGCGATATTCTAACACAATTAATCATTTGCTAGCAATAACTATTTCAAAGTTTAAAACATTGCTTCAATTTCTTCATCTGTAGTTATCGCCAAAATTTGTCTTTCTGGTTTTTTTCTGGGTCTTCTTACATTATGCCCTCTTTGAATTCCGTGTTCAACAAGATCATACGATTTATCAGTATATGCAAAACCACCATCTATACTATAAATCAATCCATTTGCCAAAAAGTCATCTATATGAACATTATCTGAATCAATCGTTACCTTCTCAACATTTTCTGAAATATATATCAAATCT
>CAMHLZ010000110.1 GCA_946186125.1 uncultured Lachnospira sp. | reverse complement strand
ATTCATGCCGCCGAGAAGAAAGAGTATTACACCGAGCGTGAGAAATACTGGGCGAGACTCGAACAGGAAGCGGATGATGCGGAAGCGATGAAGATCATCAGAAAGAAACATATAACACCGGAGCAGCTGGCACTGTTTAACAGCCTTTCTGAAAAAGAGGTTGCGGACATGATAGCTGCAAGGGATAAGGAATCAAAACAGACCCCGCCCGATGAAGGCGGGGCCTTTCATGCAGAAAATGAAAAGGAGACAAACGAAAATGCAAAGAAAGTTATCAGTTAGGATTATTGCATCGCTGATCTTATCGGTGATGCTATTTGCACTGCCGGTCGGGGCATTCATTGCGAACAGCTCCACTGCGGTATCGGTATATGCCGAAGAGAGCGTGACAGGTAATGAAGCAGGAACTACAGATGATTCGTCATCAAGTGCTGATGCGTCAGACAGCGAATCAACGGATAATGGTTCATCTGAAGATGGAACAGATACATCAGTTGAGAATCCTACAGGCGGGGATAATTCCGATGCCGGGGATGGTTCCAACACAGGAGACAGCACATCTGAAAATGAATCCGGAGATGGTGAGACTGGAGAAGATGATCCCACACCGACTCCTGAACCTACACCTGAGCCGGAACCTGAGTGTATCTGTGACCACAAGTGCAGCCAGTATGATTACAACAAGGACTGCCCTGTATGTAGTCAGAACTATAAGGACTGCGCATATAAGGAGCCGAGCGTAAAGATTACGATCAATACTCCTTCTGGATGGTATTCAAGCGGTACATCTGCAAAGGTCACTTTTAAGGTCGAAGATATCCTTGATACCGGGAATTTTGCCATAAAGTCCGTGAAAGCAAAGATCGGACAGAATGGCAGCTATAACGATGTAACAGAGGATATGTTCCTTGAAATTTCCGAGAACTGCACTGTGTATGTGCTTGTTACCGATGCTAATGATAAGAGTTATGAGAGAAGCCGTTCCATCAAATGCTTTGATACAAGCAAGCCCACCCTTAATGCGGCGGTATCGGACGGACTTCTTACTATCCAGGCATCCGATAATGACTCCGGTGTAAAGGTTATTTATGTGAATGGGTATGAGTTTACGGATGTTACAAACGGAACCGTGAATATCCGCCTTTCCCAGTTTGATGCAGGCTATGAGTATTTCACGATCACAGCCATGGATAATGCCGGGAATGTGTCGGAGGTTTATAAGACAAAGAATCCTTACTACAAGGACCCTAATTCTGATGATGACAGTAATCCGGCAGAACAGCTTCCTGCAAGTGCGGAGGCAACCAAGCCTTCATCTGCTACAGCTACAGTGACAGACCATACTAAGACTGACAGCAATGGAAATACCACGAGTACAACTACAAGCACCAATACATCTCCCGAGGCACAGAAGAAAGCTGAATTTGCAAAGGCTGATGCGGAAGAAGCCGCTTTATCAGATGGAGAAAACGGAGAGGATATGAACCTTGGAAAAGAGTTCTATACCATCGAAGCTGCAAGCGGCAAGGTCTTTTATCTGATCATTGATCGTGACGGACAGGAGGAAATGGTTTACTTCCTGACAGAGATTACAGAAAATGACCTGCTTAATGTAACAACAGATAATTCGGAGACTCTGCCTAAGAACTCAGCGGCTCTTGAATCGCAGATCCCTGTGACGGAGAGCGCATTGCCTAATAACAATACGGATATCGACGATACCCACGAGGTTGAGACTCCGACAGAAACACCGGAAGAGCCACAGGAGACTGAAACAGAGGAGCCTGCCGAAGAGGAGCCGGAAGAGCCTGTTAAGAGCAATCCGCTTTTGGGATACATCATCATGGCAATCTTTGGCGGTGGTGTGATCGGAGCTGCATATTATTTCAAGGTAGTTAAGAAAAAGCAGGACGGCGATTTTGTCGAGGATGAAGATGAAGAAGCCGAAGAGGAAGTATATGCAGACGATGCAGATGAGCAGGAAAAGGATCCTAATGACGCCTGGTTTGATAATGCCGATGATGCGGCAGATTATCCTGAACCTACAGAAGAACAGAAAGACAGACTTGCTCCTACGGCGGAGGATATGGAAGATGCAACAATAGCTGATACGGAAGAGGAGAGCGCAGCAGATGTATCAGAAAAAGATGAATAAACACATTTACGGCGGAGAGGATAACCTCTCCGTCATCTTTTGAAAGGAGAAATGAGTTTTATGGAACAGACAGCAGAAAAAAAGAAGATGGATGAGATCACCATCAAATTTGGCAAGGGATGTGTCGGAGAGCCTTTTACGGGAAAGGATGGCAAGGAGTATAAGCAGATCCTTATTCCTAACAAGGATGAAAATGATCACAGCCCTTGGGCAACATTTGTGGCAAGGTCAAATGCGGTGCATGAGGATCAGTATGGTAAGGGTATGTGGATGAAGCTGCCTGCCGATGGTCATACCACAGTACGCAAGGATCACTGCGTCGGAGAAGGTGCTGATGGCAAGAAGATCTGGGAGACTGAAAAGACCAAGGTATCCAACAGAGAGCTGAAGGGCATGGTGGAGTTTTATAAGTCCAGAGGCAAGGAACAGGAGGAAAAGCCGAGAGA
>CAMHLZ010000109.1 GCA_946186125.1 uncultured Lachnospira sp. | reverse complement strand
TTTTTTCCATTTCGAATATCTCTTCAGGTATCTCAAGATAGTCTTCCGTCACGGCTTCATATAAAAATCTTTTTATTTTTTGTTTTTGAATTACACCTATGCATACAATTAATAGTATAACAATAACAATTATGAATTTTTTTTTCATCATAAAACACGCTTTCCTACTATACTTTATATTATTTATTTGAATTTAAATACAAATCCATCACTACTTCCAGATTGTTCAGTCTTAGTAGCTGTTTGCCCTCCATTTATTGTTTGTATTACAGCATTAATATAATTACCATAAGCAGCTGAGATGAATACATTTACAAAGTACCATGCAGTTACTTTAGTGTGTAAATAATTTATATCAATATCTAACTCTTTTTTTTGTAGCGATGTTAACCTGACATACACTCTGCATCTTACCCCCTCTTTTTGTATGTCTACTCTTGTTACATTTCCTGTTCCAAACGTATCAACATCATCTCCCGAATTATGTAGTCTTATTGCCATACCTATGTAACCACTATTGTATGAATATTGATCTTCATTTAGTTTTTTACTATTATGTAATTTCATTTTCACAACTTGACGTTTACTATATATTTTATTTAAACAACTTGCATTATATCCTTCCCACTTAGTCTCATTCCAAAAATGTATAACATCAAGTCTGTTATGTCCATTAGTTGCATCCGGCTCATATTGTCCCAAATTAAAACACAAGGCTATCGCATCCAAATTCCTGTTAGCCGGCATTGTATCCCACACCGCAGTAGCTATAACATCCACATAAGACGAATTATTTTCTTTTTGACACCACACAATTTTTTTCAAAATATGATTTCCCTGTTTAGTCTGCGTCTCTGCATATACGGTTATTGGTTGTAATCCTGTATACATCGCGATTTTATCCAATAATCCCTCTTCATTTTCATCATCATTAAGTCCTAATTTCTCATTTAATTCATCGTTAAGTGCTGTTTCTTCACCATAATATTTTTCAGCAATATACATCTCTATCTGCTCATCATTAAGTCTTACCATTTCAGTATCATCAATTTCCTCACTCTGTTCATCCACTTGTTCATCTAATACTGCATAATACTCAATACTCACATCCATATTATCGATATCTTCTTCTGTAATTTCATTAAATTCTTCTATATCATCTTCTTCACACAATGAGGCAATATCTTCATCAAAAACTCCATTCTCATTCAAATATTTCTCTAATTCTTCATTTTCAATGATTCCAGAAGATTGATTTATCTCGTCCTCTACTTTATTGCCTATATACTCATAATCATCCTTTATTTCTGAAAAATCTGAAAATTCTTCATCAGTTTCCATATAGCTAATTTCATTATTTTCAATTTCGCTTCCATAAACGCATGTTGCTACATTTTCTATGTTAAAAATTAATATGATAGCTATAGACATCAATGCCATATTTCTTTTTAATCTGTTTCTCATTATTCATTTGTCTCCTTTAATTCACAATTATTTTTTTCAAACCAAAGCATTTTCCCCTTCCCATCATCCTGCAATATCCGCTCAAAATACTCAAACTCATACTTTGCATCTTCCATTCCCGGATGCGTAATGCTTTGTCTAAATAGTTCCTCTATATCCCTCTTATCAATCCCCAGTTCTTCAATTTCATCATCTACTACGAGTTTCACCTTGAATCTGTCATAATCCGTCTGTATTATTTTATACTGTTTTATACAGCTTTCATATGCATTATTGATTTTCTCCACTGCATGAACAAATATATAAGCATTAATCTTTTCTCCGCTTTCCGTCTCTATGTATTCATGCACTCTGCCCTTAGTAAGTTCCAAAACCGGCATATTACAGCCACAACTACACTTGTATTCTGAAGATTTTCCAAAGACACGTCCTCTGTCGCCAATATCATATCTGATAAACGGAGATACTCTGTTTACTGCTGACGTTATCAGCAGGCGTCCTTCTTCTCCATCAGGCAACAATTCATTTGTATCCTCATCAATCACTTCTACAAGGATATTGTTGTCCACAATATGCATATGTCCTTCCGGACATTCTAATGCGATGGTGTTCACTTCATGACTGCCGTAATGATTTGCCACATAACAGCCAAATACTTTTTTAATTCTCTGTCTTACATGTTCCGTCAGCATTTCACCGGTTAATTCTATATACTTAAGTCCCGGTATTCCATTTCCCGTTTCTTCTGCAATATCGCATAAAAGCACAGCCATACTCGGTTGTATAAACAGCCATGCCGGCTCAAATTCCGTAATGTCACGGTATATTTTTAATAACCTCTCGTGCGTCAGGTCGCTCTTGCTAAAGCCTAACGTATATCTTCTCCTCTCCCTCAAACCAGATTCATTAATCTCATTATAACCATTGGGAGTTGTGTAGAAATAACACATTTTATCATTCGTAGATATTCCATAGAATTTTCTTCGCAAAATCCATACGGGTAACAAAGACCTTGCGTAATCATCCTTATGCCAGTAAAATTCCAGACACTTTCCAGTTGAACCAGATGTATGCATTTTTGCTATATCTTCTCTTCTGACTGCATTCATAAACTCACATGAATAACTGCTGTCCGGATTCTTTTGCAATTCCTCCTTCCTTAGTATAGGGATATCTTCCCATTTCTCAATTTTCTCATATGCTGCTTCTCTTCGCATATACATTGGTACATATCTGTATGCATATCTGACAATATCCGTAAATCTGTTACTCTCCATCATTACACATCCCTTCATACCACGTTTCTATGGTATCATAGTCATGAATAATGTATAACAGTTCGGAAACATCGTCAAATCTCTTTCCCAGCAAGCCTTCCAATTCAGAT
>CAMHLZ010000108.1 GCA_946186125.1 uncultured Lachnospira sp. | reverse complement strand
GTAATGATAAAGGATAATTAAGCGTATCCTTCATGGCTCCTGTTGCATTATCATAATATGCAAAATCAATTACATCTACACTACCTTCGATATGATCTCCAAAATATGCTCTACCCGAATCCTCTAAAGGAATTTTTGGACCTTCATCAATCTTACATCCCTTCTTGAACTCTATCTCGCTTCCATAATACACACATGGAATTCCTCTGAAAGTGAACATAAGTGACAGATTCTCTGCCCATGTCTCTGCCGAACCGGCAAATCTCTGATTCTCAGGAGCATTATCCGGTGCATAATCATGCGAATCTACATATGTAACATTAAAGGTTGCATCGTTATAATACGGATCTTCCTCGATTGCCTGTCTGAAAGCCTCTCCTGCACTCTTAAATGCCCAGTGCATTGGAAAATCAATACAATTCATTCCTGAAGCTTTACTATAATCAGGCTTATGATAGTTATTTCCTTCAAGGTAAACATTTTTACTTGTAGGCTGCTCACCTGTATTGCTCGTATTATCAGCATAATTCTGTGCTACCGACGCAACATTTGTAGCAATGGCTGCCTCTGTCTCACTGTCATCCCACGCATAATTTTTTGATTCTTTCCATGTATAGAAAGGAGTTGATATAGCAGGAATACCACTGTTCCAAACACTTCTATATCTTGTACACACCTCTCCAAACATAAAGAAGTTACCTTCTCCGGTTGTACCATGAGTTTCATTGTAAATATCGTTTAACTGCTTATTAAATGCATTGTTAAATGTAAGTCTTGAGATATGTTTAACAGTATCTACCCTGAATGCATCCACACCCATTTTAATATACTGTCCATATGCATCTACAAGATATTTGTACACTACAGGATTTTCCGTATTTAAGTCAATACAATCCGCATAATGTATCGAACCAATCTGAACAATGTACTGCTCAAAAGAACTTCCTACCCATCCATTGTGATGATAAATATCTTTTACATCATATTTGTGATCACCGTCACCATCCTGATTAAGAGTCCTGAGTCTGGCCAGGAACTGTAACGTTCCCTTAGACTGATTACCACTTGCAGTTATAGAATTATAATCTGCCATTCCGTCCATTGCCGTATTTGCAACCATACATGCTTCAGGATCTGACTGATCCGCATCCATATCTCTGTGGAATATAGGATAAAGATTTTCTTCACCCCAGTTTCCCGTATGATTAAATACAACATCCTGTATAATCTTCATGCCTCTTTCATGAACAGCATCAATCAAATCCTGATAAGTGGTATCTGCTGATTCATATCTTTTATCTACTTCTTTGAAATTAATTGCATGATATCCATGATAATCATAACCACTGGCATTCTTTACTACCGGAGTAATCCATACAGCTGTAAAACCAAGCGATTTAATATAATCAAGTTTTTGAATCAATCCCTTAAAATCACCTCTCCAAGGTGGATCAGACTCTCCATTTTTATCCTGTCCGTCCCAACATTGAACGTTATTTGACGGATCTCCGTCATAAAATCTCGTTGTCATTACAAAATAAATCGTCTCATCTCTAAAGTCATTAATTCCACCATTAGCGCTGTAATAAAAGCCCTCTTCCGATGAGTCTTCTACAAGGATTGGTTCCTTACCATTCCATTTTTCTGATTCTGCCGCTGATGCCACACTGACATTTTTTACAAGTAAAAATGCTGTAAAAAACACAGTAAATGCAAAAAACGACATGAAAGATTTTGTTAAAAATCCTTTTTTCATCTTACACCTTCCTTTTTAGAAAAATATTTATCAGTTAAAAACTTCACCTATAAAGCTAAACTCTTTTGTTAAAATTGTCAATAAACCGTAGGCTACTATACTACAAAAGCTACAAATTTGTAATAATATGTGAAAAATAGTATTTTGATATGTGCACTTTTACCAATTTGAATTTTAAGAAGTAATATTCGTTGTCAACAGATAAGTTAATTTGATAAAATTATGTATTTTATCTGCATATTTTATGCAATATGCCGAAATCTTTTTTTATATCGGGGATGTATCCGTGAATTAATTTCATTATATGTTCTTTTTAACTGTCAATACTTTTCCAACAATACTTTTGTATTATTTTTTATCCATTCATATATTTTTACATTGCAAAATAATTCTTTCAATGGTAGAATGTAACTTGAATTTGGATTTTAAGGAGGATTGCCGTTTATGAGTACAGCATTGAAAGTCATTCTGATCATACTTCTGGTCATGGTAGCTCTCATGGTCGTAATGTATATACTCGGTAAAAGAGCCGAAAAGAAATCTGAGGAACAAAAGGCAGCTATGGATGCCCAGTCACAGAATATGTCGTTTTATGTCATAGACAAAAAACGAATGAAGCTGACGGAAGCAGGGCTCCCAAAGATGGTTATCGATCAGACCCCGAAATATCTTCGCTGGGCTAAGCTTCCCATCATAAAAGTCAAAGTCGGTCCGAAAGTGATGTCCTTGATTTGTGATGAGAAGATTTATGATTCAATTCTCCCAAAACAGGAGATTAAAGCCACAGTAAGCGGACTCTATGTTACTTCCGCTAAAAGAATACGTGGTCCATTGCCTGAACCTAAGAAATCTTTCAAAGAAAAACGTGCTGAGAAAAAAGCTGCAAAAAAAGCTGAAGAAGCTGCAAATGCAAAAAAAGCTGCCAGACACGAGAAAAAGATGGCAAAAAAATAGTATACTAAAGGCTACCACCATTAACGTGGCAGCCTTTTTTCGTTATATGGCAATTATACGTAAGCAGGGGGAAGTGGCTACGAACCAAATCGCTTTTTTCCTTTTTAATCCGTAACCTTAACTAATAGCACCAGGCAAACTTTCCCCGCATTTGATCCTGTTATTTTTCGACAGCTGCACCAGTTCCGCTAATACGGTCTGATTCTTATCTCCATATCACATTCCGTCCCCTTTTCCCCATCCATCGCAAGC
>CAMHLZ010000107.1 GCA_946186125.1 uncultured Lachnospira sp. | reverse complement strand
CAGTCGGAAATAAATGTGCATAGCGATAAGTTATTTTCTCCGCTTCATGTCCTACGCGCTTAGCAATCGCCAACGCACTAAATCCCATATTAATCAATAGCGATACATGTGTTTCACGTTCTAAAGGATAATTCTAGGACACACAACAATTTACCAATACAACCGGCTTATCTGTAATATATTTGAAAGGACAAAAAAGCTATGAAATTTATTTATGCTACATATAACCAATACTGCAATAGCATTGATATAACAACTTTTGATAATATGCTTTTGCGAATTGACTGTAATGAGGCAGAGGATGGATTGAAAACCACCCCCAATTCACAGTGTGCATTAAATGCTCTTGCCATTGACAACCCTATGGAGTATGCTCGGTTGGCTTTGACGGGTGAGATGCAAGATTGGGTGGATGCGGAAGATAGTTTGGAAGTGTGGTAATCTTATGGGTGGATTGCTATGTATGGCAGTCCACCTTTTATAAAGTTTTCAGAAAAATATAAGTGGAATGTAAGAACAGTGCGTGGTACAATGGGAAGTGGAAAATTTGAATTTGGTGGAGGTTTTTATCATGACTATAAAAGAAGCAATTAAGCAGCGACATATGGTTCGCAAATACACAGACAAGAAGATTCCTGCGGAGCTTACGGATTCGCTAAACGCACGAATCGAAGAACACAACAAGAAATACGGACTAAATCTGAAGCTGGTTATCGGCAATGCTGACGGCGTTGCAGGAATTGCAAAACTTCTACTGGCAAAGGGTGTAAACAATTACTTTATCCTTGCCGGAGAAGATACTGAGGATTTGGACGAGAAGCTGGGATATTGCGGTGCAGATTTGATTTTGTATGCACAGACACTGGGTTTAAATACCTGGTGGGTTGGCGGAATGTTTAGCGCCGGTGGTGCAAAAAAGAACTTGGAAAATCAAAATGTCCGAGTAAACGGGGTAATTGCGGTTGGCTATGGTCAGACGCAAGGTGTACAGCATAAGATGAAAACCGCCGCTGAAATCAGTTCATATGAAGGAACTGCACCTCAGTGGTTTTCAGATGGCGTTGACGCATTACTTCACGCTCCGACCGCACTCAATAAAATGGCATTTAACGTTAAGGGTGCTGGAAACAAGGTTTCCATTTCCTGTGGAAGCGGACACTTTGCAGGCATTGACCTCGGTATCGGAAAGTATCACTTCGAGGTTGGCGCAGGTAAAGAGAACTTTGATTGGGAATAAGGTGGAGTGAAAATTTCAGTCTTGCGGAGAGATTGAAAGCACGCATGAATTTGAATTTTTTAGTGCTTTTATTATGAATATAGTAATAGACAGATTTGTCTGGAATGTAAATACGGCATTTTCTCGCTTTGTGTCGTGTTGTATATTTGTGAATTAAGTTAGTCTGTTGATGAAAGGAGGAAATAAAAAAGTGGACCAAAAGAAAATAGGGAGTTTTTTGAAGGAACTTCGTAAAGAAAAAGGAATTACACAGGAAGAATTTGCTGAAAAGTTAAATATATCCGGAAGAACTGTATCGCGTTGGGAAACAGGAGTCAATATGCCGGATATTAGTTTATTGGTTGAAATAGCAGAGTTCTTTGATGTAAGTATTCCTGAAATCATCAATGGAGAAAGGAAAAGCGAGACTATGAACGAAGAAGTAAAAGAAGTTGCTGATAAATTATCAGATTATGCAAATGCAGAAAAAGAAACCATCATCAAAAATATAAGAACCCACAGTATGATGGGTACGACAGCACTGGTTGTATATTATACACTTGAACTTTCTGGAGCAGTTTTACAGAATGCAATAATCGAAAAAATTGCTTTGTGTTGTGAAACGCTAGCTATGGTTACAGTTCTTATGATAATGGTACATACCTCTGGACTAATATACAAAATGCAAAAAAGAAAAAGGAACGACATAATTAGGAGATTGCCTAAAGTGGTTCAGATGATTATTGCTGCGATTGTAGCATTTGCAGGTGCGTCAATAATTAAGCTGTTGCTGGTTAATGTTTTGGGGTTGTAAAAATTCAGTTATTTAGAGAAAGTGTAAACATATGAAGAGTTGAATTTGATGGAGGCCATATAGAATGAACAACAAAAACAAAAAAGAACCTTGGAGAGTTATTGTTTTCATCATTTCCATGTTGTTTATAGCATTTATGTGGGTAAAAAATGATGTTATAAGTATTTATACTACTATGCCAAAGGAACAAGTAGTTCCGCTTATTGTAACAACGATTTTAGTTTCTTTGATTAAGGTTGCTGCTATCGCAGGTGGAGTTCTACTAATCAAATGGATTGTTAGCAAAATCAAAAGAAGTAAGTAAATTCCAATTTGTAGGGAGCAGAAACTTTCAGTTTGAGCCTTTGTATATTACCCTCCCACGAGCATATTTTATCTGCCCGTGGGAGTAGTTTTGGGGTAGCTTAATGATTCATTTTATAACACAATCATGATACAAAAGATTCAGTCCGATCGAAAAGCCAAGCCACCAGCTCACTACATTGATATCTAGCGGAATATACTTCCCGGCAATCAATGCAAAAGTTACACTGACAATACATAAAGCAACTGACACCACCTTTCTCAAACGTATCTCGCCGTAAACCTCATAATACTGCCAGCGGTCATGCCACTTCTCGCCAAGCCAGTCAAACACATTTCTAAGCAATACAAATCCGACTGCTACAATTCCAATAGTCACAAGAGCCACAACACCAATCGCAACATAAGAATGCATATAATTTGTAAGATACCCATAGCACCATTGATACAATCGGGCAATCATTACAGCTATATCACAACCATTCTCCCAACGGTTTATAAACCACCGGGGAATCGTTCTTGTAATATCCTGATTCATAAAAATGATATACCCTGTTTGTATCATACAGATAAAACAGAATGCCCATGTCCAGATACTTAATGCTATGGTCTGCTTCTGAAGTGCGGTCTGCAACCTGCCCTTCATATCAGCTTCCATATTCCGCTTTACACGACTTACCTTTTCGTTAACACGCTTATCAAAAGTACCATTTAATGCTTTGGCGTCTGCAAGGATTTTCTTAGCGTCCTCTGTCTTTGTCTTGGCTTCTTTGAAGGTATTCTGAGCCTTCTGGTTCTCTACCAGTAGCTTCTGATTCGCTTCTGCCAGCTTCTTGTTCTCCAACAATACCAAGTCGCTCTCGGCTAATCTGGCGATATGAGCGTTCAACTTCTGAATCTCTTGCCCTTGCTCTGCTATCGTCGATTGCATGGAGAGTATCTGCGATTTCAGCTTTTGCACATCGGATAAAAGCGTCTGTATCTGATTCTCCTTTTGTGCCAACTGTAAGCGGTACTGCTCGTTCTCCACCTGTAAGTCCTCCGACAGCTTCAAAAGACTGTCTGCGTTCCATAAGTTTTCTGA
>CAMHLZ010000106.1 GCA_946186125.1 uncultured Lachnospira sp. | reverse complement strand
AGGAAGTAACTATTCTCCGATATATGAAACTGATATGTTGAAAGCAAAAATAAAAAATGGAAAGGCATCATTCAAGTGGAATGATAGTTGGGGAAATTCAGGAAAAGGAACTATCTTGTTTGTAAAAAGACATAGGCTAAAACTAAATATGAAGCAGACACAAAGCTCAGATTTTAATCGCTCTACGCTGGATACAAATGGAAAAAAGGTGTTTTTATTTAGTCGAAAATTAGAAAAAGAATGAGAAAGCGAGGATATGAAATATGAAAGATTTAAAGAGAAATGGTAGTAACATATTATTATGTGTATTGATGTCGGTGTGTATAATCGCAATAATGAAGACAACAACTATGGCGTCTCAAAAAAAGATTGTAGCTAATAAAGATTACAGTGTAAGCGTTGGAAGTGAAAAAACTGTTGATTTGATATATACAGCTAAGGGGAACGGTTATTTTTATTTTAATATAAAAATCCATGATAGTGATGGAAGAGCGGAGGTTAAAGCCAATTATAAGACATATGGCGATTATTATATTGGTAGAAAGTTTAAATCGGATAGGTATTGTTTTAAAAAGGGAACTAGGGTTAAGATAAAAATTCATTCCGGTGGATCAAAATTATCGATAAGATTAGTTGAGAAAAAAATGAGCAATTTTGAGAAGGAAAAGAATGATACAGTTAAAAATGCAACAAAGATTAATCGTAATAAGATTTACAGTGGAATTGCTATGTATGATGAAAATGACTGGTGGACATTTACCGCACCTAAGACAGGTAAATATTCTTTGTATGTAGTTTGTTGTCAGGATGATGCTGAAATTGAGGTCGATTGGTATAATAACTACTGCTTTAGTAGAGGATCTGATGGTTGGAAAAAAATAGACAGAGTAATGTTATCAAAAGGTGAAAAGATATCCGTTCGTATTTGTAGAGTATGTGGTGATTACCCTTTGTATAAGCTTAAGATTCGATGAGTGTATTTGAAGGCTAATATTAATACAAAACGCCTGATGGTATATCTAAAAATATAGTGCATTTAACAAAGAAGAGTGCTACAATTTGTTGAGATTATATAGCAAAGCATTACAAGATTGGTGCTTTGCTATATATGTGAATGGTGTAAAAGTGAAAAGATGGAGGATATTGTATGAAAAAAAAGATTGTATTAGGAATATTATTAGTGCTGGGGTTTGTATTATTAGGTACAAATGTGAATGAAGTTAAAGCTGGAAACAAAAGCGTTAATAGGGCATATAAGAAGTATTTAAATAGTCATAAGCATGATTACGAAAAGAGTAGTGCGTATGGCTATTAAGATATTGATAAGAATGGAACAAAGGAATTAATCATTACGTATGAAAGTGGAGTTAGAATAGGATATGACATATTTACCTGTAAAAAAGGAAAGGTAATTAAATTAGCAAGTTTTGCCGGAACAAGTGGTGCTTCTTATGATAAGGCTAATAAATGCATTGTTTTAGCTTTTTCAGGTGGAATATCTGGTTCGAGTTATGAAGGATATATTTTGAAAGGGAAAAAGCTGGTAAAAAAATATTCATATGAAATCGAAGTAAAGGATGATAATTATGCAAGTGTGGAGTTTAAATATTATAAAAACAGTAAGGAAATTACAGAGAAAAAATTCAACAAATTTAAAAGTAGTCTTAAATATGTAATTAAAACAGATAAAGAATTATATTAGAATTTAATTCAATAAAAATTCTGATGTCAATAGAGTGTCTATGGGAGGAAGTGATTTCGATGGGATATGGTATCGAAAATAGATTCATAAAGACAGAAGCAAAAATGTATAAGACAGTAAAAAAATGGTTTATAATTTTTGCTACAATATTTTTTGGGATTGTAATCAATATGAATGATTGTGTTTACGCAATAACAACACCGGAAGTAGAACAAAAACTAATAACTCTAATTAATTGTTATAAAGATAGAAATTCATGGCCTTCATCTTACGGTTCGGAATGCTATTCGTTTGCACATTTTGTTTTTAATACTACTTTTAGCAGAAGTGCTGTTGTTGGTTCGTATAATAAAGGAACAGAATATAAATTCAGTACAATATCTAATGATATTGCAACAATAGGTTCATTACAGTCAGGAAGTTCGTATGAAGCGTTTTGTGATTTGTTAAACAAAGTGGCATCTGGAGATTATTTGCAAGTTAAAAGAAGAAGTACTGGAGGACCTCATTCAATGATCGCAGTAAAATCAGGTAATAACACAATAGAAATATTTGATGCTAATACTGATGGAAAAAACACTATAATGAGGTACAGTCAGTCATATAATGATTTTTATAACAGAAATACAGGATTGAGTGTGTATAGATATAAAGATTACACTCCAAGTAATGATACTGAAGGCCCAGCCTTCACAGACTTTCATGTTGCAGAATTATGGGATGGTGGCTTTACTGTACTTGCTAAAGTGACAGACCCAAGCGGGATAAGTCAGGTAAAATATGCAATCTGGACGGAAAATGGTGGTCAGGATGACTTGATATGGCATCAGGGAACTTGTACTGATAATAATGATTATTATTGGTCAAGAATTACATTTTCAGACCATAAGGGAGAAAAGGGTAAATATATAATTCATATGTATGCATATGATAATGCTGGAAATCTGACAAATCCGGGAATTAGTTATAATTTTGATACATCAGGTCCTACATGTTCAGATTTTCATGTAGGAGAATTTCGTGAAGGAGGATTTACGGTACTTTCCAAAGTGACGGATCCGAATGGAATTAGTCAGGTAAAATATGCAATCTGGACAGAAAAAGATGGTCAGGATGATTTGCAATGGTATCAGGGAAAATGTACAGATAACAATGATTATTATTGGTCAAGAATTAATTTTTCAGACCATAAAGGAGAAAAAGGTAAGTATATTATTCATTTATATGCTTACGATAGTGCCGGTAAACTAACAAATCCGGGTATTTCTTATGTTTTTAAGGAAACGGGACCAGAGATTACAAATATTACGGTTTCGGATATTTCCTTAGAAGGATATACAATTTCATGTGAGGTAAATGACGAAATCGGGATTAACAGAGTACAGTTCCCTACGTGGACTGTTAGTAATAGTCAGGATGATTTAATTGCTGACTGGAATATAAATAAAAAAGTTAAGGGAACGGCAAAAGGAAATATAGTAACGTTTAGAGTGAATGCATCAGAACATAATAATGAAGAAGGTATGTACCGTACACACATTTATGCATATGATGTTTTTGGAAATGCAAGTTGTATAGCAGTTCCAGATGTTTGTGTGCATGATCATAATTATGGCGAATGGAAAATAATTAAAGAAGCAACGTATACGGAAACAGGATTAAGGACAAAAGAATGCACCATTTGTGGCAATCATCAAGAAGAAACAATATCTAAGAAACAATTACCTTCAGAAGAGACAACCACAGTAAAAGAAACAACAAAAGCACAGGAATCAACAACAGTAAAAGAAACAATAAAAGAATCAGAGACAACC
>CAMHLZ010000105.1 GCA_946186125.1 uncultured Lachnospira sp. | reverse complement strand
TTCTTTAAAAAAGATAACTGAGCATTCCTTAATCCTCATACCCTTCATTCTCCTTCCGGTTTTTCAGAAATACGCCATTTGTATTATCATGGTTTACCCACTGCTGATAATACTGCCCAATAGTCGCAGGGGCATTATAAAGACAGGTAATCATATATGACCTGATATCCCTGATACCGTCCTGGTTCGGATTATCGTGAAGCCTGTCTATAACGTACTCAAGATGAGAATCATTAAGCTGTAAATATCTGCGCTTCACCTCTTCCGGATCCATCGGTGTTTTATTGACAATCATTGGTCCAGAGTGCTCTCCACACATAACATCGTGCATGATCAAATATAACTCATGATAATCTTCACGTCTGGTAACATCGTCATTTTCCATATGCCAATCGTAGTTAATATGCCTTTTTATCAGTTGATCCCAAAATTCTGTTTTTTGTCTTATCGCATCAATCTCTTCCCGCCTTTGTCTCTGCACAGGAGTCTCCTGCGTGATAGATATGATGTGATCTTTGTAAATATTATTTGTAGTATTATTTGTATTTGTCCGGAAGTTCCCGGAGGGATATCCATCCTCATAATTGCAGGATTCCATTTCATTACTGTCACCATATACTGAAATTTCGGGCTGGGATATGGGTACATTTTCGGCAGGGTATCCTGACAAATTTGTCAGTATATCCTCCTCATTTTGTCCTGATATCCCGTCTGTTTTTTCAGCATCATTCAGAACGCCCATTTCATCAGCATTCTCGGCACTTTCATTACAATTACTTGGCACTAATTTTCTTGAAACCTGCTTTGAAGTAGTGCCGCCTTCTTCCTTTGGATATGAGATTTCTTTCAAAACCAATATATTCAGATCAATAAACATTTGATTTGGAATAGTTCTTCCGTTGGAGTATTCTATATTGTAAAAAAATCTTTTGATGACACCAATCTCCACAAGCTGATCAAAAGCAAGCTTGATTGTCTTTTTTGACTCACCAAATTTATTTGCATACTCCTGATAACTCTTCTGGAGCATCTCCCCATGAAACTTCTTTTTCCATCCAATTACTTCGCCTGTCCTTTCGTCTCTGACTTCAGTAGGGCGATGCCAATATACGAGATCAGCTAATATAGTAATTGCCAACAGATAAGGCTTTCCCGTGGTAGGTTTCAGAATATGCTTATACCATTCTTCGGGTATAACATTGCCGCTTATGGCTATGCTTCCCATGGCATCTACCGTCAGGTTGCCGCTTGACCTGTAGCCCATCGCTGTTCTCCTCCTCTCGCTGTATTAATTCCTTTTTGATTTCCATTCTTCCAAAAGACCGATAATTGTCTCCTCTATATCTTCATCAGACATATCTTCTGGAAAATAATCCGCAATCTTTTCAGCCTTTAAGACAAACTTCTTAGGCTTTGGCTTTGTTTCGGTTAATATAAGTTTTATCGCTATCTCCGTAAGTTCAGCGTTTTTTGATAGTTCCTTAATTCGTGCAGACTGAGCCATGCTCATGGAGCATTTAAGCTCACCTATTGCGTTAAGTACCCAAATCTGCTCCTGCTCAGACAGGAAAGATAAATCTATTCCCTGAGCCATTCCGATTTTTCTTGTATCTACAAGTTCCATCAATCCATCTATCAGATTTGAAAGCCATAGATACCTTTGAACAGTCTTCCCGCTCTCGCCAGCTGCATTTCCAAGCTCATCGAGAGAGTTTCCTTTAACACCAGGACTTTTTATCTGATCGTATTTCATACGGTAAGCGTGAGCTTTTTCACTGGGAAGGATATCTTCACGCTGGATATTCGTATCAACCATAAGACGGGTCGCAAGTTCATCAGAGTATTCTCTGATATATACAGGCATAGTCTTAAGTCCTGCAAGTTCTGCAGCACGTTTACGTCTGTGGCCTGCAATTATCTCATAGCCGCCTTCTTTACGTGGTCTTACAATTCCGGGAACTATTATTCCCTGCTCTTTAACGCTTGCTACTGTTTCATACATCTTTTCATCATCGAGAACCCTAAATGGATGATTTTGGAATTCATGCAATTCCTTTAAAGCGACCTCCACTATCTGTTCTCCCTCAGATGGTGCCCCAAAAAGGTCATCAAACGCTGTAAGGCTGATATTATCAGAAGCTCTTTTCTTACTCATTATCCAGCACCTCCTCGACGAATGCCTCATACGCAACAGCCACGCTGCTCTTTGGAGACTGCTCATAAACACTTATGCCGTTTGCAACAGCTTCTTTCGCTTTAACGGATTCTGGAATAACAGTCTGAAAAATCTTCAAATGCTGACCATAAGCTTCTTCCATCTTATTCATGATGTCCCTGGCAATATTTGTCCTGCCATTTACTATGGTAAGAAGCACTCCCTCAATCTCAATCTTTCGGTTTAATCTTTTCTTTACCTGCCCGATGGTTCTAATGATTTCCTGTAAACCTTCTACACACAGATATTCAGGCGGCGATGGAATCAGGACGCTATCACAGCAGGTTAGGGCATTGAGAATAAGATTATCAACACCGGGATTGCAGTCAATAATGATGTAATCATACCTATCACGAATGCCGTCGATGTACTCCTCAAGGATATGCTCCTTGCTCATCACTTCATCCAGCTGCTGCTCAACTGTCCGGAGACTATGATTACTCGGAAGTATGTCTACTCCCTCGTCGTTATGGATTATTCCCTCTCCCTCGCTGATTTCTATTTCATTGATAACCTTCTGGATAACTGTGCTTACCGTATATGGAAGCTCCTTATTGTTTCTAATCCCAAGTCCCAATGAAAGCGAACCTTGTGGGTCGAGATCTACCAAAAGAACTCTTTTCCCCTTTTTTACAAGTCCTACTCCTAAATTTGCGGCAGTAGTTGTTTTGGCTACCCCGCCTTTAATATTGGCTACAGATATCACTTTGCACATAATCTCCGTCCTCCCTTTTTATTGGTTAACTGCTTTTTTCTCGCTGTTTGGATCAATCATTACATCCATATACTGTCTGAAATACTTCTTGGTTCCCTTATTTGGGAAGGCGTCAGACACGCTTATAACCTTAATTCTCTTATTTCTTTCGATACACCTTTTCATACGCTTGATCTCGCAGGTCGTGCCCTGCAATCTGACTTTGACCATCTTTCCATCCTCCCTGGTTTTAAAATCTTTCCATGGGAGATTATGAAGTATATCCCGCCAACTGCACCTATCGCTGTAAAGGTCATAATATGTAAGCCCTCCTTCCATGTTTTATACGCAAAAAGGGATATCAGCATCTCTTGCCAATATCCCTATTTAAAGCCATCATTCGATGGTATCCATATTCACTTTTATATCCGGATTTTTTGTGTTCCCCGTCTCCAGTTCAAAAGCTACCGCCACGGTAATTTTCTGAATCAGGGTTTTTTCCTTGCGATTTTCCTCCACATAATTGAAAGAGAAAAACTCGCAAAAGTGCGTAAATTCAAGGATTGTCAGGTATTCTGCCTTGTTAGCAGAACCACAGTCTCCACATG
>CAMHLZ010000104.1 GCA_946186125.1 uncultured Lachnospira sp. | reverse complement strand
TTAGAAACGGTTTGCGTCAGCAGCTTCCTGGATAGAAACGTTAAATGCTGTAAAATAAGTGCTTAGAGGATAGTTGTGTGTTGTGTGTGTGTTATTTATGTAATATGAAACTTCTTTATTTCACTTTGAAGTTGTTCTATTGTTCTATGTGTGTATACTTTCTCGGTGATATCAGATATAGCATGGCCAACTATTAATTTTAATACGTATTCATTGATATCGGATGATTTCGCATACGTTATAAAAGTATGTCTGGTATCATGAGGCCTATGTGAAGAGCCTAGCATATTGCATATCTTCCTAAATCTGCCACGATATTTGTCATACGTAAGATGACCAGCCTCTTCATTGAATAAATAAGGAGATGCCATCCTGTGCGCCTGAACAACTCTGTCCTTAATTATCTGTAATATATCAGGATGAATAGGAACTAAACGATTTTTGCCGGCATCTGTCTTTAGACCGCCCTTGATTGTCATTTTTTCAAGGTCAACATCATCTGCTTTCAATATTGCAAGCTCCTGAGGTCTGAATCCTGTGTATATTCCAACAATAACCATATCTGCAAACGGGAAGTCTAAATTATTAAACAATGTGGCAATTTCATCCTTTGAAAATGGTATACGTTCGATTTTAGAACCTTCTTGTTTTACAGAGTTACAAAGTGAAGCATAGTTTTTGTCAACTATTTCATGTTTTAAGGCGTATTTGTAAATCATGTTGTAAAGCGATTTCATTCGGCTTTTAGTAGCAGAGCCTACGTCAGCTCCGGCTATGGTCTGTTCTAAATGCATTACACGGATATCTCGCATGTTTAGGTTATGTAAAGGTGAGCTGTGATTATAGGCTGACTTAATAGTTCTGATCGCTGACGGAGTAATAGTTTCGAAATATTCAGCAGACCATTTTTCATATACTTCAGCAAAAGTAATCTGACGGCTTGTTAAGTCGTAAGGATTTTCGTTGTAATTAGCCAATGCCTGTAAAGCTTCTTTTTTGGTCCCATAATATCCGATAGTTATTCTTTTTTGGATGGCCTTTTGCGTTACAGGGTCTATTTGCCATTCAATAGTTTTTGAAGCTCTATAGGGTTTCCTTCGGTTCCCTGATAATTTATAGACGGAACCATATCCACTAGGTAATCGCATATATATCATTCCTTTCATAAAATTTTTCAGCTAGTACATACATATGAAAACATATTGTGTTAAATAATAGCAAGTGCCTATGGTGTTACTCTAATCAATGAAGTTGCACCGGTGCAACAGTTTTTGTGTACAAAAATAACACCTACTTGAAAAGTGGTGCCTGAAATGATATAATATTGCTTGAGTTGGCTGATATTATACAGGCACAAGTTCTGTAAGTATCACTGCAAAGGCTCTTGTGTGTTGGCGCAGGAGCTTTTGTTGACAAAATCGATAGCTAATATTATAATATACTTAACGAGAGAACCGAAAGCTAGATAAAGCCTAGCTGCCGGTAAGTTTTTTGCGAAATAGCGCCTTAGTTTACCAGACAGGGGGCGCTATTTTTTGCTTTTGATGTTCATAACAACCGTTACAACTGCGCAAAGCATAATTACAAACGTGAATAAATCGCTGAATGTAACCATTGGCACCAGCTCCCTTCATATGTATTCCGGTAGCTGGCATATCGCCCCTTCGGTTCCCCGGCTAAATATATTATAGTTTTATTGCTTATAAAATTTTTATAATTCTTTTAAATCAGTTCTTTTGCCGTAAGACATCTTTACTGTATAATGCTCTGGCATTTCGTATACGCCCCACTTGGTATGCAGATATTCTTTATTAGGATCTAAACTTAAAGTACGTGGTTTAGTATCAATAGAAGATGCGTGCGTTCTTGTGTTCTTTATTGGAGGTATCTCAGTAGGTTGTTCCATATGTATAAAATCAGTAGTTGGTTCAGTTTTAGATAGTGTTGCTTGTCCTAAACCTTTGCGAATCATTTGAGATTCTCTGTATTGTTCGGCATTTGGAAGTTTGGTAAACTCAACCGTTTTGTCATAATTTTTACGGACGACTTCCTCAATTTCTTCTAATGTTACATGAAAGAATTCTCTTCTTGTATTTACCATATTTACTTTTCTGTCGTCAAAGGCTCTGTGGAGTGCAGCTTCCAATGCAGGAGCATCGTCGCTAAATATCATTGCATGTACATCAAATTTGAAAGGAACAGAAGCATCACCTAATTCATCAACTCGCTCCATCGGATCTAATCTACGGGTCATTCCTATTTTATATATATTCTCACCAAATGAACCAATATTTGATATAACATATACATAGCCTGCACGCTGATTTGCCTCTCTATAGTCAATTTGCTTAAGTTCTTCTTCGATATTTGCTAGTTGACTTTGAATTTCAGAACGTCGTTCTTCAAGTATTGTGTATTCAGTTCCGCTTACAGACTGCATTTGAATCTCTAAACGATGCAAAGCATTTTTATAATGTGTTTGTTCTTTTATGCTTGACTTTCTAGCTTCCTCAATTTCGCGTTGTAATTTTTGAGCTTCGCGTTGTTCTTCGCGTATACGTTTTTGTTCTTCCTTTTCTTCTTGCTTTTTCATTGAATATTCATAACAAAGATTCATCTCTTGAAGTTTCAAATCTAAATAAGAAGGAGCTATGGAGATTTGCATCTTTGCATTTAACTTATTTAAATCCTCGCAAGATTTGATAATTCTTTTTCTAATTGATTCAACATTATTATATTTAACTTTATCGATAACCGCTTCACATTCGTTGTTAAAGGCACGCAGTATCTGCTTTACATTATCAGCAACTAATTTTTTGCCTTGTGCTAAACTATTGTTATATGTAAAGTTCGTTGGGAAGAAAGCAGCTGAATTGTTTTTAATCATTGTTTTCTGTTTTTGTCTGACAATTGCTATTCTGTCTTTATATGCTTCGGAGTTCATTAAATTGTAAACAGGTGTATATAATGCGAAGTCTTGATATAGCATTTCATCATCAAGGATAATTAGCTGCTTTTTAATATGATCTAATTGTTGATTCAATTTATTTTTTTCATCATACATTTTTTGAATTTCAAGATATATATTTTCTTTTTCTTGATTTAATCTCTGGACTTCCTGATTGATTGATACAGCTGTTCTCATCTCCGGAGTTAGTAAAGAATTTAGATATTCGTTTTCGGCTGTGAGCCTGTCGATATCACTTTTAAATTGTTTAGTTTTAAACACATCCGTAAATCCCATTATTATTTTCCTCCTTAAGTTGATTTATAAAATTAATTGGGCGATTTATCAAAATGATGAGCATATTTTTCAATAACATCAACATTTGAATGTTTTTTTTCAAAATCAAACCGCATAATATGACTAAGTTCATGAAGATATGCATCTGTTTGCCTCTCCTTAGTTAATCTTGTGTTTATAAATATTGAATAGCTTCCGTCATCGTTCTGACACGATGTGGCAGGTATGCTATTTTTAAAATCTATAAATTGTAAATTTATTGCCATTGGTGGCATTATCACTAATATTCATCTCCCTTTTCTTTCCTCTTAAGAGCAGTTAGCATTGTATG
>CAMHLZ010000103.1 GCA_946186125.1 uncultured Lachnospira sp. | reverse complement strand
AACCTTATCACCCTTCAACAGTGTAAGGCATAAAAAAAGAATCCAGTCCACTTGTCCCGGATTCTCTCTTTATATGCCATATTCACCATCTTAATCCTCAATCTTTCTTACCCTTGGCGGTGTCGCAGTCTTTCTTTCTAACCAAGGTAACGTTGCATTAATCACGATACATAACTCTATCATTATCGCTATAATAAGGATTACTGCCTTTACGATTATCCTTGCTACGTTATTTCCGATGTGATCTGCCGGAGCCCAAAACAAAGCCGTCAGAATTATAATACCTCCAATTCCCGGAGCTAATGCTACAATTGGAACATATGATAATAGAATATACAACACAAAGAAAGCAGCCACCGCTATATATGCTCCCATTGTTCCTACCAACGGAGTCAACTTCTGATGAACTGGGATACACCAAATGATTGCAGGAATCAGATTTATCATCGGAAACTTATAATTCTTTTCATATTTACTTCTGTTTGTTTCTTCAACAATATACTTTGCCATAATCATTCCTCCGATTACATTGTACCATACATGTCGTGATTTACCTCAGCGGTATAGTAATGATTTATCGTGTTTGGTGCGTTATAGAGTGCTGTTGTCAGGTATGCTTTGATATTTGACACCTTGGTTGTGTTATTCTTCATGCAGCCGATGACATATTCCAAATGCGTTGAATTGAGCTTCAGGAACTTGCTCTTCACCAAGTTATACGGATAGTCTTCCCCTGCAATACGAATGGTCTTTCTTGGAACACAGACCACATCGCATATTAGCTGATAAAGCTCGTCATACATTTCTCTGTCAGACCATTTCTTGTTGCTCATCATGATGTCATAATCAATGTTTTCACGAATAAGCTCCATATATGCGGTAGTTTCATCCATCTGATCCATCCCCGTAACGCGGATAGGCGTATCCATACGCTCGCCGGATTGAATGATATGATCAGTATCACTAAATTCAATATTGTTAAAATCATTATTATTCGGGTCTGATTTCTGTACTACCCCCGGTATAGAATCCTGACAGGTACCGGTATTAACATCTGACTGGTCTTCCATATTTACCGGTCTAATATCTGTACCGGTAGAATTATTAGACTGGTGCTTCGCCACCGGTTCATTTTCCTTACCTGTACAATTTTCTGACCGGTCTAATGACTCTTCTTCCCCTCCGGATACGAAGTTCTTAACATAGATAATATTTGCAAGCCCATTTCTCTGCTCAATATCCACTAAGCCAATAGCCTGCAATTCCTTCAAAAGACCTACTGCTGTCATCTTGCTACAGTTAAGATCTTCCATGATGCTTTTTATCGAATACTTGATATAAACCCTGTTCTGATCATCAAACCATCCGCTTCTGACGGAAAGTGACATACGATCAAGCATCAGTCCATACAAAAGCTTGGAATTATTCGATATATCCTTAAACCTGTTGTCTGTTATCAAAGCCTTCGGCAGGCGGTAGAACGTAAACTGCTCTGCCTCCTGCCCATAATAAAACTCCAGCTTCAGCCTCTCCATTAACGCGGTTCCCCTTTCTCCTTCCATTCATCAAGGAGCTTTACGATAAGTTCCTCGATATCCTCATTGCTCATATCCGGGGTAAAATAGTTGTCCAGCTTCTTCTGGTTAAATACTACCTTACGCGGTTTTGGTTTCTTCTCCGACAGATAATCCTTTAAGAAATCTGCGTTCAGATACCCCTTGCGGGACGATTCCTTTATCCTTGCACTCTGCTCCTGGCTAAGTGACACTCCCATCTCCGAAATAACTTCATATACGATTTTCTGTTGCTCCTGCGGAATAAAAGAAAGATCCACTCCCTGTCGAAGGCCCAGCTTCTTTTCATCCACCATAGCAAGCAATTTCTCATCCAAGCTGGCGATGCAGATTAAACGCTGAATGGTCTTCATGCTCTCCCCCGCCTGCTCACTCATGGCTTTAAGGGAAATACCCTGAGCCTTGCCCTGATGCTTCATGGCTTCATATTTCATCTGATAAGCCTTTGCTCGCTCACTGACAAGAATATCCTCACGCTGGATATTGGCATCCACCATGATCACTACGGCTTCATCATTGTCGCAGTCACGCACAATAACCGGCATGGTATCTTTCCCTGCCAGTTCGGATGCATGTTTTCTTCTGTGACCGGATATAAGTTCATATCCGCCTTCTGCTCTCGGTCTTGCGATAGCCGGAACCAACACGCCATATTCCTTGACACTTTCCACCATTTCTTCCATATTTTCATCGTCTACGACACGAAAAGGATGGTTCTCAAAGGTATGCAGTTCCGATAAAGGAATCTCTACTATCTGTCCCTCAACAGTTTTTGCCTCTGATGTAGCATTGCCATCATTCTCCGCCGAAAACATATCATCATAGCTGGAAAGCTTGATTCTATTTGATAATCCCTTACTGCTCATTGGCTAAAACCTCCTCTACAATCTTTTCATACGCAGCTGCTACTTTACCCTTACCATCATATTTATAGATGCTGACTCCTTCGGCAGATGCCTCCGCAGCTCTAACGGAAAGCGGAATCACATCATCGAAAATATGGATACTGCTTCCATAGTGCTCATACAGCACTTCCGTGATTTCCTTAGCATAAATGGTTCTGTAATCCACCATCGTAATCAGAATTCCCATAATATGAAGCTTCGGGTTCATCTTGCGTTTCACACGGCTGATGGTCTTTAAAAGCTGTTCCAAACCCTTTATAGGCAGGTATGCTGCCTGTACCGGAATGATTACTTCATCCGCCGCTACAAGGGCATTTAAGGTAAGCTGTCCAAGATTCGGAGAACAGTCCACAAGAATATAGTCATAATCGTCTCTTACAGATTCGATATACTCCCGAAGCGTTGTCTCCGAACTCATGATTCCAACAAGGGATGTTTCCACACCGGACAATTCGATATTTGCCGGCATAAGGTCGATACCTTCCTCATGATGCAGGATACCAGCTTTCAGATCATAATCGTCCTCGTTTAACACCCATTCCATTATATTGGCAAGTGTGATCTCCAGCTTATCCGGCTACGGATATCCTAATGCTTCCGTGAGAGATCCCTGGGGATCATTGTCGATTACAAGGACTCTCTTTCCTTTATTTGCCAGACCGATGCCAAGATTTACCACAGACGTACTCTTGGCAACTCCCCCTTTTTGATTTGCACAGATAATTACTTTACACATCTCGATATGCTCTCCTTTCCAAAAACTTATCTTTCCTTCTGATTTTATTTTTCTTATTCTTATCCTCGTTTTCCTTAAACGCTTCTAAGATTTCCAACATAGTGCGGATCGGTGTAAAAAGCTCCTCATCTATCTCGGAAGCTTCTTCTAACCGCTCCAGTTCTTCGAGAATCCCGTACAGCTCCTTACGGAAATTAACCAGCATCATGGGATTTCCCTTCGCCGTAACCTTGTTATGCAATACCGAGTCAAGAACGTAGTCCTGCTTTGTCGCATACCCAAGCAGTTTCCATCGCTTATCCAATTCCTTTCTCTCAGCAGGAGAACAACGGTAAGCAATAGTCTCACTTCGCAATCTTCCTTTTTGATCAAGATTCTTCGCTGACATCGAATCCCTCCTTCCATTCTTCATCAAGAGCCTCTGCCATATCATCCTGAATAGACGGCATCATATGTGCATAACGATAAGTAATATCCGAACTTTCGTGGCCTACACGGTTACCGATAGCCACTGCTGAAAATCCCATATCTATAAGAAGCGATACATG
>CAMHLZ010000102.1 GCA_946186125.1 uncultured Lachnospira sp. | reverse complement strand
TAATTAACGATATTATTGAGAGGGAGGTGGGCTTAAAAGAAAGGGAAGCGGAATATGCTCAGTTCAAGAATCAAGTGGATATATACAATACTATGCGTGAAAGCTTAGAAAGGCAAAAAGAACGTGCACATGAATTTAAGAATCATATCTTATGTGTGGATGCTTTGGCCAAAGAAAAAAAGTATAAAGAGTTGGAAAAATATGTTTCTGGTATAAATGAAGCATTGTATATGGATAGAAATGCAATAGATACAAATAATGTAATAGTAAACACTATTCTTAATGAAAAGTATAATGAGATGATGGATAAAGGGATAATATTTGTCTTCCGCATAAATGATCTATCGTCGATAAAAATAGAAGATGAGGATTTAGTTGTTATACTATCAAATCTATTGGATAATGCCATAGAGGCTTGTCAAAAATGCGAAGGGAAAAGAACGATAAAGATGAAGTTCATGACTGAGAATGATATTGTAATATTGTCAGTAAAAAATACCAGTGTAGGTACCTGTAGTATTGAAAATGATAAGATAGCAACAACGAAGAGATTTAGAAGTGAAGAACACGGCATAGGGATAAGAAATATAAAAAATGCTATAAAAAAATATGGAGGAACATATTCAATCAAAAGTAATGAGGATGAATTCTATTTTGCAATAGTGTTTCCTAAATGTACCAAAGAGTAATTTTGATGGAGCGGAGCATGATCCGCTCTATTTTTTTGTCTTTATATAGCCGAATTCTGCGTAAGATAGCTGAATTCTGTGCAAATACTTGAAGTAAGAGACATTTTTGGTATGCTAACCATAAGCAAGAGAATATTGATTTAATTATATGGAGGTTAGGTTTTTGTTTAGAGCAGCAGTTAATGCAATGATATTACATAATATAATAAATCCGGCAATGAAACAGCAATATGAGTATGCTATAGAAATAATGATAGAAAGATTTATTACTATAGTATCAATGCTTTTAATAAGTACATGTTTGGGAAAGACCGTTCATGCAAGCTTTTTTTTGATTTTCTTCATGTTACTAAGAGGACATACCGGTGGTTATCACGCAAAGCACTTTTTTGTCTGCTACTTAGAATCAATGATAGTTTTTGTGCTGTTAATGATATTTGGAGACAGAATCCTATCATATCAGGTTTTGAATTATACGGCTTTGGCTTCGTCTTTTGTCTTAATAATGATTGTTGGCACAGTAAATCATCCCAATATGAATTATAGTGATGCTGAACTCAGGGAATCCAGAAAAGCAGCAAGGTATATTCTGATATTGGAAATGTTCGTTATATTATCCCTAAAAGTAATGGGAGCATCTGAGCAATGCATATGCTTCATGTCTTGGGGGATTGTATTGTGCGCTATAAGTATAGTGATAGCAAAAATAACAAAACAGGAGGTAGTAAGATGAAAGAAAAGGGAAGTGTGAAGAAGGCTTTGCTGAAGGTGTTGGCATTGATGGCAGAAGATGAAATGGAGGTAAACATTTATAGTTGGCCGCCTATCTGTGCGGGAATATTACATCAGCCGGAGAGACCGAACAATAGAATAATTAAGGAAAAATAAAAATGAAAAGGTGTGGAGTTGTGATATTATCTTGATTCTTATGGAGGTATAAGTATGAAATCGAGTATTGCTTTTAATCGAATAATGAAAGGTGTTTTTGCTATTGGTATTATGATGCTATTTTTTGGTATAACAGGAAATACTGCGAGAGCTGCAAGTACAAATGAAGTTGAGCCGAATGATACTATGGCAACAGCCCAATCAATAAGTGCAAATAATGAAACTGCTGCAGGAGCCATTAATGGTTCTTATTCAGGACAACAAGTTATAAATGGATACACGTCAAATACAGACGAAGATTGGTTTGTTGTATATTTAAACAGTGGTGTAAACTACTTAACCTGTAATGGAAATACATTTGATTATGAGGTTAGAAATTCTAGTGGTGATACCGTAAGAATTGGAACATATACGAAAATTGGTTTTGGTCCCACTGCATACAGTTTAAATATTCCTTCTGACGGTTATTATTATGTAAAAATTACTGGTATATTATCAACCTCAAATAGCTATCTGTTTTTGATTGGAAGTCCGACATATTCTGTATCAAGCGGTGTGATAAGTTGTGCAGAAGGAACTATTTCTATGACTTCTGGTGGGGGTAGTCAAACTGGTCATTTTTACGGAAACTCCGTATCATTTCCTGAAGATGCTATTGTGTACTCTGTGCAAATGAATGGTGTACGAACAACTTCTGTGAGCTCTATCCAATTAAGTAATGCTTCAAGTGGGAATAGTATCAATTTGAATACATACACTTGGGATAAGAGTGGTTTGGTTGGACTAAATATGCCTGCCTCTGCTACGTGGACTGCCGTATTTGGCTATAATAAGGTTACAACATTTACACCGTCCTTGAGAGTTAATTATGTATATCCTGTATATTCCACTATGGTAGACTAATACTATCATTATATTTCATGATCCCGGATTCAATTATGAACATGTCACACTAATGGCTTAAAATTTGCATTTTATAGGCGACTGTACATAATTGATTCCGGGTGTTTTAGTTATATATGTACTCTGCCGATATATATTTATGAAAAAGCTCATTTTTATTGTAATTTAGTAATCAATTAGAGGAGGATGATGATATGAGAATATCAGGTGTGAATTTTTATAAAAATGTTTTTAATTCAGAATCAAAAAAAAGAAATCGGCTAAATAATAATTCTGGTATAAAAAAGGATAAATACATCCATTCGGATATTTCTGTGCTGCAGACATATAATAAGCATCAACTGAACGCTAAAAAATGTCCTGACTCGGTTCTGGATATGATCAATTTTGAAACATTGGATCTCTTTAAGCAAGGGAGAGATAAAGAACACAGCATAATTGTTGGAAATACGGAGTATCTCAAGAAGGATCTTCCCAAAGTAGATTACGGAAGATGTAGCGAAATAAAAGCAGTAAACAATAAAGTTGTGTTTGATAACAAGCTTTATTATGGATACCAGGACAAGAGTGGGAATAAACATGTTTTTGCTTGTTTGAATAATAGATTGGAACAACCATATTCTGATCTCATATCCGGCAGACAGAATAATGATAGTTTTCAGATTTGCAAGTTCTGGAATATGTTGTCTAAAGATGGGACGTACCTTGGCATGTATTATTCAAATGAAAAGCAGAAACAGATGTTGAATGATGCAGGTATTACACAGGGATTTTTTTCTGTACAGATTGGAGATAATAAGCAAGATTATTACTATTCAAATGGAAACGCAGGCGTTGCTGTAAGGCGGTTTGAGTATGATGCAACGTATGATATGTTCGTGAAGCGTGGAACGGCATTATTTAATGAGTATGAGGTGGGTTCTATTTTTAAAATCGGAGGAAAAGAATATATTTTAAATGAACAACGAAAATTGGATATCCCTTATGGTGAAGATATTTTTGATATAGAGTTGCCGAAAAAAGAAGTTGAATGACACAAGGAAGGCCTTAATATAAATGGACATTTTATTAAATATTTGATTTGCTTAAAAATACATAGGTTTGATAGCATTCTGAGCATTTAGTTTCAGACAAGATGGATGGGATATGGAACAGGACACTAATATATAACTATAACATGGCAGTATAGAACAACAAAAGTATTATAGGTAATTGCGAACGAGCTTAGCGAGTTTCGCAATTACCTAACTGATTTTATCAATGATATTTCGCAATAGCCAGCAATGAACGCTTGCATTGCGC
>CAMHLZ010000101.1 GCA_946186125.1 uncultured Lachnospira sp. | reverse complement strand
CACCATTAAAAGCTGCTTATACTGCTGTGGTGCCTGTGGCAATGCATAGAATTTTCCTTTATATTTTCTCGACGGAACGATATAATCTCTTGCACCCTCCGGCGATGATGCACAAAGGATTGGTGTCTGAATTTCCATAAATCCCATCTCTGTCATCTTCTGTCTTAAGAAGCTGATGACATTCGAACGGAAAATCATATTGTCTCTTACTTTCTGGTTTCTTAAATCAAGATATCTGTATTTCAAACGCAAATCTTCTCTTATTTCTTTTGATGTCTGAACTTCAAAAGGAAGCTGTGTATATACTTTTCCGAGTACCTTTATAGAATGTGCTTCAACCTCGATTGTTCCTGAAGGAATCTTTGGATTATATGTCTCCTCATCTCTCTTCTCAACAAGACCTTCTATAGATACACAATCTTCTTTTACAATACCTTCAAGGAGAGCAGTGTCACGAAGAACTACCTGCACAACTCCATACATATCTCTTAAATCAATAAAAGATACGCCTCCATGGTCACGGATGTTTTCTACCCATCCTGCAATCTTAATCTCTTTTCCGATATCCTCTTCCTTCACATTGTTAAGTGTGACTTCTCTGTAAATGTCTGACATTTTTTTCTTCCTTTCTTTCATCCCGTTTTTTTCGAAATTATTTACTTAACTGTTCAGAGCCGGGCTTTGAACAGTTACATATCTACATAGAAAAATCCCGGGATATTATTATAGTTAATATCCCGGGACGAATTATCTTTATAATAATCCGCGGTACCACCCGCATTTAAGAATCACTTCTTACTCTCTCTCATGGAAATGTATATCCATGCCAAGCGCTTAACGCACGCCACACGTACATACCTACAGAATAAATTCATTCGATATGTCTGCTCCGGAGTGTTCCCTTACCGGCTTCTTACGAACGGTGCTCTCAGTCGCCGACACCGTATTCCTGTCGTCTTCCCTCTGGCAGAGTCTCCTTCACTGCATTTTGACTTATACAGTTAAGATGATACAATAATTAAAACTCGTTGTCAAGAAGTTCTGAATTTACTTTTCATTACACGGAATTATTAATAAATACTACTTAACTGTAACCTTTGCTTTCTTCATAATACCGTTGATAGTGTATACATAAATGGTACATGTACCCTTCTTGATACCCTTAATCTTTCCGTTCTTATCAATACTTGCAATCTTTTTATCAGAACTCTTATAGCGTAACTTTGCTCCGTGTCCCTTTGAAATATGCTTCTTTTTACTGTCAGCAAGTGTAACCTTTGCCTTAATCTTAGCTGTCTTTCCTACCTTTATGCTGAAACTGCTCTTTGTAAGTTTCAATGTCTTAGGGTTTGTATAACCCTTTCTCTTTGCTCCTGCAACATGAGCCGCAACAGTCTTTGCAAGTTTAACTTTCTTGCCATCTACCATCTTATATGCAACTACATATGCATGGAAACACTTCTTCTGATTAATCTTTTTTCCATTAATCTTATTAATAGAAGTCTTGGTTATTGAGTTTTTCTTTATTGTCTTTACAGCCTTCTTTGATTTAGTTCCACAATAGTCAACATAAACATCATATCCATCAGCTTCTTTAACTTTTGTCCAGCTTATCTGAATCTTGTTCTTCTTCTGCGTTACAGACTTAAGATTGATGATCACAGCTTGTTCTTCTGGTTCCGGAACCACCTGTTGTTCTGCTTCGACTGTTATGGTTACAGTCTGTCCTGATTCATGATTCTTATCCTCTGCATAACGAATCAGGTATGTTCCTGCCTTAACATCCACATCTGTCTTTCCTGTAACATCTGTCCATGTTTTTCCATCATCTGATGAATACTGGTAAGCCTTTTCCTTGTCAAATCCGCTTATCTTTCCATCTTCATTCTCAGCATTTGTTGACTTTGTAGAAGTAAATTGCTCTTCAGGTGCAGCCTGTACAGCTTTCTTGATTGTGTAATCTGCTTCAGTAAATGTTATATCATAATTTTCAGAAGCAAGTGTGCCCTGAGTAATTCTGTATGTTCCTGCTTCTGTTCCTGCTTCTCTTGTAATAGTTCCTGTCACAACCTTGTCTTGTGCATCGCCTTCAACAAGTCCTGTTACCTTATATGTGAGTTCTGCATCATCATCACCATATATAATAGTCTTTGCGTCTGCTGTTACTATTAGATTTTTCTTTGCAATAGTAACATTAACCTTGTCTGTAGCCACATCGGTATGATTCTCATCACCAACAACCTTATACCATACACAATAGGTTCCGGCATCAGTTCCAGCAGGAATTGATGTTTTATAAAATTCAGCTGCAGGTTCCGTTGTTGCATCCGTTCCAAATGCGTACAGCATCGTACCGCCTGTTACTTCTCCTGCGTTCACAAGTTCCTGTGACTGTCCGTTGTAAGTCAGTATTTTTGCTTCAGGCGCTTTTGTTACAACTGCTGTTTCTTTTGCCACATAGGTATAGGTGTAGGTCATATCCTTAGTGATTCCGGCATCTGTGCTTGGAGCCACATCCCAGCTTCCAGCCTTGTATGTATCATTCGGCTTGTTTCCTACTGCAGGTATCTGATTTGCCGCCAGCTTCAGCGTATCTCCTTCATATCCCGTCAGAGTAACAGTCTTATCCTTCGTTGCTTCGTCGCCTTCACCCTCATTCCAAGAGCCGTTCACTACCTTGAAGGTTACATTTACACTGATTGGATTCTTTTCTACATATGTATAAGTATATGTTATATCTGCAGTAATTGCTGTCTCCGTATCCGGTGTCACATCCCAGCTTCCAGCCTTGTATGTATCATTCGGCTTGTTTCCTACTGCAGGTATCTGATTTGCCGCCAGCTTCAGCGCATCTCCTTCATATCCGATAAGAGTTACCGTCTTTTCTTCTGTTGTTTCATCATTCCATGCTCCATTTACCACCTTGAAGGTTACTGTCTTCGAAATGACAGCTCCTATCTTTGCAACAACACAGTCAGCTTTGCTATCGTTATAATTTTCATCACCTACAACTTTATACCATACATAATAGGTTCCGGCATCAGCAGCTGTAGGGATGGATGTGGTATAAAGTTCAGCTGCAGGTTCCGTCGTTGCATCCGTGCCGAGTGCATACTGCATTGTTCCGCCCTTGGCTGCTCCAGCCGTCACAAGCTCTTGTGCCTGACCGTTATAATTCAGAATCTTGGTACCAGGTGCTGTAACTACCGGGTCTCCCTTGATTACCGTCAGAATATAACTTGCAGTTGCAGGAAGATAACCTGGTCTTGCTTCCGATTCGTACGCTGTTCTCTCCGCCTTTGCAGTAATAACCGCATATCCTATCTTTTTAATGGTTACTTCTCCAGATTCACTAACCTCAGCTACATCAACATTATCACTAGTGTAAGAGACTGTGCCGTAAGGATCTCCATATCCTTCTATAGCTCCCTGAGTCGGAACGACTGCAAATTTCTCATCTCCATATTTCTTTGACACCTTATCAGAATCAAATGTCAGCGTCTGATGCTTTTTAGCCGGTGCTGAAACTGTTGCAGTAATATAATAATCTGTATAATTGGCCGATCCTGTCACAGGAATTGTAATATCAGCAATGGTTTCATTTCCCTGTACCAGATCGTCAAACTTAAACTTTAATGTTGTACCGTCCACCGAAGGATAAGAACCACTCTGTGAGCCACTTTCTAATTTTGCAATTCCCATATGACCACCAGGGGCAATGTAATCGCTCAGATTAACACTTCCTTCTTGTCCTGCAGGTGCAGAGTCAAATACCATTTTGTTAATCCAAGGTGCTTTGTCTATGCTCACAATCACCACATTAGCATCAACATCAAGGTGATACTCATCACCAACAACCTTATACCATACATAGTAG
>CAMHLZ010000100.1 GCA_946186125.1 uncultured Lachnospira sp. | reverse complement strand
GTTGCGTTGCGTTGCGTTGCGTTGCGTTGCGTTGCGTTGCGTTGCGTTGCGTTGCTAAATCATAGTTCATACCCTGCATGGCTGTCAAGCCCCCTTTCGCAAATTTCATAACTATTTCTTTTCTATTTCTTTTGAACCAATACTACATATGTTGTATGATCCATAAGTAGTATCTTTAACCATACCATTGTTCTTTCTATTGATACACAAAAAACTCATACAAAATTCAAATACTGCAAATATCTCTTACCATCATTGTCACTTATTCGTTCACCAAAAAGAGTAAACTTCTGACTTTCATAGAACTGGATCAGTTCCGCATCAGCCTCACAATCAAGATATGCAATCGTTCCACCTACTATATTCTGAGCACTTCTTAATTTCTCTAAAGCAATTTTCATCAGCTCTGCTCCCGAAATTCTTCTGCCGTTATCAACCGCATAATTCTTGCCAAATTGTCCTATCAAAAAAGCAGATACAGAATAGCAATCATTTTCTTCATCTAACGCAGAAAATCTCTTTATCTTTTCTTTGATCTTTCTTGGAATACCTCCAGCAGGTATTTCAAGAGGTTTATGTGCCAACGAAAAATATCCAAGCAATGCACCGTCTTCTTCGTCAATCACAAGATAAGTCATAGCGGTTTTCATTCGGGCAAATTGTATTGCATTAGAACTAAGAAACCTCTCAATGTCAGGATTAAGAGGTTTCTTCGTACCATCTTCCTTTTCTGCTTCGCAGGAATACGTTTCAATATATGCTCTAATCATATCTTCCTGATTATCCGCTAACATATCCCGAATATTGGATATAATCACTCTCATTTCTTGCCCCATTTCTCTATACCCATAGTCATAAGTCTGCTCAATTCCTCCGAATCATTAACCTCTCTGGCAATCGGCTTAGATATTGGTGTAACCGGAGCCTTTTCAGCAGCCTCTAACGCTGCCACATAGTCCATCATGACTTTTGGATTATTAACTCTTATCTTTTCTACAAAACTTGAAGTAGCCATGCTCACACCCCCTCGCTCTGATTTACATCATTTATATACTTTCCATATTGCTTTGAAACATACAATATGTATCGAATTATTTCTCGTTTCTTATTATATGATTTTATCAGATTTTATGTCATTTTGCAAGGCAAACATCCAAATAAATCGCAAATAATTAAGGTGTTTGAAATCAGTAATATCCCCTGTTTTTCTTACATTCTCTATGATAATTCCGAAAGCAGCACAAGAAGAACGCACTCAGATACGGAGAGCTTTACAACAGATGCTATTACAGGGAAGTTCGTGAAAAGAATCGTATCTATTACGAGTATTATCCCTTGGATGGCACAGCCCATGTACCGGAAGATTACAAAGAAATCGACTTCGTGTGCAGGCGTGAAGACGGTACTCTAATGCGTCCGAGCAGCATCGGTACAGTTTGCAAGATCATCGCAAAGAAGCTTCCGGGGTTTGAAGGTTTTCATTTTCATGTACTCAGGCACACTTACACTACTAATCTTCTTTCAAACGGCGCTATGCCAAAAGATGTGCAGGAGCTTCTCGGGCATTCAGATGTAAGTACCACAATGAACATTTACGCTCATGCAACCAGAGAATCAAAGAAAGCATCAGTAAGGCTTCTTGATGAAATGACAGGTTAATAATTCATTCTTTCCCTTGTAGATTTCTGATAAGGGAAAAAACAAGGGAAAGAGGGTAATCAAGAAGTAAGGGGAAAAGCAGAAATGCTGTAAAAATCAAGGAATTTAGGATTATAGTATATTAACTTCCGATTTAACAAATAGAATTATATCCCATTTCACATATCCTTACAACCTATTTTATTGATTCGACAATCTCAACTATTCTTTTAATTATCTCATTTCCTTACCAGAATCCAACGTTGCAAAACAATGACGCAAAAAACTCATAATTATTATTCATGTGATATTAGTATGATTTAGTGCTAATACTTATGAAAAAATCAGATATGAAAGACTTGTTTTAACTCTCTCATATCTGATCTTATTTATACAAGTGTTTTATCATCTGACTCCACAAGCCACTCCCTCACCAGCTCGAAGTAATGCTTGTCGCTTTCACAAAAAAAGTCCTAATCTCGCAGATTAGGAACCTTACAACATCTTTTTAATAATTTCTAGACATAATAAAAGCGCGAGACGGGACTCGAACCCGCGACCCCAACCTTGGCAAGGTTGTGCTCCACCAACTGAGCCACTCGCGCATACAAGCGGGTGATGGGAATCGAACCCACGTATCTAGCTTGGAAGGCTAGTGTTCTACCATTGAACTACACCCGCAGTACTTATCAACAAAACATATTCTATCATCCTATATTTACTTTGTCAAGCATAAAATTATTTTTTTCTGAGAATTATGGTTACTATTCACAGCTGATTACAGAAAATAAGTAGATTCGTCGTGCTTGCACGTAAGAAGCTGTTTATTTTCTGTAATCTTCCTGCTGTGAAGCAGGAACCTCTCCCGTAATGAGGATTTCAGGTGCGTAGCACCGAGAGAGCTGCAAAGCAGCGGGAAATCCGAATGTCGGGAGATGAGCTGTGAATAGTAACGAATTATGATCATATGTGATAATGTCTAGTATAGCCGTTTTAAATTAACCCTACTTTATATTTAGGATATGATTTCATTCTGCAAGGCAGAGGAATGAGGCGTAGCGGTGGCTACGTCGATTGACGATAACGCCGCAGATGGAATCATAGGCAAATATAAAGTGGGTGTATTTAAAAACGACTATACTAGTATAGTCGTTTTAAATAGATTTGATATTTCATCCGTCTACTTTAAAGGCACCATAGAGGCAGCCCTAATCTTTTTCTATCTGCCGTGTTTCATATCTGCTATCCCTTCAGGTATTGGTAAATTTGCATTTTCTAAATATTCAAGCAACTTTCTGATAGTCTCATCCTGAACATTTATAACGTTGTCCTTCTCTGCTATTGCACTGTCTTTCTCTGCTATTGCATCAGCAAATACAAGTTTTTCTTCTTCTATCTGTTTCCGTAGCATATCGTTTTCTGACTCAAGCGACACTCTGTCAGCTTCTGCCATAACATTGTAAACCATGTTCATAAAATCATCCGGATCTTCCATGAATTTCATAAGTTCCAAATATATCTCCTCTATCCATTCATATTTTTCGGCAAGCATTGTTACTTCTTCATCACTTCTGGACGTAAGTAACTTCAGCCATATTGACAATTCATAATCACAGCATCTTATAAATTCTTCATCCGTAATTTCTTCAGGATTCTTCCCTTTAATATCATCTATGTTTATAGAGTATTCGTGTTCCGCAAAAATGTCAAGTGCTATTATGTATATCTCCTCTAACATACCAAGCTCTATGTCCACATCAAATTTCATATTGCCATGTATTAAAAATTTGTGTTCCGGATTATTTTCTTTAAATTCTTTAGGCGTCTTTTCAAAAATTATAATTGTGTATACTTTTTTCAAATCATTATAATCATTAGTGCCTTTTAACGAATTAAACTGCTTCATAACAAGTGTAGCCGTATAAACTGACATTCTGGGACCGCTAAAATAATGAGGCTTTTTTTGTACTTCAAGATTGACTAACCTGTTATCTGTAAGCCTGACCAATATGTCAAATATTATACTCGCGCCTTGAAGAGATGTGACAACCTTGCAGTTTTCTATGCATTTTATCTCTACATCAAATCGCAATATTGACGTAAGCAGGCTGGTCAGTCGTTCCGGATGCAGGTTAAAATCAAATATTTTCTTAAATACCTCATCATACATCAAGGGTAAACTTTTCCGTTACTGAAAACTTATAAAAAGTTGTAAACTTTTATGTTTCGTTCCTACTTCAACGTGTATGCGTTCGTAATCATTTCTG
>CAMHLZ010000099.1 GCA_946186125.1 uncultured Lachnospira sp. | reverse complement strand
TTAGATGAGTCTTTGGTTGTTGCAAAAATTGCAACACCCAACCCACATGGAAAAACTGCGGATAATATGCAATATTCACCTACTAATTATTACAATCTGGATGCCATCATTTCCGTAGGATACAGAGTGAATTCCATTCAAGCAACCAAGTTTCGTATCTGGGCAACCAATATTCTAAAGGAATATATGATAAAAGGTTTTGCAATGGATGATGAACGCATGAAACAGGGAAAGACAGCTTTCGGCAAAGACTATTTCCGTGAGTTGCTGGAAAGAGTACGTTCCATCCGTGCCAGCGAACGCAGAATATGGCAACAGATAACCGATATCTTTGCAGAGTGCAGCATTGATTATGATAAAAATTCCGATATTACATATCGTTTCTATGCTACCATACAGAACAAATTCCATTATGCCATCACCGGCAAAACTGCGGCTGAAATCGTTTATCAGCAGGCGGATCACACAAAAGAAAATATGGGGTTGACCACATGGAAAAACGCTCCCGATGGTCGTATTCTCAAGTCTGATACTCCGATTGCCAAAAACTACTTGGATGAAAAACAAATCCGGCAACTGGAACGTGCGGTAACAGGATACTTTGACTATATAGAGGATTTGATTGAACGGGAGAATATTTTCACAATGGAGGAATTCTCCAAAAGTGTTAATGAGTTTCTTGATTTCCGAAGATATGATATTTTGAAGGATAATGGGCGTATTTCCCATAAACATGCGGTGGACAAAGCATATCAGGAATATGACATCTTCAATAAGACACAGCCAATCGAATCTGATTTTGATAAGATGGTCAAGGGATTGACAAAGGATTAAAAATTCCAATTTCCCTAAGCAAGGAGAAAGATAAATTTATGAAATCACGAGTTAATTATATAGACAATTTAAGAACTGTTACTGTATCCCTGTTGATAATATATCATTTAGCCATATCTTACAATTCTTGGGGAGAAGCGAATTATATATTTTTCCAAAGCGTTAATCCTATTGCTTCAATAGTAGTGTTTATATCGCCATGGTTCATGCCTTTAATGTTTTTACTTGCCGGAATATCTGCATCATTTTCAATAAAGAAAAGAGGTTGTTCAGATTTTACAAAAGAAAGATTTAAAAGATTAGGGATACCATTATTATTTGGAATTACAGTTATCAATCCAATATTAAGTTTTATCGCTGACAAATCACATAATGGATACGATGGAAATTATTTTGAACATTATTCGGTATATTTTACTAGGATTACAGATTTAACAGGGTATGATGGTGGATTTACACTTGGACACTTTTGGTTTATAGCAGTATTAATTATTATCTCTTGCATTAGTTGTGGAGTGATTAGGGTTATTGATTACTTAAGCAAGAATAATAGAAATGTTAAACTTGTCATAAACTGTATGAATATTATACTTGCAATTGCTTCGTTTGATATATCGTTTTTAGGAAAGAGAATTCCCACATATTTATGTGTATATTTGCTTGGATATTATTTGTTTAGCAAACAAGACTTTATAGAAAAACTTGTGAGCATACAGTGGTTATTTATAGCTGGATTTGTTATATCTTCGACAATGAATGCTATTTTGTTTGTGTATATTGGAGATTACGAATTACTAAACAACATTTGTAATTACATATCATTTGCGACAGGAATTCCAGCATTGATTTGTTTTGGAAAAACGTATCTAGATTACTCAAATACGATTAGCAGCTACTGTTCAAAATTATCATATGTGTTCTATATAGTTCATTTTCCGATAGTTGTTTTGTGTCAGTATTTTATTTCTTTGACAGGTGTAGGATGTATATACAATTTTGTTTTATCTCTTGCGATATCAACAATTGTGACGTGTAGTGCTTGTTATATAATAGATAAGAATACGATAATCAGTATTTTGTTTGGCTTGAAAAAATAGAGTAACATAGCCTATAAAACTGATGTTGTTTATCAAGAGTCATCTGCATGTAGTCCCTGATTTCTCTGATTCGAGAAATTAGGAATTTACAAGAACAGTTCCGATTTTCTTTCGGATTTCTCCTATTAGTGAGACAATAATTATTTTTACACAAACCAGCTTATTCGTGGTAGAATAAAACCACAGATAAGCTGGTTGTTTGTTTTGAAAGGAGAATCTTATGAAAACAAAACAACCGGAACTTAACAAAATCACTGCACTCTACGAGAGATTATCCCGTGATGATGAGCAAAGCGGTGACAGCAACAGTATCGTAAACCAGAAAAAGATGCTGGCGAGATTTGCAACCGAGCAGGGATTTACCAATCTCCGTCATTATACGGATGACGGATGGTCGGGAACCAATTTTGACAGACCGGACTGGAAGCGTATGCTTGCGGATATTGAAGATGGCACTGTAGGATGCGTTATCGTAAAGGATATGAGCCGTATCGGACGTAATTACCTTGAAGTAGGCTTTTATACGGAAGTGCTGTTTCGAAAGAAAAATGTGCGATTTATTGCCATTTCCAACAATGTGGACAGTGCTTTAAACGATGGCAGTAACGAATTTGCCCCGTTTCTTAACATTATGAATGAGTGGTATGTAAGAGATACCAGCCGGAAAATCAAGTCCGTACTTCATAACAAGGGGATGGATGGAAAGCATCTGACAAGCAACGCAATCTACGGGTACAAGAAGGACCCTGATGACCCAGACCTTTGGATTATTGATGAAGAAGCTGCCGCTGTGGTAAGACGTATTTATCAGCTTATCATTGAGGGGAACGGACCGATGCAGGTAGCAAGGATTCTGAAAGATGAAAAAGTCGAAAGACCTTCCTATTATCTTGCAAAGCAGGGACTTGGAACCTGTCGGGGAAGCTGTGACATGAACAGACCATACACTTGGACTGCTTCTACGATTTCAGACCTTGTAAGAAAACCTGAATATATGGGGCATACAGTAAATTTCCGTACCAAAAAGGAATCCTACAAGGATAAACATTCTGTGCATAATTCACCGGAGGACTGGGTTATCTTTGAGAATACTCAGGAAGCGATTGTGGACGAAGAAACATGGCTTACTGTTCAGAAAATTCGTGAAACGAAGCACCGCCCCAACAAAAAGGGTGACATCAATCCTTTAACCGGACTGATGTATTGTGCGGATTGTGGTGCCAAGATGTTCAATCACCGTACCGGTGGTTACGAAAAGAAAGATAAAGATGGAAATCCTACCGGAAAGTATACCAATGCACAGGACAATTACACCTGCTCCACTTACAGCAAAGCGAAAAGCAAGTTTGAGAATAAGTGTACACAACACCATGTCCGCACGGATGTTGTCCGTGATTTGCTTTTGGAAACCATTAAGGCTACCAGCAGTTATGTAAAAGAGCATGAAGTGGAATTTATTGAAAAGGTTCGCAGTGCCACAGAACTCCAACAGGAAAGCGAAGCAAAGACACTGAAAAAACAGCTTTCCAGAGAGCAGAAACGTATCAAAGAACTAAACACCCTCATCAAGAAAATCTATGAGGACAATGTAAATGGGAAGTTAAGCGACAAGCGGTTTGAAATGCTTTTGGCTGACTACGAAACGGAACAAAATGAATTGGAATTATCAGTGGAAGTTTTGGAAAATTCCCTGAATGAATATCAGGAAAATGCTGATAATATAGATAAGTTTATTGAACTGGTACGCAAGTTTACAGATTTCACAGAGCTTACCACTCCTATGATCCATGAATTTGTTGATAAAATCGTAGTACACGAAGCAGACAAATCTACCGGGGACAGAATCCAGCAGATAGATATTTATCTCAAGTATGTGGGAAAACTGGATGTCCCGATGCCAGAACTTACTCCCGAACAGATAAAAGAAGAAGAACGTAAACGCCGTAAACGTGCATGGAATCGTACTTATATGAGACGAAAATATGAACGTGAAAAGGCAGAACGAGAGGCAAAAGAAAAAGGGTTATCTGAGACAGTCAACTAGACTTTCCTAGAAATAACCCTGTGATAGTGAAACATGGCTGTGACGCAGATCATGAAGACGAATTCGCTTTACCCCTGTTTCTTTAATGC
>CAMHLZ010000098.1 GCA_946186125.1 uncultured Lachnospira sp. | reverse complement strand
GTCGATAATATGCTTAAGATCACAAACGACGGGCGTAAGCTGGCACTGGATCAGAGACTCATGAATGATATGTTGCCGGATGATCCTAACAGTAAGTCCAGTGTATGCGTGGAGAAAGCATTTGAGATTTGGGAGGAGACAAAAGATAAGCGGTCGGCCCAGCTCATTTTTTGCGATTTGAGTACACCTAAAGGAGACGGAACCTTCAATGTATATGAGGATATCAGGGACAAGCTGATAGCAAAAGGAGTACCACCGGAAGAGATAGCCTTTATCCATGATGCGAATACCGAAACGAGGAAAGCGGAGCTGTTTGGCAAAGTAAGAAGCGGACAGGTCCGTTTTTTATTGGGATCAACGCAGAAAATGGGAGCCGGTACGAATGTGCAGGACAGGCTAATTGCTTTGCACCATCTTGATGTGCCATGGAGACCCTCTGACATTGAGCAGCAGGAAGGGCGAATCCTCAGACAGGGCAATACAAACCCAAAGGTAAAGATTTTCCGCTATGTTACTGAGGGTACGTTTGATGCGTACTCCTGGCAGCTTATCGAGAATAAGCAGAAGTTCATCGGGCAGATCATGACCAGCAAATCTCCGGTCCGAAGCTGTGAGGATATCGACGAGGCAGCACTCACCTATGCGGAGGTCAAGGCACTTGCTACGGGCAATCCGTACATTAAGGAAAAGATGGACCTCGACATACAGGTATCGAAGCTGAAGCTTATGAAAGCGAACCATACCAGTCAGAAATACCGACTGGAGGATAATATCGCAAAGAACTATCCTCAGCAGATATCGGCACTAAAGGAGCGTATCGCCGGAATGAAGGCAGATATTGCCACTTACAATGCCAACAAGCCTGCCGATAAGGATATCTTTACCATGACGGTAGCCGGTAAGACCTATGATGACAGGAAGGAAGCCGGTACGGCGATTATCGGCATCTGCAAGGAGATGAAGCAGGCAAATGTGCCTGTGCCAATCGGTGAGTATCTTGGTATGAAGATGAACGTTACCTTTGATTCTTTCAGCAGGAAGTTCACTCTGAATATGAAGGGGAACTTAAGTCATGCTGTAGAAATTGGTTCCGATCCGTTCGGTAACATCACCCGTATCGGCAATGTCATGGAGGGCATGACAAAGCAGCTTGAGGATGCGATAGCAAAGCTCGCAAACGTGGAGCAGCAGCTTGAAACGGCAAAAATCGAGGTTGAAAAGCCTTTCCCGCAGGAACAGGAACTTTCAGATAAGCTCGCAAGGCTTGCTGAACTGAACAGCCTGTTGGATATGGATGAAAAAGGCGAGGATGCAGTTGATCTTGATGAAGATGCACCGAAGCAGGAGCCTGAAACTGAGAAAAAAGAAGAACTTTCAGAACCAGATGTAAATGCAGATGAGGCAGAGGCTGTTTCTGATGGGGATATTCCAGAGGAATATAATCATTTGAATGTTGATGGCGAGGATAAAACTGATTCAAAACCTGCAGAAAAAGAAGAAAAGCGGTCTCTCATTGCAAGACTTAATGAGAAAAAAGATATCGTGGCAGCTATGGACAGGAATAGTCCTGATATTCAGAAGAAAAAAGAGACAGTTATATCTTAAATTACATGGGGCTTCGGGGAGAAATCTTCGAAGTCCCATAGAAAGGCGGACAGTAATGGATAATGAAAACATGAATAGCAGCCTTAATGATGCGGCAGTCATAAGCGCATTTAAGGATAAGACAAAAGAGATGTTCCATGAACTTGGGACGATGGACCCGGATACAATTGAATCCTTTGTGAAAAATCATGTGCAGGAGCTGATAACAGAATACAACCTTGATGTGACAATAGAGGATGTAGTGGTATCGGGAAGCCGTTGCCGTGGGATGGAAATGGAAGGCTCCGATCTTGATGTTGTTCTGTATTTCAGCGGCTCGGAGAGGGAGGATACCTTGTTTAATCTGCTCCATGAGGATGGAATTGTCATGGGAGGCGTAGCTCTTGACATAAACCCCATATCGCAGGAGCAGTCGGGAAGCCTTTCAGAGTATTTGACAGGCGTAGAGGCTTATCTTGCGGAGAAGCAGGCGCAGATGGCAGTGGAAGAGGAACAAAGTAAGGCATTAGATTTTCCACAGAAGGCTGAAACGATTGTAACTTATACGGTGGCAGAATGCGGTGAGTTTCACAGCATGGGTAAGTACCATGAAAACATAGCAACTATTGAAGAAGCAAAGGCAATATATGATGCTATACCGCCAGAGCATATGAACATGATTCCGGCAGTTGGAATCAATGTGCATACCGTTGGGGCAGAGGAAATGGATGATGTCCAGTGGGATTTCTTATATGGAAACAGGATTGGCCTCAATGACCTTGGATACCTTCCTGATATCAGAAATAATGCAGAGGCAGTATCGAAACTGACACAACTTATTGAGGCATTTCCTGATGCAGAGGTTGTTGGTAATCTGCCTGGGCATGGGGAATATGGCAGACAGCTTTCAGATCAGACTGTGGATTTGGATGCCATTAAGCCTGTATATGTGGACGAAGCGGCTAAACTTGCGGCGGAGATAGACAGATTCTCCAGTGATTTTGATCCTTATGAGTACAAAGATACGGTAGATAACTGGGAGGTGCAGGTACAGAATATCGCTGCTGATATCCGTAGTGGCAATTCCATGGATTATAAGAAGTATTTAGGGGATGTGCTATCGCAGAGTGATAATATTGAGGATGTTCGTAAGGCTGCAGAACTACTGATAAAGCTTGCAGAATATAAGCCGCTTGCCAAGGTTGAGGAGCTGGAAGAGGAGAACCTTAACCAGATTGACAACTATCTGAGCAACACCGTTCCCAAGGCTGAAGAGCGCAAGGAAATCCGAAATGTCGAACATGAGCGGATTGAGGAAGAAGAACGGAAGCGTAGATATAGGGGAAGACCGTCTCTTAGAGCAAGGTTAGCTGAGAAGAAAGCTATCGTGGCAGAGAGAGGTACAGTCCCCCAACCCGAAAAACAGCGAAAGGTGCAACGTGAGGTATTAGCTTTGCAATGTAATATTTGATTATAGGGCGTGGGGCTTTGGCTCTATGCTTTTTTGTATTATGGCCGAATTCTGCAAAAAATAGCCGAATTCTGCAAAGAATATAATTTAGTGTTTTGTTTTTTTGATAAAAGTCCGAAATAGTAGTTGAAAAAGATGGAACGATTGAACTATGTCAAGGAAGATTTTCTTTTTAGAATTTATAAATCCATATATTATACGAGGAGGTATTGATATGAACAATATGATTAATGTTGGAGGAATGATGGGCTATTATAATAACTATATTCAAGCAGTAAATAGGGGCTCAGATATAAAAAAAACTGATTCCAGTGTTCAAGATAGCAATGTGTCAAGTAAGACGGGGTTTGTGTCTGTGATAGATAGTAAGGTCGAAGCCAATTATACTGAAGGATTGCAAAAGGTGAATCATACTGAGGTGATATCTAAGAAAGATATGACACTGGATGAGTACAAGAAATATATTAGTGAAAAGATATCATCATTTCAGTTCTGCTCAGATGCATTAAATGATTCATATTCTGTGGACATTTCAGATGACGGATTTAAGGCAATGCAAAATGATCCTGAATATGAAAAGTGGGTATTAAATGAGCTGAAGACGACATTTGCCACTCCCTATCCATCGTGGGCTCGTGCGATTAGAAAGAATAGGTATTGCGTGATGCATTTTGGAGCTACAAAAGAAGAGTGTTATGGTATGAGTTGGGGAAATTCTTTTCAGAATGGTAGCGGAAGCAGAATATGGGAGAATAGTAGTTCTAAATCATTTTGGGTAAGACGTTCAAACAGGGATAATAAATCAAAAGAAATAATTGATGAAAAACGCAGAGCAGAGAAGCTGAAAGAGAAAGAAAGCATTGAACGAAGATTATGGAACAACCAAATAAAAAAAAGAAATGCTATGGTGAGTGAGATGATGCAAAAGGCAGCTATTAGTACATATGAGAGAATAGCATCAAATTATACTATATAATGCAAGAGTTTTCGAGAGTTTATTAGGTCAGTTTACAAGGAACTACACGCAGACCGTGAAACGGGCTGCTGACAACA
>CAMHLZ010000097.1 GCA_946186125.1 uncultured Lachnospira sp. | reverse complement strand
CAATGGTGTGGCACAGGAGGGTGACGAAGACTGGTGGACATTTGTTGCACCACAGTCAGGAAATTATACTATATCAGCTGTTTGTGTTGATAGTCAAAGATCTGTTTACATTGAGGGATTTAAGATAACATCTGATGACTATATTTTAGATGCTTCGTGTTATGGAGGAAATGGATGGCAAACGGTAGATAGAGTAAAGGTATCAAAGGGTGATAAGATATGCGTATGCATTAAGAGTGGTTACTATTATAGTGCATTGTATAAGCTTAATATACACAGATAAAGATTGAAAAGTTAATATATGGGCAAAATACACGAAAGTGTGTGACGCAAAGCTATAGGGCCTTTATGATGGTAGCCAGTTGCAATTTTTGAGATTATAGATAGTATAAGCGTCACGGGGGTGGCGCTTTTTTTTATGAAGGCTTTAAGATGTTTTGTTTTTAATGATTTAACTGTTTAAAATTTGGAAAGGTGGAATTATTATGATTAAAAATCTGAAAAAAGTTTTATGTCTAATGTTGTCTCTTTCATTAATTGCAAGTTTTATGATTGCTGTTCCAATACTGACAAGCGCTGACACAACAGTAGTTGAAAGTGCAATTTCTTGGGCAGAGAGAATTGCTAATGATAATTCACATTTATATAGTCAGAAAGTTAGATGGGGACCATCATATGATTGCTCATCATTTGTAATATCTGCATTTAAAAATGCGGGAGTAGATACTGGATCGGCTTCGTATACAGGGAATATGAGAAGTCAATTTACTCAACATGGTTTTACATGGATTCCTTGGAGTCAAATAGGTGGTGTAGGTAATTTAGTAAGAGGAGATATTTTGCTTAATGAAGTCAATCATACAGAACTTTATTTAGGAAATAGTAAAATGGTTGGTGCACACTCATCCAAGTATGCAGCCGCTGACCAAATAAGTGTTGTAGGATATTCTAATAACAGTAATTGGGATGGCGTTTTGAGATACACAGGCGGTGACTGCGGTTGCAGCACATCCTATGCCGGACAATACATAATAAACACAACTCAGGCTCCATTAACACTCAGAAGCGGACACGGAACGGGATATTCAGCTATAACAACAATACCTAAGGGTACAGTAGTAACTGTAACAAAGGCAAATGGTTCGTGGGCACATGTAGAATGGAACGGATTAAGCGGTTACTGTTCAATGGAATACTTAAAAAAGGTAGATACAGGTAACGATCCTATACAATGTCTTGATAACATAGGTGCTGTAGTAGGTGGAATAAGTTTACATGGTTGGGCATTTGATAAAGATGATATAAACGCGTCACTTCAAATACACGTATACATAGGAGACGAAGGGCATGTAATAACCGCAGATAAAGAAGGTTCAGATGTTAACAATGTATATGGATGTGGAACTAATCACAGATTTAGCGATACAATTTTCACCTCATTGTCGGGAAATCAGGAAGTAAAGGTATATGCTATTAACGTAGGCGGAGGAGGCAATGTTCTGATGCGTCACGTAACTGTAAATATTCCACCTGATACTGAAAAACCACATATAAAGGGTGGATATATTTCAGAAGTTAAGAGAGATTCGTTCCGAGTATGTGTAGAGGCAGAAGACAATTGTGCCGTTGAAAGAGTTATGATTGCAACATGGACAGATCCTGAACAGAAAGACCTGATATGGAGAAGGGCGAATTATAATGGATATGGAACATGGTTTGTTGATGTAAATCGTTCAGAGCATGCCGAAAAATCAAATTATTATTATATAAATCATGCATACGTATATGATTATGCGGGTAATGCCAGTTGCATTGCACTGGATAAGGATTACACATATAAATCTACAACAGGAAAAAATATTCCTGAAGGCGAGTACAGAATCGTAGCTGCAGCAGACCAGACAAAAGGAATAGATGTAGCCGGAGCAAACAGTGCAAATGACACAAATATACAACTGTATTCTAATACTAATGATAAAAAGCAGATATTTGAAATCAAATATGCAGGAGATGGATTTTATAAAATAATCAACACATATACAAAGAAGTCAATAGACGTATGGGGCGGAACGTATGTAAATGGCACAAATATTTTGTTATACGAAGAGCATAGTGGTGTAAACCAGCAATGGGCAATAGAGAAAAATGCTGATGGAACATACACTATTATCAGCAGGGCAAACGGAATGGCAGTAGATATTGCCGGTGCTAAGATGGCAGATGGAACAAATATACAGGCACATGAGCGAAATGATTCATCAGCACAAAAATTCTTATTAAAACGAGTTATTAAGACTAGCATGGTAACAAGAGAAAAAGACAAAGGCAATACGACAGATATTGATACAATCAAGAAATCTATATCGGTAGTTGTGGACAATAAAAAATTAACTATGGATAAAGATTATACAGTAGATGTAAGCATTGAAAATTTAATAGCAACATACACGGTTACCGGAATTAATGAATACACTGGTAAAGAAATGTTTACATATGCCATAGAGAAGAATGAAAATGAAGAATATATAAACAAGAATATCACATTTTCACCTGTTGAATACACATATGATGGGAAAACAAAAACTGTAGCAATTAATGGAAATCTTCCAACCGGAGTTTCTGTTAAATATGAAAACAATGGAAAAGTTAATGTCGGAAAGTATGAAGTAAAGGCAAGTTTTATTGATGACTCGAATGGTAAAGAGATAACATCAATGACGACGACATTAAGTATATTAAAAGCTGAAAACTCATGGAAACAAACCCTTACATGCAAGAATGTTACGTATGGAAATGCTCCTCAGCCATATGCAAATGCAGAATTTGGTACAGTTAAATATTTATATTCGTTATACGATACATTAACATTTTCTTCAACTGTTCCAACTGAGCCGGGAACATACTGGGTAGAGGCAAAAGTATATGGAACCAATAATTATAATGAATTAAATTCAAATATTGTTAAGTTTGAAATTTTGCCAAAAGAAACGACAACAAAAACAACTGAAACAACAGTAAAAGAAACAACAAAAGTGCCAGAGACAACAACAGTGAAAGAAACAACAACGAACGCACCAGAGACAACAACAGTGAAAGAAACAACAACAAAGGCGCCAGAGACAACGACAGTAAAAGAAACGACAACGAACGCACCAGAGACAACTACAAAGGCACCAGAGCTGGACACAGAAGAAACAACAGAGAAACCGAAAAAGATTTCATTATCTGAATGTGAGATATATGGCATCGAAGATAAAATATACACAGGAGAGCCTATTGAACAGGATATATCAGTTTACTATGAAGGTGATGAAATATCTGTGGATGTAACGTATTACAACAACGTGAATGTAGGTACTGCAACTGTTGTTATAAAGGGAACAGGAAACTTTAAAGGGTCTACAATTAAAAAGTTTAGGATTACAAAGGATACGAGAGATTTCGATGCATATACAGATACGGAATATGTTGATTATACCGCTTTAAAGAAGAAAAACATAAAGCTGTATGCTCCAATAATGATTGACTGTGATGAATATGATGAGGATGAAGATGTTATAACGTATAAAAACTTATCAACCGGATTGTCAAGCAGATTCAAGATAAACAAAGATACAGGAGTTGTCACGGTTAGAAAAGGAACCAAGAAAGGAACTTATAAATTACGAATCAAGGTTACATTAAAAGGAAATGACAGATATAAAACGGTTTCAGAAAAGGTAACGTTGAAGATAAAGGTTGTTTAAAATGAATGGTTCTCCCGGCTATAGAAACTTTATAATACTGTAACCGGGAGAGAATAAAGAATATTTGGTAGGAGGAAATGAAAAATGAAATCAAAATTTAAGGAAGCAGAATTTATAAAATTGATATGTTGTATTATTTTGTTGGCAATCTTGTGTTTTGGAAATATGGATGTTTTCAGAATGAATGTTGAAGCAAAGACTGTTAAAGCAAAGAATTATGTGGGTGTGTATTATATGAAAGGAGGTCAAAAAAATCCAACGGAAAGATATGGGGCATATAATATTATCATAAAAAAGATTAAGAACGGATATGTTACCTTTTATGTGAGTGAAATAGGAAGTAACTATTCTCCGATATATGAAACTGATATGTTGAAAGCAAAAATAAAA
>CAMHLZ010000096.1 GCA_946186125.1 uncultured Lachnospira sp. | reverse complement strand
GATATAAATCTTATTCCCAGAAACGGAAATATCTGCTCCATGTATTTTCCGGTTTCAATATAATCTCTTGAGAATCTGCTTATATCTTTTACGATAATGCAGGATACTTTTCCCTTTTTAATCATGGAAAGCAACTCCTGCATAGCTGGGCGTCCCATATTCTTACCTGAATAGCCATCATCCTTTAACTCTATCTGTTCCATTTTCATAAGTTCAGGGAATTTACGTATATATTTTCTAATCAGTTCTCTATGATTACTGATACTGTTACTCTCATCTTTTACAAATTCATCTTCCTTCGACAATCGAAGGTATGATACCAGCTTTCCCATTTTCTAAACCTCCAATCCCAGCTCCACTGTATCCATCTTTGCCAACGTACCTCCTCTATCGCAGTCCGGCTCACCTAAATCACCAACCATATCAATAAAAGGATCCTCGAAATTAAAAGCAATCCTTATCTCCGAATCCGGCATGATTTCTATTTTATTGATTAATGTCTGCAGCATACTTTTATCCAGTGCTTTTTTGCCGTTTATACGATACATGGACTTTAATATTCCCACCTTATCTTCCAGTTCTTTTTTCCTTTTTATCCTGTCATTTTCTACATCAGAAATTTTCTCATTTATTCTGTCAATTTTTTGTCTGGATACCTCTTGTACTTTTGCAAACTCATTTGAACTAATTTTTCCCATGACATAATCTTCATACTGCCTGCTGACGGCATATTCTTCTTTTTCAATCTGACCTTCCAATGCTGTGATCTTTTCATTAAATTTTTGCATAGCCAGCTCAAGAGAGTTCTCTGCCGCTAAAATAATTTCTTTCTTATCCGTACACATCTCCACCTGTTTTTTGATAATTCCATATACAACATCATCCAATCTGTCCTCTGTTATACGCACACGACAAGAAACCTCTTCTTTTGATGCATCAAAATTATTACAACATTGAAAATAATACTTTCTGTTAACCTTGCAATTTTTATCAACCATAGCAGATAAATATTCGAGTTTCTTTCCACAGTTTCCGCAGTATATCAGACCTGCATATTTATTATCCCTGATTGAAATATTCTTTCCTCTTCCAGAGCTGAAAGAACTTTCATTTATTTTTTTCTCATACAGAGCCCGCACTTTATAAAAATTATCTCTGCTAATTATTGGTTCATGGGCATTTTCGCAAATAATCCACTCATCCTCATCTGTAAAATGACGCTTCTCATTATCACATAATCTTATTTTTCTTTTTCCCTGTACCAAATTACCGATGTATGCTTGATTCTTCAGGATATTTGACAGTGTGCCAATATGCCATACCTTTTTCTCATCACCATCTTCCCGATACAAATGCCCTGTTTTAAGATACTGCGCCGGAATACTGAGATTTTCATTTTGAAGATAAATAGATATTTTTCTGATCGATTTACCTTCCAATGCCATGGAAAATATCTTCCTGACAACTGTAGCCGCCGGTTCATCCACAACAAAACGTCTCATCGGATCAGACTCATTTACCTTGTACCCATAGGGAGCATTACTTCCAGTAAATTTTCCCCTTTCCATCTCATGTTTTCTTGTAACCACAAGCCTCTTAGAGATATCTTTTGCATACATATCATTTACAAGATTCTTCAAAGCGATTTCAAGTGATTTGTTTTCATTGTAATCCTGCTCTGTATCAAAGTGATCATTTACAGATATGAAGCGGACACCCATAAAAGGAAATATGGTTTCAATGTAATTTCCAGTCTCCAGATAATCCCTTCCAAATCTGCTTAAATCCTTGACACAAATGCAGTTTATTTTTCCACTTCTAACATCATCCATCATACGATTAAATTCCGGTCGTTCGAAATTGGTGCCTGAATATCCATTGTCTGTGTACTCGTAAAATTCCTGAAATTCAGAATGGTCCGATATAAATGCTTTCATAATATCAAGCTGACTCTCTATCGAATTACCTGGTCTGCTTACTTTCTCCACAGATAATCTGGCATATAATGCAACCCGATATTTTTTCTCCGGAACAATTACATCTGAAGCTACTGTATGTTCAGCACTTACAGCATTAAATCTGTTCTTAGTTCTCGCCATTTACACAGCCTCCTTCACAACTTCTTTCTGGTTTGCAGTGCAGATAATTCCCTCCATTTTCTCCATTTCATTTCTATACTTGAAGACAATCTCAATCCTGTTATCATCAAAAATCAAAATCCTGTCAATAAATGTTACCAGCACCATTCTGTCCAAAGAATTTATTGTAAGTTTTTCTCTCAGTTCATCTAGCCTTATCCCTGCCGCAATACCATTTTCATAAATTCCACGTATAATATTTTCCTGTTCTTTAATAGCACTCTGAAGTGACATTTCCCTGTTAGTGTAATTCTCCCTGTATTGATTGAACTGCATCTGGCTGATAATTCCCTCTTTCAAGTCCTGATACAGTGCTGACTTTAAGGTACTACACTTTGCAAGTTCATTTTTCAGATGTGCAATTTCACGATCATGTGCTACCGCTTCATCAAAATTAACATTAAGCTTGTCCAGATTTTCAGCCAGTTTCTGGTAGTCACACATATTATCAATCATCCTCTTAAGTTCCCCTAAAACAATCTCATTCAAATCTTCTTCCCGAATTGTATGCCTGCTGCAGTTGCCATAACGGTTGTAGTCTGAACAAATATAGCAGATATGTTCCCTGCCACTATAAAATGATTTTCTGCGGACCATGCTTTTACCACAATACAGCAGTGCAGAATACATGTAGGATTCTGAATTTTCACTGCTCTTTATGGAATCTCTGGACATAAGAATCTGTACTGCGTCAAAATCGCACTTTCTTACTATCGCTTCATGCATGTTTTCAACACGAATCCATTCACTCTGCGGTCTGTTAATTTCTTTTTTTACTTTATAGCTGACTTTGGATCTCTTTCCCTGAACCACTGTGCCAATATAGACTTCATCCTGTAATATTCTTATTACAGTCTTAGCGGACCACTGGGACTGTTTTGCTCCCTGAAAATTTGTCTTAAAATTCTGTCCCTGCTGTTTCTTATATTCCGCCGGGGATAACACTCCCCTTACATTCAGCTCCTTTGCTATACAATTTGCACTTACACCCGCCAGCTTCTTTGCAAATATTTCCTGTACAATACCGGCAACTCCCGGATCAGGCACCAGCCTGTTTTTATTTTTCTCAGATTTCATATATCCATAGGGTGCAAATGCTCCAATATAATCCCCTTTTTCTCTTTTTATACTCTGACTTGAACGCACCTTTGTGGAAATATCCCTGCTGAAATTGTCATTTGTCAGAGCCTTTACAGGCATGACAATATTTATCTCACTCCCCTCTGCCGTTAACGTGTCATAATTATCATTGATAGCAATAAAACGAATACCCTTCTGCTTAAAAATCTTTGCAATATAGTTTCCAGTCTCAATTCTCTCCCTGCCAAACCTCGACAAATCTTTGCAGACAATTGCATCAATTTTTCCAGCATCAATATCTGCCATCATCCTCTTCAGTTCCGGTCTGTCAAAATTGGTACCTGTGTAACCATCATCAATATAGGTATCCACAAGTTTTAAATCCTTATGTTTCTCCAGAAAACCTAAAATAATCATTCTCTGATTTGTAATACTGTTACTTTCCGCTTTATAAATACCATCAACATCCCCGTCTCCCTTTGAAAGTCGAAGATACATTGCAGTTTTATATATTTCTTTGTTATCTGTATTTCACATAATTTCACCATTGTCCTTCCGGCTAGCAGAACACTGCCAACTCTTTTCTATCATTTACCAGTATCAATATTTCAGTGACGCAACTCTCGCTGCATAATCCATCATTAATTCGGTAATACTATCTGTACCGGAATAAGTTGACTTCACTTTGTACTTTCCGTAGACCTTGTAAGCACTATTATCTGTCTGCTCTACCTGCATTGTCTCTTGTTCCTTAATGTCGCTGCTCTGTTGGTTCTCATAACTCAATATTTTTTCATCTCCTTTACCTATATCAGAACCGCCGGCATGGTTCATATGTAAAAGAGCAGCAACGTGAATATTCAATATTTAATAAAATAAAAATGACAGCTACATACATACGGCTGATAACATCAAATAATGCTACTTTCATAACAACACCAGATATAAAAACCGCTCTCCATAGCTTACAAAGCTGATTACATATCTATAATCTTTGCAACTGCTTCACATACAAATATTTGCACCACATCAAACCGCAATGAAATAAAATAATTCCATTACGTCAAAATGTTTGCATATGGAGAACCATATAGTAATAAAATTCTGAACAAATAAACATACCTTATCTGCTCTTGGTTCTCTTTTTTATTTAGTATGTAAGAAGCTTTCGCTCCGCTTTGTTGACTATGGACAGCGGTTATTAATTATGCGGTGCCATGAACACCATATGTATATAACTGTCTGCACATCAACATATTCATTTAATAGTGATTCCGTTGGTCCACGTACTGGCTAGGTACT
>CAMHLZ010000095.1 GCA_946186125.1 uncultured Lachnospira sp. | reverse complement strand
TTCAATTGAGCCTTTTTCTTTAGCTCTGTTTTTTCATAAGTCACTTGACACTACCAACAACTTTGCAAATTGTTCCTGCTTTGGAAACACTCCGAAATGTCCCCCTGTGTGGATAAATAAAATCCTCTTAGATTTACTAAAGTTGCCTTTTTTTATTTCGTTACATAATCCATAAAATGCTTTTCCTGTATAAACCGGATCGAGAATGACTCCTTCCTTTTTCGCTACCTCCGCTATAAACTCAAGTTCTTCATCTCTTGAAATAGCATATCCGATACCTTTGTAACCATCAATTATATGCATGTCGTCTTTTTTAACTTCAATTTCTGCCCCTAAGGCTTTTACCGTATCCGTTGCAATTTGGCTGCAAACATTAAGAAAATATTCTTCGTCATCACATACATTAAATGAATACACTGTTTTTTCCGGTGCAAAAAGTTTTGTTCCGAGATAGAGTCCACTATAAGTTCCTCCAGATCCTACTGCACTTACAATGGTGTCAAACTCTACACCCAATTCTTTTTCCTGTTTCTTAATTTCTCTAACTGCCTGAATATAGCCTAAATTTCCAACTCCATCAGAAGCACCTTCCGGAATCACATATGCCTTAATACCTTTTGCTTCGTAGCTGTCTGCTATTTCTTTCATGATTTCATTTCTTCTTTCAGAATAATCGCTTCGGCTAATAAATGATACCTCTGCACCCAGAATCTTGTCTAAAAGATAATTTCCCTCCAAAGGTGGTTCTTCATCAATACGAAGTACAAGATGGGATTTTATTCCTACTCTGGCTGCAACTGCCGCAGTTGAGCGACAGTGATTTGATTGGATACCTCCACAGGTAATTACAACACCTGCTTCTTCTGACAACGCCTTTGCAATTGTATATTCCAACTTTCGAATTTTATTTCCCGACGTTTCAATGCCGGTGTAATCATCTCTCTTAATCCATAAATCTACTCCCCATTCTTCAGACAATCTTTCAAGACGCTGAATCGGTGTTGGTAAATTCGCAAGTGTTAATCTACTTATATTATCTATATTTATTTTTGACATAGGCACACTCCTAAATGATTATAATTCCACTCCGTCTTCTAGTTCATGCTTTACTTTCTGAATATCCTCTGAAAGATAGCGCTCTCCATTATCAGGAAGCAAAGGAACAATAATTTTCCCTTCATTCTCCTCCTTACGTGCTTCCTTAATAGCAATTGCGAGTGAAGCTCCTGCTGATGCACCAACAAAAATTCCTTCGTATTTGGCAAGAAGATGAATTGCTTTCAAAGTCTCTGCATATGTAATATATTCATACTCATCTATAACTTTTTCATTGAAGTTTTCCGGTGTCATTGCTGTCAATCCGTTTTCATCACGAACCTGATGAATTCCATGGAAACCTCCATCTGTAGCTCCCTCCACTGCTGAGTTTTCTACTGATTTTGGATCTGGCTGAACTACAATGGTCTTAATACTCTGATTTTTTTCCTTAAGATACTTACTTATTCCATGCGTTGAACCACCTGTGCCAACACCTCCTACAAATACATCAATTTTTCCGTCTGTATCTGTCCAAATCTCAGGTCCTGTATATTTATAATGTGCATTTACATTATCCGGATTTGATAATTGAAGTGTAGCATATCCATTTGGAGTTTCCTCTATAAATTTTTCAATAATTGGTCCGAATGCTTCAATTCCTTTTTCATATACCGGCGCTAAGAGTTCTGGATCAACTGCTATAATTTCTGCATTATATGCTTCAATAAGTTTTAATCGTTCAATAGAAACCCCCGGTTGGATTCCTATTTTAAACTTATAACCCTTTGCTGCTGCAAAAGCAGCTAAAGCAATTCCCGTATTTCCACTTGTAAATTCAACTAATGTTGTTTTATCCGGATTAATTTCTCCTCTTAATTCTGCCTGTTCAATAATTTCCAATGCAATACGGTCTTTATGTGACCCTGCAGGATTGAAGTATTCAAGTTTTCCAACGACCCTTCCTTTCAGACCTAATTCCTTTGATAATCTTTTAAACTCAACAAGTGGAGTATGTCCAACAAGTTCTGTTACTGAATTGTAGATTTTAGCCATATGTTATTCCCTCCTATTACAAATAAATCTTATATTCAAATATTAACACTTTTTATATAATAAGTGCTAGTTCGAAAAAATTATCATCGGTAATTACTTTCTCTAATTATAAATCTATATGACGTCACTTAGTTTTCTTATGAATCAAAAAGCGCACATAAAAAGACCGCAGTACCGTGTAAACACTACTGCGATCTTTTTATCTATGCCGAGCTTACGCTCTACTCATTGCTAACGCTAATTATTCAATACTTCCATCAAATTAGTAACTGCAGTGACATTCTCTGGGATGGCTTTACCCAAAATTCGAACATTTCATTACTTAGTTTCACTCCATCTTCCGATGAGCCAAAATGCTCTATTGTATCTATAAGAGATTTTGTTTCAAGTTCTCGCTGTGATTTAAAATTTTCACCATAAGAGTTTTCAAATAATGTTCTAAAACTATTCCACCAATATGAATCTACTTGTGATACACTTTGAGCGTTTCCTGTTTCATAAATCATCTTGCTAATCTTACTAACAATTTCTCCATCTTCAAATACAACCGTCCCATAAAAGTCTATAAATATCGCCTTAATCATAACATCCTCCATCCAAGCGCAATATATTGAAAATTATCACTCAATATGTAATCTGTAACATGATGCTTCAAATATCTTACTCCCATCATATTTCTCAAGCTTTCCATAACTTTCAAATTGAAATCCACATTTTTTAATTACATTTCCAGAAGCAATATTTGCATTAGCATGACGAGCAAAAAATCATGTGCATCCAATTTTTGATACGCCCATCGAATCAATGCTTTTGAAGCTTCCGTTGCATACCCCAATACTGGCGTTTTAAGTTATATCCCAGCTCATAGGCTTTGTATTTTTCCGCATATGACATAGAACCTCCGCCTATCACTTTCCCAGTACTCTTCAAAACAAATTGGTGAATATTATCATGCAAAATATCGGCATAAATTGGTTTACTATCGGGTCACTAGTATAGTCTACCACTCGTATTTCTCCAATTTTGCATTTTCCAATGTATATTTAAAAAACTCATCATTTGTCATATCTTTAAAATATGTATTTATAATTCGACACACACCACCATGACTAATAATGAGTACATTCTTATCTCCATATTTACTCTTAATTTCATCCATTAACCCATATATTCTACAAGCCACCTGCATCATGGACTCTCCGTTTGGATACTTAAATGCAAAACACCTCTTATTGTTCAAGAAGTCCTCATTCTTCCTATCGACACCCTCATAAACACCATAGTTTTGCTCAATAAGTCTCTCATCTATTTGGTACGATATATTACATGTTTCAGACACTATTTTACTGGTTTCTACTGCTCTTTTAAGCGGTGATGATATTATAATATTTATGTCATGGCAACTTACTTGACACGCCAAATCCTTTGCCTGTTGCTTGCCCTTTTCTGTTAATTCTACATCCGTAATGCCACACACTTTATTTTCTGCATTCCATACTGTCTGCCCATGCCTTGCTACATATAACATTATGTTTCGCTCCCTAAATACGAATTTTCTCAACTCCTCCTGATTATATCATAACATTAGTTATTATGCATTAGGAATTTAATAATTCGGAGCATTACGCCCCGCACCATACTACTCTTTATCTACCTCTATCCGTCCTGTAATGATTGCTCTGTCTGTTATTTTCTCGTTCAGAAATGGAATTTTTTGACAATATCAGAGACTTTAAAAAGAACTATTTAAAACATTTAAAGAAGAAATCACTATAAAAATTACTCCAACGAATATTCAAATTCGCTGAAGTTTTTATTTTGGGCACCGTTTTGGCACCACCAACCCTATTTTTCGCTATTCTTTCCACCTTTTTCAAGACGCAAAAAGGGCTTCCCGATTTCTCGGAAAGCCCCATAAAATCTAGCTTTTTAGAGACACTATCAAAGATTACTCGATGATAGTTGCAACCTTACCTGAACCTACTGTTCTACCACCTTCACGGATAGCGAATCCAAGACCCTGCTCCATAGCAATTGGGTGGATAAGTTCTACAGTCATCTCTACGTTATCACCAGGCATGCACATTTCTGTACCTGAAGGTAATTCACAAACACCTGTAACGTCTGTTGTTCTAAAGTAGAACTGTGGACGATAGTTGTTGAAGAATGGAGTATGACGTCCACCTTCGTCTTTTGTTAATACGTAAACCTGAGCTGTAAACTTCTTATGACATGTTACTGAACCTGGTTTAGCAATAACCTGTCCTCTCTCGATATCTGTTCTCTGAACACCACGAAGAAGAGCACCGATGTTATCACCAGCCTGAGCCTCATCAAGAAGCTTTCTGAACATTTCGATACCAGTTACAACTGTCTTACGAACATCTTCATGAACACCAAGGATTTCTACTTCATCATTGATATGAAGTGTTCCTCTTTCTACTCTACCTGTAGCAACTGTACCACGACCTGTGATTGTGAATACGTCCTC
>CAMHLZ010000094.1 GCA_946186125.1 uncultured Lachnospira sp. | reverse complement strand
TTTTGGAAAAAGGCATACCGAGGGAAAATATATATTGTTATGGATTTGCTTTTGAGGGAAAGACGGTGTTGATAGGATAATAAATTAGCATACTAAAAGTGGAGCAACATATCTGCTTCACTTTATTTGCGCTTATATACCTGTCAAGCCATATGATTAAAAAAAGTGTAAACTCACAGCGGATTTTTCCCATGAGAGAGGATTTTTCGACCCCCAATAGCCATTTTTGACCAAAAAACGCGATTTTATGACCATTCATTCCAAACCTATTGAAATAATGTGAAATTATAGTATAATTATTTTACCCAAAGTTGAAAAAAATTTATGTAGGAAAGAGGAAGGTAGTGTGAAGATGAAAAAATATATATTTATGTGTTTTGTTATAATGGCAATTGTTTTTACGGGATGTAATGGAAGCAGTAATAATCAGCAAGAAAAAAGCAGTGAAAACATAGAAAAAAATAACTATGTATTTGATGATGTAAACAACATAGAAAAAATAGAGACAATTAACTATGTAGGTGAAAGACTAAGTTCAAATAATTCCGAATATATTTCCAAGGTTGTTGCATTGTTGAAGCAACTAAAATTGGAGAGAAAAGATGACAAAAAGGATATTGATGCAGATGGACAAATGTGGTTTCGGATTGTTCAGGAAGAAGACGAATCTATAGAGATTACATATGCATCAGATTATTTGTTAGTAAATGATATATGTTATTTGACACAAGACTCGGATATCATGAGTCAGGTTGAAGATATTATTATGGACTTTGATTTAGTTTCAAAGTAAGACGGGATAAAAAAATCAATACAATTGTAAAATTAATACAAACAAGAGAATACAAATATTAAAAGGCAGGAGAAATTAGCAGATGAAGAAAAAAATTCTAATTTTTATTTTGATTTTAGCATTAGTTTGTGTGGGAATAGTCCAACACAAAAAAATAAAAAGATTCGTATACGAGGCCGTGACGGAAGACTATCTTGAGATACCTGAAGAGATATTCGAAATGGAAAAAAATATGGTTAAAACAGACCAGACAGTTGAAATATGTGAATATACTGTAAAACTGGTAGGTGTAAGCCGTCAAACTAAGAAGGATGGTGAGCCGGGCAGTGTATATATGTGTAAATTCGATATATACAATCCGGATATAAATATGAAGGACTGTTTGCGGATACGTGGAAGCAATATAAATCTTCCATATTCGTTAAGTGATGAAATAGGATTTGGCCAGAATATATTTATTTCTAATCCCAGGAATATCGCAGTTATCAATTCAACCGGATATTCAGAGTATACATATATGAGATTTCATAAAAAAAAGATAGAATTATATTGGTATTACTCTAATGATGAAACTCAGGGAAAAATTACGAATTGCACTTATGTTAAAGGATACATTTCGGGAAACAGTGGTGTAGAGCATTATGACAGAACAAATTTAACTCAGATGGGTATGTCAGGGGTGTTTAACATTGACATACAGGGGAATGAGAAAAAATTCAAGTATAAAAATGATGCAGAATGGGACATTAGTGTTACAGATAATAATATATATATAAATGGCACAGGAACGGAGGATATAGAACAATTCTTGATACATATGAAAAATGGAAAAGTTGTAGATGTTAATAAGGATTGTATAGAGTATGGAGAAGATAAAAGTCAGTATGACATAATACAGGATGGAATATACGACTTGGGAACTTATGAGCCGGATGAATATGTTAAGACATACACTCGTCTCATTCACTTCATGGCAGGAACTGACGTGGAAAATATAGATTATATTGAAGTAAACGGGAAGATACTTAAATAAGTTTATACGTAGAGTAATTAAAAATGTATAAGCTTATAAAATGATAAGACACTATTACACGCGTAAATGGAGATGGAGGTTGTCTATGAAAAAAATAATTTTCCCTATAATATCCGTTTTAGTTATTATAGGGATTGCATCAATTATATACAAACACTATGAAAATCAAAATCCTAAACCGGAAACATTAATGGAACATTTTTTTGATGAAGACAGCGTAAAAAATATTGAAGATATGGTTGTGAGAGATGTACAGTCTTTCGATGATAATGGATATCATTTTGAAATGACGGAGTATATAAGTGAAAAGAAAATAGGTACGTTTTTTTGCGTTATAGAAGTGAGCAAAGATGGTGCTGATATGAGAAAAGAGTTTAAAGGGTTAAGAAAAGGTGATATCGAAGCAATGGACTCTTCTCATGAAATATTTGGCTCATATAAGTTTATGGAAAACACTTATTTGGATAGGTTTATTTTTCTTGACAGAGTAAGAAGAATAGTGACAAAAGATAAGTTGTATCTATATTGTGACAGGCTGTCAACAAGTGTAGAAGATGATGGTATTTTGTATATAGCAGATGTTGATAAATTAGAAAAAAATGATAGAGGAGTATATACGGAAGAGAGTGTCAAAGAGGCCTGTGTTGGAAAGTTTGAATTTGCCGGGACTGAAGTTTACAAGAAATTTGATAATGAAACAACTTTTGCATTGATAAATCCTTATTGTATAGAAATACGTAGTAAAGGTTATATTTTGAAAAATGAATTAGCTTTAGTTTATAAAGATGGTAATACGGAGGTGCTAATGGATAAAGAAGGAATATATAACGGAGGATATGTTTTGGAGGGCAGCGGAGTATCCACGGTTGAAGGAAAAAAGATAAATTTTAATTCCAGAACCTACGAAATTGAAAGACCAATTAATGTTGAACAAATTGAAGCTATAATTTTATCGGGACAAAAGTTGGAAGTATCTGTTGAGAAAAAAGAATGGGATCCTTTCGATAATTCAAAAGAAACATCTTAATAATTCTAATTTATTAAGGCATTTCAACCAATCATGAGGCATAGGCAATGACAAATAAAAACAGAATAACTGACAAAGATTACACATGGCAGGAACTGAACTGTTTTTTACCGTCCGTTTGCCCACGGCCTGTAAATAGAAAACTGTATAGAGAGGGGCAACTTGGTGGTTGACCCTTTTGACTTTGCAGAACATCCATATTCAGGAAATTATCTTAAGAGACACCACAGACATTACCTGTGTGGATTTATTTGCGTGTGTCTGATTGACAGCTTATAATGGATTTTTTATAATGTTTGTAGTGAATTTGGCAAAACAGTGAATTGGAGTGGAGAGTGTTATGAAGCAGAAACTGGCTATAGGAATAGATAGTTTTGAAGGATTAAGAAAGGAACAATATTTTTTTGTTGACAAAACATATTTTATTAAAGAATGGTGGGAACAGGGCGATGCAGCGACTTTGATTATGCGTCCTCGCCGATTTGGAAAAACCATGAACATGAGTATGCTGGAATGCTTTTTCTCTACAAAATATGCAGGACGTGATGATCTGTTTGATGGATTGGCTGTATGGGAAGATGAAAAGTATAGAGAACTGCAGGGGACTTATCCTGTGATTAATTTGAGTTTTGCAGATGTAAAGGCATCTAATTTTGAAAGTGCGCGAAATATGATTTGCCAAATAATAGCAGATGTATATACAGTGAATTTCGATGAGATAGAAAAAAGTGTAAAAACTGATGCAGATAAGATGTTTTTGAAAAAAATTAATATGGATATGGATGATAATATAGCAGTGCAAAGTTTAAGAAAGTATTCGGAATTATTAGCCGCATATTATAAAAAGAAAGTTATCATCCTTTTAGACGAATACGACACCCCGCTTATCGAAGCCTACACACACGGCTACTGGCAGGAGATGACAGAGTTCATGAGAGGTTTATTCAATGCTACATTTAAATCAAATCCAAGTCTGTATCGTGGTGTGATGACAGGGATTACCCGCATCAGCAAAGAGTCGATGTTTTCAGATTTGAACAATTTAAAGGTATGTACTGCTACATCTAATGAATATTCTTCATGCTTTGGTTTCACTGAGGAAGAAGTGTTTTCTTCAATGGATACCTATGGCTATGGAGAACAAAAAGAAGCGGTGAAACGCTGGTATGACGGATTTATATTTGGTGAGCAGAGGGATATGTACAATCCGTGGTCTATTATAAATTATTTAGCGACTGGAAAGTTTAAAAATTACTGGGTAAACACAAGTTCAAATGCTTTGGTAAACCATTTGATGAAAACGGGTTCCAAAAACATAAAAATGGAATTGGGAATGCTTTTGAAAGAAAAGACGATTCTTGTGGATATGGAAGAGGAAGTTATATATAATCAGCTGGATGACAATCCGAAAGCAATATGGGGATTGCTTGTAGCAAGCGGCTATCTGAAAGTAGTGCAAATTCATGAGGAGAAAGATTTTAGAGGACAAATAAGAGAAAAGTATGAACTGAGCATTACCAATGAAGAAGTATACAGGATGTTTGCGCAGTTTGTGGAGGGATGGTTTCATTCGGAAGAAATAGAAGATGTATACAATGCATTTATACAGGCATTGCTGGAACATGATCTTGACAGTATGAATGAGTACTTTAATGAAGTCGCATTGACGGTATTTAGCTCGTTTGATACAGGAAAACACCCGAGTGAAAGGACAAAGCCGGAGAATTTTTACCATGGATTTGTTCTGGGATTGATGATGGATTTATTAAGAGATTATGAAATAACGTCTAACAGAGAAAGCGGTCTTGGACGGTATGATGTAATGCTTGTTCCGAGAGATT
>CAMHLZ010000093.1 GCA_946186125.1 uncultured Lachnospira sp. | reverse complement strand
CACAGGACACGATATGAAATGAGGGAAAGAATCTTCTTCTCTCCCTCTGCAAGTGTATCCATATCCAGTTTTGTTATTTCCATAGTGGGAATAATGGCATGGTGGTCAGTGACTTTCCTGCTGTTAAGGACTCTTCCGATATCCGGAGAATAGTCCTGCGGCATCTTCACCACATTTTTGAATACAGCCCCAATTACATTTTCAGCAGTCTGTCCCATATCATCAGACAGGAACTGGCTGTCAGTTCTTGGATAGGTACAAAGACGCTTTTCGTATAAATTCTGGGTATACTCCAATGTCTGCTTTGCTGTGAATCCGAAAATGCGGTTCGCATCCCTCTGGAGAGTAGTAAGGTCATAGAGCCTTGGCTGTGCAACGCTCTTGTTCTCCTCTTCTACCTTTGTGATACGAACCGCATCAAATATAACCGCTCCTTCCACGGCTGTTGCTTCATCCCTTGTCTTGAACTTCTCGGAAACAGCTTCCATACCGTTCACATCTATGTGGCAGGTATAAAACGGTTCCTTCTTAAAGTTTTGTATTGCCGCTTCCCTGTCCACAAGCATTGCAAGGGTAGGTGTCTGCACCCTTCCGACTTTCAAAAGCTTGTTATAAAGCACCGTGAAAAGCCTCGTTCCGTTGATACCAACAAGCCAGTCTGCCTGCTGTCTGCATAATGCACTCTGATAAAGGTCATTGTACATGTATCCGGGTTTAAGATTGTTAAAGCCATCACGTATGGCGCTTTCTTCCATGGATGAAAGCCACAATCTCTTGATTGGCTTATCGCAGCCTGCCATTTCATAGACAAGGCGGAAGATAAGCTCTCCCTCACGCCCTGCATCAGTGGCGCAGATAACCTCGGTGACTTCTTTATCATGCATGAGCTTTTTTAAGACCTTAAACTGTGCCTTGGTATCTTTTTTTACCTCATACTGCCATTTGTCCGGCATGATGGGAAGGGAACTATAAGACCATTTCTTTAATGCCGCATCATATGAATCTGCCTTTGCCAGCTCAATCAGATGCCCGACACACCATGAAATAATATAGCCCTTACCCTCAATAAAGCCTTCCTTCACTTCCTTTACGCCAAGTGCGTCGGCATAAGCCCTTGCGACACTTGGCTTTTCTGTTATAACAAGTTTCATTTTACCTCCTAAAAAAATCGATTAAGATTTCTCTTAACCGATAGTATAAAACCTCTATATTCAGTATTTTATCCACCACTCCGCTGACAAGCACAACTACACTCTACGTCATAACTCTTTTTCGTAAAAAAGAGGGAACAAATATCGTTCCCTCTAAAACATTCAATACATACCATATATTTACTTAAAATATAATCATATGCATTAATTGCTTTGTGTATGCGAATCCAAAGATTTAAATATCAATGTTTCCCCATACTCTCCTTGTGCTTTTTCCAAACTATTATCAATGGCTTCTCTTGTTAAGCCTTCCAATGCACCACTTGGTATATCTTTACCCAATTCCCATTCTGAATCTACTTTCTTGCACGCATCATAAAAAGCCTTTCTATAAGCTTTTTCATACTGTTCAAGTGTCCAAGTTCCTTTTAACCTATCTTCATTTGGTACACTCAACTGATACTTTTTGAAAATATCAGATCTTCGGGTTGTATCACCATTAGCCACGCCCTTTTCCGCCTTAAAGTGTCGAAGCGTTTCATTAAACATATTTTGCCTTGCTTCTTCTGAAATACTGATTATCTTATGCCTTTGAGATATCGGAATACCTGTGGCATCCATACCAGCAATTCCAAAGCCATTAATCATTCTTCCATTTGAATCATACAGCTTCATTTTATTCTGAATGATACGCTCACGCCCCCCGAAAGTTTCATAAATTAACCTTTCTTCATCTGACATCATCATTTCGCTTTCCATGATGCTTGACATCGAGTCCCTGACAACAGCTTTATATTGAGCACTATTTTTATTAACCCCAGCCTCGATATTATTCTTATAGCCGTTTATCCCATTTGCCTGTGAGTTGATTTTTAATGACATAATATAACCTGCCTCCTTGTTTATTTTTATATAATTCACCTGCCATCTTTGAAAATCATTAGAACAATCACATAATATTAGTCATATCTATAATACACTTTTAACGTGCATGTTACAGTTGATACAGTGCCATTAGACGAAATCCCGACATTCCAAGTTCCAGATGGATCTTCACCATTAAAATCTGTAAACGTATATGTAGTACTCGTAGTTCCACATGATTTATATGCAACAGTTCCAGATGGCGATGTAACAATCAATGTAAATGGTGAACTACCGCTACTCACTCTACAATATACTGTTACAGATGTTATCTGTCGGTTTGTTCCGAGGCAGCTACCAGAGGATAAATTAACCGAATCAACGGCTCCATATAAAGAATTAAGTTTACGAGTAATTTTTGAAAAATAAGTTGTACCCGAAGTGATTGCTGTTATATTATTACCTTCAACAGAATCAGACGACTCAGCTGCCGAAACTGGCATCACACAGGTCATAAACAACACAGCTACAGTCAATACTACCGATAATAAACGTTTCATAAATGGTCTCCTTTCATAATCTAAGATAGTTTGTTTTCAGTCAACAAGTGAATAATCAACTCTGAGGCATCAACAGAATACTACTCTATCGTTATCCAATGATCTTCCACCCAACATCCCTGAGTTACATTCCAATGTCGGTACTGAAGCTTTCCATTGTGCATGCGATATTTAGTTTGAATAACATCACCTCTATTTGAGCAATCGACAATTTCATAATGTATTGCCATATCGCTCGCATATAATGTGATAGTATTTAAATTAATACATGTCAGTATCCCAAGAAAGAAGCATATAATCATTAATAATCGCTTATTTTTCATAATCTCGTCTCCGTTTATTCTTCCTCAACTACACTAAAACCATCGCTTTTTAACATATCAACAGTTTCTTTGCTCAATATTTTCTCTTTTCCAGTTTTAGTATGTAGATAATACTTGCCATCCAGTCTTTTTATTATATAACTATTGTTAGTATCAACCTCATACGTTTCTGTTCCAATACCTATCTCACTATCCGGCACATCATAATTTGACTGAAAAATAAAAGAGTAGGATATGACCATAAAAACTGACGCAATAACTATGGCTGCAATCTTTCCTATCGTCCGTTTTCTTCTATGCTGTCCCTTTGACAACATAATAAAACGTTCCTTGATATCATTTTCTCTTCTTTTATGTGTTCCCAGTAAACCAATACCGTAACGATTGGGGATTCTCCGCTTTTTCTTATATACCTTAAGTAGTACATCTAAATAATCAGCAATCTGACTCTCAGACATACTCTGAGTTACATTACTGTCACATCGAAGTTCAAAGTACTGCTCCAGATCAAGCCTTAACAAATACACAAAAGGATTCCACCAATAAATCGCACAAAGCATATTGATGAGAAATTGCACAGCCAAATCATTATTAATCAAGTGCATGTACTCATGCCGGATAATTAAAGCTCTGTCATCATCTGAGTAGTCCTCATCTGGAATGAGTATTATTCTGTCAAGCAATCCAAAACTCAAAGGTGTATCAACTGCCTGTGTTTGAATAATTTTTACCGAAGGAGCTTTTACGCCATAGTTGGACGTTTCAAGGCTTTTACCATTCTCTGCAAGTTTAGCAATTTGATTTTTGTACTTTATATATCTAAGTACCAAATCAGCCGTTTTAACAATTGCCCCTGTAATCCATACACCGGCTACTATGTGATAAACCTTTACTCCTGAAACACTTACCTCCTTCCTGATTGCCAAGTACAAAGCATTAAATAAAGTTTCTGCCGGTATAACCTTAACCCAAGGCAATTCTACAGGAACCATCATCCTTACGGCACAGAATATATATAAGACTATAATGCCCGAAACACTGCATATATCTATCAACTTGCTTCTTTTTCTCAATATGGTAAACAATACCATTAATGCACTGCCCCATATTATGCTCATCGCTATTGAGAAAAAAGTAATTTTCATATCATTTTCTATTTCCTCTCAACTGCTTTATGATATTTTCCAACTCTTGTATAAGTTCTTCGTCTGCCTCCTCATCGCTACTCGAAGAACCAGTCATGGCTAATGCAATGTTTCCAAGAGCACTTCTCTTTATTCCCTTCTCTGTCAAAAATAATGCTGCATATTCCTCTTTGGTCATGGCGTATTCAAATTGCCTTGCATATTGAGTGTGGCTTCTTTCAACACCACTAACCTTAATGTAGCCCTTCTCCAATAAGGACTGAATTGTATTAAAAAGAGTCGATTTATTCCAGCCTTTACCCTTAAGTACAGATCCTATCTCGGCAGTAGTCAGCGGTCTCTGTTCATCCCAAAGCAGTTCCATCAGGTTCTCTTCTTTTGGATTCATCAGATTTTTGTCTTTCATATCGTTATCCTTTATTCCATTATTTTTGGAGTAGTTCCATTTATATATTATCATCTATAAAAATCCATGTCAATTCATTTTATATAGTTATGCCTTAATTTCCGCTGACTACTCAAGATAGTGTATTGAATCACAATGCCGCTTCTTTGGACTTTGTGGCAGTCTTCTGAGGCGCATCGTGCTTCTGCTGTGATACTTCTGCTTTCTTCTCTGAGAGCCTGTCTTTCAAGGACTCTCTCGGCTTTTCCTCCTGTTCCTTGCCTCTGGACTTATAAAACTCCACCATGC
>CAMHLZ010000092.1 GCA_946186125.1 uncultured Lachnospira sp. | reverse complement strand
AAATGTGGATGTGTCATGACACATCCAATGCTTGGTATTCTTCTTGCAAATCGGTTCCGATTTGCGGGTTCAGACCGCCATAGGGCGGTTCGCTTTGAACCCATAACGCCGTATCCGGCGATTGCCTTTATGCTTTTGTACTGTGGGGAATAAAGAGAAAATAAAAAACTGCCACAGTACGGCGCACGGATAGCGCCGGTATCTTTAGCAGTTTTGGTGTTTTATGAGCCATATCATATCAGAGTGCGAAATGACTGGCAATAGATTTACGAAAATATATCAGAAGAGCTTTTCTGCGATTTCTCTCAGAGTGAGAGAAGTCTGCTCATAGGTCACATCATCGGAGATCAGCGTTCTGGTGATGTTATCGTAGTCGCTCTTATAGAATTCTTTATCAAGGAACTCCGTTATGAGCGATTTTATATCTACGCCTTCTTTTGCGGAAGGGCAGATAGGAAGCTTTGAACGATGCTCACGAACCTGTTGTATAAGTCCCATAAATGAATCATCCACAGTAATGGTCGGATAGAGCATATGGAGATCATACAGGTGTCTTGAAAAACGTTTCGTTTTATCTTCCATGTAATAATCGCAGAGGGCATAAATCTTATCAATGAATGTCCTGCTGACTGACTGCACTTTCATCGAAAACGGTTCAAGCCCGTAATCTGAGATGATGTCTGATGCAGAGTCTTTTATTGCTCCATAGATAATCGAGTCAACATCCCTTTCTTCGGTCGGGAAGGAATAGGAGACAAGGGCGGTTTCAAGTTTTACTCCGGGCATGATGCCTTCCACCGGGTAGTCGTTTGCAGGTTGATAGCCAAAGAGGTAATAGTTGTAATCTTTATCGCTCTCGATACTGTCCCAGTTCTCAATGGGCATACCCAGCTCATCACTGATCGGTTTGAGGATATTGTATTTGAGTTTCTTTCTCCGGGATTCTCCGATATGTTCAGAGAAGGTGATATCAATATCTTCGGAAAACCTGTTGATAAGGTGGAAACACTTCGATAATGAGGTTCCCCCTTTGAAAACTATATCAGGATTGCTCTTTGCCAACAGTTTTAAGATCATGGTAACGTAGTAATCCTTTTCAATGATGGATTCTGCGATGCCGGTCTGTGCGTTGGCTTCTGTTATGACCTCTGTAAAGAGATCCTTATCATTATGCAAGTACATGGTCTAACCTCATTTCATAATAATACCGGAAGGTTGAATCCGGATATCGTCTTATATATTGGTCAACATCGTCTCTTGTAATATGGTTCGCAAGAGAATATTTTTTTAATTTTTCCCTCGCTTCATCATAATCGCTGTCAAGGTAAGAGTCCAGATTTTTTAATAATTCCAAAAGCTGAAGAACCTTAACATTATCATCGGAGATGGGAACATTGGTCTTTCTGACAATAAAGGACTGCTTGCCGATCAGCACTTCCCTTACGATGGCGGCTATGTTGTTGCTGACGATTTCCTTCTTCATAGGTACCTGCAAGGACAGTCCGATGATGTTGGCAAAGGTGCTGCCGGAATAATAACCGTCAGTCTTACCACCACGGGAGATATATTTGTACCTTGCTACCGTTTCGGGAGTCGGGCCGGCGGATGAGCTGAAGCGGGTTTTCTTCGGAATATAATAAATCCCTTTCTCATATCGCACAATCTTACCTGCGTCTGCAAGTGTCTTGATCTGCTGGCGGAAGTTATCCCTTCGCATTCCTTCTATATGAATATCATCGAGGAAGATAGGCTCCCCGTCATCGTAATGTTCTTTCAAATATTCAAAAAGCATAGTCTGCTCCTTATAAAATCACGCTATATAATATATAATATGATACATAGTGAATTATAAGGCATAAAAAATCGCAAGTCAACCCCTTATGACTGGTTTTTTATGGCTTTTTTACGGCTATTTCAGGGGAGGTGATGCCTATCGGAATAAAAAAATAAAAATTTTTTTATTTTATCCGTGATGTTTTGGCATATCAAAACACAGTAAAGGAGTGTAAGGATGTTTTGAAAGTTCCTTGCGAAGAGGAGGAACTTTTGAATGAACGAATCTGAAAAGCGGGAGGTGGAGGAAGACTTCTGGAAATTTATGAGAGACTCCATCTGGTACTGTGCAAGGAACGTGACAAGAAGTGCCAGTGCTGCGGAAAGAAGAAACAGCGGCATTTCACTTGAATCTCTCAGTGAAGGAAGCTTAAGAGACTATATCGCAGTGGAAAACAGTCACGAACTGGGGGAAGAAATTGAGATGATTATCAGAAATATACGCTTCGCAATTAAAAGCGACGGCTTTGGCGATGTTTTTGATAATCTGACGGAAAGGGAAAAAGAGGCACTCATTTTATTTGTAGGCTTTGGCTACGATTTTGATTCGATTGGAAAACTCCTGGGGATCACTCCTGAACGAGCAAGGGACTACAAATATAACGGGCTGAAGAAAGCGAGGGCTAAGAAGAATGGAAGAAGAAAAAATCATAATTGATTACGACATGATCATTGCTGCCAAGAGTGGAAGTATGCAGGCTCTCGGATACATACTCGATCGTCACAGCGACTATATAAACAGAGTGGTGTATCATATAGCACCTTGGCTTAACAAGCAGTGTCGAGAAGAATGCAGCCAGGAAATCATGATGGCTCTTATGCGGCTCATCAGAGAGAAATACAGAGTATAACAATAAAACGGAACTTTCTGGCATTCTTACACCTTTTATTTGTCATTCTCATAAAGTCCATAAGAGTTAAGTGTTTTAGCAGGCATGGTGTCTCTTATAGGCTTTTCGGGCTGACAAGTCCGATGTAAGAATTGCCACCACTACGGTGGGAGTGAACCTTGAAAACAGAATATGGTCATTCTGCAAGACGTATGGAATGTGGAGCTTGCTAAGTGGATGGTGCGATGATCTGCGGTTATATTGCAGCGAGCGTTATCTGTTCTGGCTAACGACAGTAAGGGCTGTCGCGGCGATGATACTTCCAGTGATAATGATACATTTTCCCGAGGGAAACCAATTAGCGAAGGTGGTGCAACGCCAATGTGGGTTACGAACCTGGTAACTACTTGCAGGATTTTTTTGAATGTCTGTGGGCAAAAGCCTATCTGTGAATCAGACAGTTTTTTGCCTGCAGATATTAATTAATGGAGAGATGAGAAGTGGAGGTGGTCGCTATAGATAATAAGAAGCTATTACGTTATAGCATTCAACTGTCTATGCTAAAACAGCTCCTTATCAAACACCTGATTGATGATAGGGAATATAAAAGAATATTAGTGGTACTTATGCGAGATTATGGCGTAATATCTGATCTTAAAACTTGACTTATCTACCGTATTATTTTATATTTATCATAGTACATTACGATAGTGATACAAAAATGAGAGGTGGATATGGAAGTTGAAGTTATAAAAGCAAAGACAAACTTTGACAATTCTGCGGCGGTAGGCAGAAAAGACCGCCTCAGAGTAGCTGCGTATTGTCGAGTAAGTACTGCGGATGAAGAGCAGATCAAGAGTTATGACTCTATGGTTAAGTATTATACTGATTTAATAAAGAAGAATCCCGATTGGAAATTTGTTGAAGTATATGCTGACAAGGCTTCTACCGGAACCAAAGCAGAGACGAGAGAGAACTTCCAAAGGCTTATAGCAGACTGCATGGCTGGTAAGATCGACATGGTTATTGCAAAGAGTCTTTCGAGGTTTGCAAGGAACACACTGGATACCCTAAAGTATGTGAGGCAGCTCCGAACAAAGAATGTTGCTATTTATTTTGAGGTTGAGAAGATTAACACTATCAAGGATGGAGAATTCCTTCTTACCATTCTAAGTTCTGTGGCACAGCAGGAAGTAGAGAACACTTCTGCATATGTAAAAAAGGGTCTTAAGATGAAGATGAAGCGGGGTGAGCTTGTAGGATTTCAGGGCTGCCTTGGCTATAAGTATGATATAGAGACCAAAACGATATCGGTAGATGAAACAGAAGCCGAAACTGTCAGATATATGTTTGAAAGATATGTGGCAGGAGCCGGAAGCACGATGATTGCCAGAGAGCTTAATGAGCAAGGCATCATGACTATACGGGGTAATCCTTGGACATCTTCAAGCGTCATGGGGGTTATCAATAATGAAAAGTATACAGGTGACATTCTGTTAGGAAAGACATTTACTGTTGATCCTATAACTAAGAGAAGGCTTGATAATCTTGGAGAGGAAGATCGCTTTTTTATAAAAAATCATCATGAGCCAATTATCTCACATGAGACGTTTGAAAAAGCACAGGCTCTGAGAGAAAGGCGTAATGGTGGAAGACAGCACCATGTTGAGATTGGCAAGAGAGAAAAGTACAGTAGAATGTTTGCGTTTAGCTCTCTTATAGAATGTGGTTTTTGCGGTGGTCATCTCACAAGAAGAAAATGGCACAGCTCATCCAAGTATAAAAAGACTATTTGGCAGTGTGTTACATCTACGAAGGGTGGCAAAAAGCTATGTCCCGATTCAAAAGGTATTCCGGAACAGGTCATAGAGGAAGCATTTATAGAATCATATAGACTTTTGTGTTCAGATAATCAGGAAGTAATGAATGAGTTTCTGAGTAGGATAGAGAAGACTCTTGGAGATGATGCCAACGAGAAGAACTATCAGAAGGCTAAGAAAGAGGTCAAGCAATACAAAGAAAAAAGAAAAAAACTTCTTGATAAATATGTTGATGACGGGATAGATAAAGAAACCTATATGTCAATGGATGCTGAATATGAGGTTAAATATGCAGAAGCACAGTCTCAGCTTGAATACTATGAAAAGCAGGTACAGGGAGACGATAGTCTTCGCAAGAGAATAGAAGGCTTCAGAAAGACTCTTACTCAGAATCAGGTTCTTGAAGAATTTGATAGAGCGGTTTTTGAAAGTATTGTTGAAAAAGTCATTGTCGGAGGGTACGACGATGACGGAAATGCAGATCCCTATAAGGTCACTTTTATATACAAAACCGGATTCAAGGATAGCTTCGATCATGCTAAAACAAAGTTTGGTCCGAAGAGTAAAAAGAGCGACGAAAATGTGTCCTCAAATAGTAGTGTACATCAGGAAAATCAGTGCTCAAATCATAGTGTAGACACATGTGGAG
>CAMHLZ010000091.1 GCA_946186125.1 uncultured Lachnospira sp. | reverse complement strand
AGCATCAACATCAAGGTGATACTCATCACCAACAACCTTATACCATACATAGTAGTTTCCAGCATCGGTGCCGGTTGGAATCGTCGTATCCCATCCAGACTCAGGTTCATTGGTTGCATCCGCTCCGATGGCGTACTGCATCGTGCCACCCTCCGTTGCTCCTGCTGTCACAAGCTCTTGAGCAGAGCTATCGTAAACCAATGATTTTGCTTCTGGAACTTTTGTAACTTTAGCCGGTTTTTTTGTTACCGACAAAGTTGCTGAGCCTCTGACTGTATTATAATTAGGATATGCTATCTGATAGTATACAGTTGCCGTTCCCTGCTCAGTTAAAGTCGGACTATTCAATGACAGATATTTACCCTCTTCTGTTCCGTATGTTATGATAGCACCATTAGCCGGTTCAGTCACCTGAATATCTATACCGTGAGGAGTACCATCACAAGAAAACTCTGAATTAACAGTATATTCAATTGTGCTACATGTTTCAGTATCAGTAGCATATACAACGGCGCTACTGCCAAAAGTTTCTTTATTAGTTCTAAGTATACCTTCTCTTGTGAAGTTACCGGCAGGCGCACCATTCAGAATCACCATCGGGTTAAAGCTGCTTGTGTCACCGCAAGTACCACCAAAGCTGGAATCAGAAATATGAACTGTGGCTGAATTTTCTCCCCAGCCAACAATACCACCAATAGCTGTGGCAGTACCGGCAGAGCTTTTCATATCTCCAAGGAAATGACAATTCTTTATAGTTACCGTATCTCTTGTTCCTCCATGTCCGAGAATACCACCGAGATGTGAACTTGTTTGTGTAATTCCAGCAACTACATTAACATTTTCTATGTTTACTGCTTTATCATCATTACCATTTGAAACTTCTCCGACTATTCCTGTTGAATGTTGTCCACCGCTTATTATACCACCCAATGTGAGATTCTTTACTGTAATGCTTCCCGATTTCAAAGTTGGGAAAAGTGCAGCACCTCTCACGCCGTCAGGGTATTGGAAGTTGACAATCATAATATGATTTTGACCATCAAATGTTCCGTTAAACGAGTTGCCAACATTTATATATTGAGTTACACCTTCAATATCCTGTGTAAGTTTTACTGTCGTTCCTGCGTAAGTATTTCCGTTGTTTACTTCACTGACAAATGCGTTCCAGTCATCAACAGATGATATCAGTAATTCTAAATGTAGTATAGCTTCACCGTTGTCGTCTTTGATTAACGTATACTTCTCATCGTCACTGAAGAAATAGTTCGCCGGGTCATCATCCGGATTGTAAGTGTTGTATCCAATTGTAATTTCATTTCCATTCATGTAATTATATACACCAATCTTTGCACCACTTTGCAATTCACCGACAATTTCAATCATTCCCGGATTTGAGGAAGTATTTCTCACATCACAAGGTGTTCCGCCTTCCTCAACACTATATCCTGACTCGGTCTTGGTTATTTTTCCACTTGTCGATGTGAAAATGACATTGTCTTTGACTACTGCAGTTCCGGAAAACTTCGTCTTGGCGCCTGCACTTCCAACACCACCGTAAAGCTTACCAACATTAAACTGTATTTTTCCACCACTCATTGTGAAACTAGCCGAACCCTCTAAAAGAACACCTGCAGTATAAGTATATCCTTCGTTGTACTGTATTGTACCTCCGTTCATCTCAAAAACCGCATTATTAGCAATAGAAACTCCACCACCATTGGATGCAGAATTACCTTCAATAGTTCCGCTATTCATTTTAAATGTACCCCCAGCGTTGATAGCAACTCCACCGCCACTACCATTATACTTTCCGCCAGTGATAACGCCGTCACCGTCAAGTATAAGTGTACCACTTTTAATTGTAAGTACCGTACCATTCTGATTACCGTCCAACGTATGTCCGTTCATATCAAACGTTACAACTGCATTGTTTTTGTCAAAGTTGACACATTCCTTGACATCTGCAAGCATCTTGATTGTCTGTCCGTCTTCTACGTCATTCAATGCATTCTGAAGCACAGTGTACTTTTGTTCTCCTATTGAAGCAACAGGCTCCACTCCATATATCACATGTGCAGTCTGTCCACCAAGCGTGAACTCGGCCCAATATCTACCTTCATCTAATGGAACATCCGTGATTGGCTCCATTGCACTGCCACGAGTGTCGTCATCATTAGCATGGTAATAATTTATCGTCGGAAGAATCTCAAACGCATCCGTATCTCCGGTAAAATCCGCACCGGCAGTACCTGATGCAACAATAGTAAGAGTTACAACATGCTTACCGTCAACTTCCGGCAATGTACACTCTCCTTCTACGTTGCTACATGTCGCGGTAATGGTATCATCACTGCTGAGTGTATAATTGTCAAAAATGTGACTGTGAAGAACTATTTCTGCTTTGTTATCGTCATTCTTCACAATATACTTTCCGTTACCTGCATCACTGCAAAACTTTGAAATATCACTCTCAGAAAGAGCCCCTGAATTATAAGTGTCTGCCGCCTCAGCAAATACTCCCAGTCCATCTGCTGAGCCCATCGTAACACCAATAGCATTTTCATTTAAAAGCGGTCCATCTACAGTTATAATCCGGTTATTCGGTACGTAAATGTTTCTTGGAATTTCGCTACCTTCCACTACCGCTGTATTTCCATTAATAACAGGACCGCCAGAAAGTGTATACGTACTAGCGTACAGGCCTATATTACGATTGTTCGTAATTGATGGTGAACCACTGATGCTAATTTTCTTCGCCGAAACTCCCGTGCTACCGTTATTAGTTATAATACCAGCACTGATATTGGCAATTGAATCACCATAACAATAATTCGTACCACATACTCCGTTAGATGTGTTATTTTTTATCTCTCCACCCGTCATGTTTAATGTAGCTGTTGTAGCACTTCCGCCGGCATTATATTGGCTGCTGCCTGAACGCAACTGGACACCGACATCATTATATGATATGGTACCTCCACTGAGATTAAATTCTCCGGAATAAACTAATACTCCGCCGCCCTGACCGGCTGAATTTCCCAGAACCGTTCCTCCGTTCATGGTACATGTTCCGTTTTTCACCCATATACCTCCGCCAGAACCCCAGAAATATCCATTTTCGCTTGTACCGGTACCGCCTGTTATATAGCCTCCGTTAATTGTAAGCTCGCCATCCTCTTCATTCAAAACTGCTAGACCGTTGTTAAGACTAAATTTATGTGTAAAATCAGGATTACTATCTATTATTGTAAGGGAAGCTCCGTTATTAACCTTTATTACACTTCCACTTCCTGTTTTCTTAATGCCAAAACCATTCAAATCCAAAGTAACAGTTCCGGATGGTTCCCATGTGGAAGACAATTCCACATCTTCGGTCAACTTAACCACTCCCTCAACCGCTGCCGGCATAGCAGTTGCAGCCTTCACTGTCATATTTATTCCCGGCATCTGACCAAGCACCAGCGCGATGCTGAGTAAAATTCCTAAAAACCTTTTCTTTTTCATATTCATATGCTGTTTTCTCCTTTGCTTCTTATTCACGGCTGTTATGGCCACCGCAAAGCCATACTAAATAATAAAAATTCCCACCTGCCTTTGTTTTATCTTTCCGTTTATACATACCACAGATTAGCGAACTCCTCTGTCAACTCCATCGCCCTTCTCGGACCACGACAGCCATGTATGACAGCCTGTGGCATAACTTGTTTAACAGTTTGCTTTAATTTCACTAATCCCCACAGTCTATAATCCACACATATAATCTGCATAGGCAATGCCCTATTTCCGTAAGTACCTCTCAACTGAAATCGACATATTTATGTTATAAACACATCTATATTATCGGCATTTTTCATGTATATATTAACACATTTACACCTCACCACTATAAGTGGTGGTTTATAACTGTTAATCCCGTATGTCAAATTCTTCAAAAAGTTTATTTCTGTACTCTTTATCATTTATAGCATTTTGAACCTCAGAAAGCCTTCCGGCTTTTGTTAAGGAATCAATCAATTTTAAAGTCTTTTCAGTGCCTTTTTCTATGCCTTTTTCTATGCCTTTTTTTATGCCTTCTTCAATTCCTTCCTCTCTTTGTTCTTCAAAAGCTCTCGCTTCATCATATTCTGTAATACACATACTCTTAACCTCCGCTCTATTTGCTAATAAAAACGGTTTGATAATTGATTCTTCAGGTAACTCATCGATTGCTAAATCAACCGCTTCATCTAATGCCATAGTTTTCTCATTTTTTCTAATCATATCCACAAAAATTGAATATTCCTTTAATGGCATACATGCGTTAAGTAAATCCATGTTGTGATTATAGTTTATGTTTAACATGGTAACCGTCAATTCAACATCTGAATCTGACGGATTGTAAAATGCGTCAGACAGTCTCAGAATTATCTTATCTTCCTTCATTTCAGAACCATTGTAAAAGCAAATACACTTTGGTGTAGGTACCTTTTGAAGTTTGGAACTGAACCTGTGATAATTCCTGTTAACTTCTATGTATCTTGCATAAACCATTCCGGTATAAATTAAAAAACGCATTGGCATGTTAGGATTGAATGTGGATTGTTCTTCGTATAAATTAATGCTGTTTCCAATCAAAAATGATAAATCATTTTTCATACTCATATAAACAGCATCTTCAATTGTGTTGAATTCAATTTCATCTGAATCTGTATAATCGGAACCGTTAACCGCATTGTACAGACTGAGAGTCCATTCTTTGTGTTCATTGTTTCCAAATATGAATTTGAATAATCGGTCTTTGTATTCCCGATTTACTTTTGTAGATTCTTTCCCTTCTTCTTTGGTTACCATTAAATCTTTTGCTTTTTTTACCTCAGTCACTTAAAAAACTCCTTCTCAAATAAATATATATCATTATTAAAAAACAGTGTCAAGTTGCTATCCGCTGTTGTTAAATAATGAGTGTAAATAAATCTTTAACGTATGTCTTTTGTGTATTAATGCTTTACTTACAATATTTATCTGAAGTATACAACGCTTCCCTTATTACTCATATATAATATATATCTGCCTTTAGTAGTAATCAAGTGACGGTTATGCGAAAAATGAAGAAAAAGCATGAAACCTCTTCAAAGAATTTGACATATGTGATTAAAAGCAAAACCACCACCGCTTTAAACGATGGTTTTGCTTTAGTCATACCTGATGTCACCGCAATCCTTATTTTAATCCTGTCCGCCGGATATCAATACTTTTTTCCCTTCGAAAGCAAATCCATAACAATATATATTCTCTTCCGGAATACCTTTATCCAAAAGAC
>CAMHLZ010000090.1 GCA_946186125.1 uncultured Lachnospira sp. | reverse complement strand
GCCGCAGATGGAATCATAGGCAAATATAAAGTGGGTGTATTTAAAAACGACTATATTAGTTAGAAAACAGGACGGCCGGGCTACCTACCGGCTCTGGTACATGAATATGTACGTTGCGTTTTTATCTTTGCTTCTGAATCGAATAATATTGTAGCATAGTTTTCTACAAAACTTCAATATACTTTTTACGGTTTATATCATATTCTCTCTCCAAAACCACGTGCCTCTATGACGGCATCCGTTTTCAGCACATCACCTTTATCTTTTGCGTTTCTTGCAAGCACCATTCCCGCATCTTCTAAGTGAAAGAAATCAATCGCCATCCGGTATTGCACAATAATGGAATCGAACAAATTCGGAAGACTTGCTGCTCCTACAAGAATAAGTCCCAGTTTTTTTATGGAAAATTCGTTTCTCATAGGGGTATGAAATCGATCAATTACAGCTTTTATCTGTGCACTTACTCCATAAAAATAAACGGGTGAAGCAATGATCAGAATATCTGTTTCTTTTAATTTTTCATAAATAGCAGACATATCATCGTCTTGAAAACAGGCATGGTTTTCCCGTTCAAAACAGCTGTTACATCCTATACATGGATTGACATTTAAATCTGCAACAGAAAGAATTTCCACCTCGTGATGTTTCTTTGCACCTTCTGCAAATGCCTCAGCCAAAGTGTCTGTATTGCCGTGCTTTCGCACACTTCCGGTTAATACTAAGATTTTACTCATTTTTTCCCTCTCGCTCCAAATAATCTAAAAATGCGGTACACCCGGTAACTACATCTTCATATGTCACATCAAATTGTCCTGAATACCATGGATCTGTAATTCCACGATTTTCACCTGCATACTCCAACAACATTTTCATTTTTTCTCCAGCCGCATGTCCTGTCATGCGTTCCATATTCCGCATATTCATGCTGTCCATACCGATTAAATAATCGTAATAGGCATAATCTGACGCCTTTAACTGTACAGCTCGTTTGCCGTCGCAGCGAATCCCGTGCTTTGCTAGTTCTTTTCTCGCCGGCGGATACACGGGATTTCCTACACCGTTCCATATTTCTTCTGTACTGGTGGCTGCTGAGGCAATTTCAAATCGCTCTGCAATACCACGTTTCTTTACCATATCTTTTAAAATAAATTCTGCCATAGGCGAACGGCAGATGTTGCCGTGGCAAATGAATAGGACTTTTATCATCGTTTACAAAACTCCTTGTTTTCGCTGTTTTCCCTGTATTTTCAAGGGTTGTAGGGATTTTTCTTTTACCGCTTAAATTACCGTTTTGTCTTAAAAATTCTTATATTTTCTTAAGTTTTCTCTTGCAAAATTGGTAAAATCCTTGGTAAAAATTTTGATTTTACCAACGGGGTTTTTCAAGCATTTCACACCACTTTTGATATTTTACGAGACTGCATCTTTGACACTTTTTCCATCTCTTCTTTTGCATCCTCTATACTCGTATGGGTATAAGTATTTAACGTCACACCAATATCCGAATGCCCCATGATATACTGCAATGTTTTTGGATTCATTCCGGACTTCGCCATGTTACTGCAAAACGTATGTCTGCATACATGCGGTGTTACCTTCGGCATCTGGATTTTATAAATACTGTTATACTTCTTTCTGATATGTTCCATATATTTTTCCCAGTGAAGTGCCACCATCGGTTTATCGTTTTTATCTAAAAACAAAAATCCTGCATAGCCATCCACCATCGGCTCAACTTTGGGAGATACTCTGTTATCAATAATCCTGTGAAAACATTCCACAACTTCATCCGTCATCGGCACATATCGGTTACCGGATTCAGTTTTTGGTTCAACAATATAGTATTCCATATTTCTCTTTCTTTGAAGCTGATGGTCAACTTTGATACGTTTTTCATCAAACTCAATATCCTTAATCGTCAAACCACAAAATTCCGAAATACGAAGCCCGGTCTTAAAAAGTATAAAGATTGCATCATAGTATTTGCAAAAGTGAGAATCTTCCTTTACAAACTTAAGAAAATCTCTTTCCTGTTTTCTTGTAATTGCTTCTCTTCTTACACTATCATTCACAACTACAGAAACAAGTTCAAAAGCAAATGGATTTTTACGAATCAGATCATCATCAACCGCCATTTGAAATGCAGGTCTTAAAACACCACGTATATTATGAATAGAACTGTATCCTTTTCCATCTTCCTGTTGAAGTTTAACAAGCCATTTCTTTGCATCCGATAATTTAACCTTATCTATTCTTTTTTTACCAAAACTGTCTTTTTTTAATACATTTAATACCGTCTTATATCCTGCTTCTGTATTATGTCTTACACCGGTTTTCAGAGAAACATATTTTTCAACAAGTTCTATTACCGTATAGTTTCCACCATTACTAACAATGTTATCAAACATATCCATTTCTATTTGTTTCTCTTTTTCCCTTAATGACAGTTCCTTTTTCTTTCCTTTTGGCAAAGGATCATTCTTATCTAATCTCCAACTATATATGTTATGTTCCACACCATTCAAATCTACGTATCTGAAATTGTATCTTCCATCTGGTCTCTGGTACTCTCCATCGTGAAGAATTCTATTTTTCTTATCTCTTCGCTTCTCGCTCATAAAATCTCTCCTTTCAAAAAAAGAGAGCCCAGTACTTATGCTTATATTATAACACATACCGGACCCTTTTTGTGAACTTTTTTTACCTTTTTCCTATAGCAGAGTTGCACACTCCAAATACTCCTCAAACTTTTTCTTTTTAATCAAATACCTGTTACCGTTCATAATCAAGAACTCTGCATCAGGATGGGTATCAATGACACTTCTTAATTTATTTTCCCCGATGTGATAGTATTCTGATGCTTCAAGAACAGTCATCAGATATCTCTCCCACACCGGTATAACCAACTGCTTGTTTTGAGTTTTTATCTCTGTAGTTTCTGTGATATTCTCGATTTCTATTTCCTGCATTGATCATCACACCTCCAACTCCATCTGCCTGATCAGCACCTCATTCACCCTCTTCATTGCGTCCGACTGATTATCTATATATCCAGCTTTTAATATGACCTGCTGCTCATCCACCGTTACCAGTTGTTCTGCCATAAATATTGTAGCCTGACTCAACACACCTTTAACCTCTTCAGGATACACACATACATGAACTGGAAAATCCTTTTTTTGAACCTTACATGTACCGGGCATAACCGTATAAACATCCGCATTGCTTTTATTTGTATTTACGATCAAACAAGGTCTTCGACCGGATTGAATGTGTCTCCCCGGATGTTCTCCAAGTTCAACCCAGATAATATCTCCTCTTCTTCTTTTTTCTCTATCTTTCATTTATCCATACCTCCAAATCCTATTAAACCAAGCTCCAGTTTTCCTTGATCATCCACAGAAAAAATCTGAAACCCACATTCTCGTACCATGCCAATCTTATAATAAGCATCTGCTTCACTGCTTGATATCAATGCCATATTTGCCACAAGAATAGCTTTCGGTCTTCCTTTTTTCATATACCAAATACATCTTTTGAACATATCGTTACAAATCCTCTGCCCCATACATCCTCTTCTGACGATGCGAACAGGTAAAAGACCATGTGCATCTGCATATTCGTTGATATACCTTAACTGTCTGTTTTCTTTCTCCTCCGCTCTATCAAATGAATCATATTCATCCGACGAAAGGAAAATGATGCAAGGTATCTCTTCATGAATTACTTTCTTTTTCTTTGCTTTCCTGATAGCTCTGCGATTATTCATCAAGCAGCACCTCCTTTCGCAATTCCCAGAATTGTATTGGCATCCGTCTGATAGAAATCCATCAATGCAAATAACATCTGTATACTCATATTTCGCTTACCCTGTTCCATTCTTGCATAGTGACAATAACTGATTTCTAATGCATCCACTACCTGTAGTTGCGTCAGATTTTTCTCCTGTCTTAAAGCTCTGAGATTATCACCAATCCTAATTAAATTCATAGATAATTCGTTCATAATCCGCACCTCGCTAACAACCAGACTCATCATCTCTAATTGTTATTGCAACCGGTCCTGCTGCCATACAATAAATCTTTATTCCACATTTTTCTGCTAAAAGAATAAATTCTCTCACATCATCCGGATTATCAGTAATTTCATAAAGATTACGCAACACAAGTACCTCTGCGGAACTGTTTTCCATAAATGATATTAACTTTGTTAATTCTTCTCTGTCATAATCCTTACTGTTACTGTCATCAACAAAAAAATCCGTGATCTCGATACCATTTTTCTTTGCAGTATTATAAATATCTTTGTTAATCCCAAGCACGTTAATATATGCCTTACGTGACTTGATAAAGCTAATACCCTTAATTGCAGACTTCTGTTCTTTGAATTCCTTTGTTTCCATTCCATAATTGTTCATAGTTGTTGTTCTCCTTTACATTCTTATTTGTATTGGAGAGCTTGGCGCCTTTACTCTCTATGTACTTTCCTTAAGCACATCTTTATCATACTGTAGATTTCATTTTCATGTTGTGCATCCCATGGCTAAATATCTATAATTACTAGTCATTTCATGGCTAAATTTGAGTAGGGAAGATGCAATCGCACTCTACTCGCTGCGCCGCCCCGCATTCGACGTAGCCGAAATATTTCCTTATACGGGACGTGTGCATAAAAAAACAGGACAATCATAATTGACTGTCCCATCTTACATATTCACAGTTTATTTTCTTTTTCCGTTCCAACAAACTTATTTATTATCAAAAACTCTCATCTTTGTTGAGAGTTTTTGGATTCTTCTTCAGCAATATCATACAATTCTTCTAACTTTTGTTGCAAAATTTTCTTATCGATCAGTTTTGTCTTATATTCAGCAATCATAGTTTGCGACAAACTTCTGCTTAATGAATATTCAACAACATCCGTATTTGCAGTCTTACATAATATCATTCCGACACTCGGGTTTTCCTGTGGTTTCTTTACATCTCGGTCTAATGCTTCAAGATAAAAATCCATTTTTCCTAAATACTCTGGTTTAAAATCATCAATCTTCAGATCAATTGCAACTAAACACTGTAATTCTCTATGAAAAAAGAGTAAATCCACATAATAATCATTATTGCCGACTTGAAGATGATACTCCTCATCAATAAAGAGAAAATCACGCCCAAATTCCAACAAAAACTTTTTCATATTTTTTAAAATTGCCTTCTTTAAGTCATATTCCTTATATGGTTCTGGAAGATTTAAGAACTCTAACATGTATAAATCCCGAAGAACTCCTGTCACATCTTTACTCTCTATAGCAGAAGGAGCTTTTCCATTTGACAAAAGCAATCTTTCATAATACCCACTGTCAATCTGCCTTTCCAATTCTCTTGCCTTATACTTTTCTTTGGATGCTAACCTTAAATAAAATTCCTTTTCTTCATAGCTTTTAGTTTTAG
>CAMHLZ010000089.1 GCA_946186125.1 uncultured Lachnospira sp. | reverse complement strand
AGGCAAATATAAAGTGGGTGTATTTAAAAACGACTATACTAGTATAGTCGTTTTACGTACCATTTTACTTTTTTCTCTTTAGTCAGTAAAAAAAGCTACCTTGCCAAAAACAAGGTAGCTCTTTAAAACATTTTAGCCTACAGGTGCAAGCATTACTCTTCCTGTACCACGATATACGTTAACAAACCCTTCACCTGAAGCGGCTGAACCAACTAATGACTTAGTAGTCTTTTCAACAGTGAATTTTAATGTATTTGACCATGCAATTGCCATATTCCCATCAATCTTAAGTACATCATCTTTCAAATCCACTACTATAAGTTCTTCTGCTGGAACCGGACTTTCTAATACAACCACACCTTCACCTGAAAGTGCAGTATTAAATAATCCTTCCTGACCTAAAACTGCAGAAGACAATGTGCTTCTTGCTGTAACACTCATATTTACCGTATCTTCACATGCTAAGAATAATCCATCTTCTATAACAAGATTTCCTTCCCAGTTAGCCAAATCTTCAAGAATAATATACTTATAAGTAGGCTCCAATACCAACAAACCATTTCCTGAATACTTAGGCTTTATAGCAGATTCACCTGTTACTTTACTTCCTACTACTTTCTTGAAAAGATCGCCGGCACCTTTAATGTTAGTTGCAGCATCAACTGCACCAATCATTAACTGCATGGCACCTGACTGTACAACTACAGCAGAATCTTCTAATTTAGCGATAATCTGACGTTTTCTGACATTCATCTCACCTGCAAAATATTCTGCAGCTGCAGTCTCTCTTGTTACAGAAACGTCCTTTGCGTACTCAAGTACTGAGAAACATCCCTTAGTTGCTACAATACTATGTACATCTGTCTTGTCAAAAATATTTGTCTGAATCATTTTCTAAACCCTCCTAATCTTTTGTCATAATAATTATATATAATATTCCATATCTTTTCAACCATCAATTAACTTGACGCAGAAAAAAATTATACTTATGATATACGTAGAAAGGATGGACATTTTTATGACAAAGATTGACTTAATTACCGGATTTCTCGGTTCCGGAAAAACTACATTTATAAAACATTATGTAAATTATCTTTTAAATCAGGGCGAAAAAATATGTATTCTTGAAAATGATTATGGCGCAATTAATGTTGATACAATGCTTTTATCAGAATTAGAAAGTGACAATTGTGACATTGAAATGGTAGCAGGCGGATGCGACTATGATTGTCATAAAAGACGTTTTAAAACCAAACTAATTACAATGGCTATGCTTGGTTACTCCAGAGTCATAATTGAGCCATCAGGTATATTTGACGTAGATGAATTCTTTGACATTATACATGAATCACCTGTTTCTTCAATGTATGATCTTGAAAACGTTATAACAATAGTTAATTCCGAGATTTCTGATAGCTTATCGCACGAATCAGAATATCTTCTTGCCAGCCAGGCAGCTTATGCCGGATGTATTGTATTTAGCCATATAGATTGCCCGAATAAAAAAATTATTGAGAAACTGTGTAACCGGGTTAACGAATCACTTATGAATATAAAATGCAAACGGGTATTTGATAGCGGTAACACTTTTTTTGTAAGCCGCGTTTATCTGAGTGATTCAGATTTTGAAAAAATAAGTCATTCAGGATATGCCACAAACTCATTTGTAAAGAAATTTTCCATGGAAAGCAATGGTTTTGAATCTCTATTTTTCATGAATACTGCTATGAATATTGATGTCCTGACAGAAAAGATTTCTACTCTTTTTTCTGATTCATCAATCGGAAGAGTTGTACGCGTAAAAGGCTTTATAATGTCTGAAAATGATAATAACTGGATTGAAATTAATGCAACTGAAAAAGAAATCAATACCAGCATTACTTCTAAAGGTCAGGATGTCCTCATTGTAATCGGTGAAAATCTTAACCGCAAAAAAATTGATACTTATTTTCAGTCAAGGTATTCTTCCTGCAGACTTGATTAACTAAAAGAAACAGCCATGCTATAAGCATGGCTGTTTCTTTTAGTTAATCTTTATTATTTTCTATTTCTTTTTTTGCCACATCATCAGGTGCCTGTTCGTATCCTGAAAATTCGTATGAGAACAATCCGCTTCCTCTTGTAAGCGAATACAGTTTTGTATCATATTCATATAATTCCATATATGGGATATCCGCAAGAATCTCCTGATACTCCTCATCTATCATATCCATTCCCATGACCTTTGCTCGACGTTTATTCAAATCACCCATTACATCACCGGTATATTGTGTCGGTACAACTATTCTTATAGCAGCAATAGGTTCAAGCAATACCGGTTTTGCATCCATAAATCCTTTTTTGAATGCCTGCTCAGTTGCCACCTTAAATGCAAGCTCTGACGAATCTACTGAATGATAACTTCCATCATAAAGTAAAACCTTTACTCCCGTAACTGGATATTTTGCCAGTGGACCGCATTTTACAGATTCTGCAACCCCCTTTTCTACTGCCGGAAAATAATTCTTAGGAACTGCTCCGCCTACTACAGTCTGCTCAAAAACATAAGGAGTATCCATATCTCCGGAAGGTTCCATTGTAATCTTTACATGACCGTATTGACCATGTCCTCCTGACTGCTTTTTATATTTATATTCTGTATCTGATTTCTTCCTGATAGTTTCTTTAAATGCTATCCTAGGACGCAACAATTCTATTTCAACCTTGTATTTATCCAACAATACACTTTGTATATATTCTAAATGCTGTCCGCTTATTCCATATAAAAGTGTCTGATGGTTTTCGCTGTCATTAACACTCTTAACAGTTAAATCTTCCATCATGATTTTTGAAAGTGCCTGCGATATCTTATCTTCATCACCCTTATTCTTCGCCTTGTATTGTCTATATACATATGGTTTTGAAATAGCAGCACGCAGGTACGTTACAGGATTTTTTCTTGTAGAAAGTGTATCCGTGGTAAGACTTGCTGACATCTTTGCCAAAGCTCCTATATCACCGGCATGAAGTTCTTTTACCTCTTCAACCTTTCCACCACAAATCACATACAGTTTACCTAATTTCTCGTCTACATCACGATGATAATTATAAAGTACGTCTTCCGATTTTAAAACTCCGGAATTCACTTTTATTAACGAATACTTGCCTATATAAGGGTCTGCAATCGTTTTGAAAATATAAGCTGATTTTGGCTTTGAAAAATCATAATCAGCCTCAAACACCTCATTATTCACGGTATTAATCCCGGCACATTTACACCTGTCAGGTGCCGGAAAATATTTAACTACATCAGCCATAAGCGTGTACATTCCCCTTGCCTGAGTATTAGATCCCATAAGCACCGGAACTATAGAACCATCAAAAACACCGACACGCAATGCCTGTCTTATCTCATCATCCGAAAACTCATCCCCATCAAAGAAGCGCTCCATAAATTCTTCACTTGTCTCAGCTACTGCTTCCATCAGCACATCTCTGCATATTGACAGATTTTCTAACGAATAATCAGGAACATCGAACTTATCTACCGTCCCCTTATCATTCCATCTCTTTGCTTTTTGCTGAATTACATTAACATAACCGACAAATTGTCCATTTTCACGAATCGGAAGATGAAAAGGTGCAATCCTTCTCCCATACATTTCCTGTAAATTCTGAACAATTTCCCTGTAACTTGCATTATCATCATCCATATCCGTCACAAAAAACATTCTTGGGAGTTTTTTCTTCTCACATAATTCCCATGCGCGCTTCGTTCCGGTCTCAATACCGGTCTTTCCTGAAATTACAATTATCGCAGCATCAGCAACTGATGCTGCCTCCTCAGTCTCTCCAATAAAATCAAAGTTTCCCGGCGTGTCGAGAATATTAATCTTGTAATCTTCCCATGGTATTGGAATAATAGAAGTTTTCAATGAAATCTTCATTTTTATCTCTGCTTTGTCACAATCACTAATCGTGTTACCGTTTTCAACTCTTCCCATTCGATTAGTAACACCAGCAAGATAAGCCATCGCCTCCGCGAGAGAAGTCTTTCCACTTCCCCCGTGCCCCAAAAGAACAACATTACGGATTTTATCCGTTGTAAATACCTTCATACATAATTCCTCCTTCCAATACAATCGTATAAATTATATTGAAACTATTTTATGATGTTTAACAACACTTTAAAACTATCATCTAAAAATTCTTTTTTGCCTTTTCCAAATCTTAGATTAATATAGTTCTCTTTCTTATCACTAAGCATAATAATACCTGCAAGCATCATCCAGAAAACAAATCCTACCTGTGAGTAATCACCCTTTACAGAAAATTCACCTGTGTTTTCTCCACTCTGCAATAATTTTACAATTTTTTCGGTAATACTTTCCCCTTCCTGATATATATCTTCCAAAATAGGCAGTTCTTCCCTTTTATCTTTGTCAACATCAATTGTATCTAACATTCGATTAAATATAAACGGAGACTGGTCATACATTTCTGATAATAGTTTACATATCTTATTATACTTCTCAACCTCTGTACACTTCTTATCAATTATTGAAGAAATACTTACATTTATTTCTTTCATACCCTTTAATACTAAATAAAGAACTATCTCATCCTTATTCTTAAAATAAGCATAAATTGTTGATTTGCTATAATCAGCCTCCTTTGAAATATGATCCATAGTTGTTTTTTCAATTCCATTCTGGGTAAATAACTGTTCTGCAGCAATAGCTATATTATCCCTATGAAATCTTTCAACCTTTTCAGCTTTTGTCATATTAATATTCCTCCTATACGATATGCTGTATTTTTATTATACTATAAATTCAACTTTAGTACATTATAATTCTGCATAATATTATATTATTTTTTCAAAAGCGCATTTTCCACCGCTTTTTTTATAACAATACTTGAATTTGTCGCAGATGAAACCGCATCAACATCAATTTTTTGTTCTTCAACCATCTTATCTACAATTTTTTCCGCACTTTCTCCACGTTCATTAACATGCTTTAATAATTTTATGTTAACTATCTGATGATCTTTTACTTCAACTCTTACTTTAGCTTTAATATAATCAACATCACATTCGCCATCATAAATCCCATCATCAATATTTGAAATATCAACATCTGTAACTGATATATTATTAACTTTTTCCTGATAAATACGGTTACACATCAGTTCAGTTATTCCATATATCACAAACATTAGAAGAGTTATTGTAATAAAAATTTTTAATTTTTTTCTTTTACCGATTATACTATACCAGAAAACTGCACCTGTTGTTAAAACAGCAAACCATAATGTAATAAATATAATTGGTGGACGATGCCCTATTAGTGAAATCGTTGATAATCCATATATTAAAACAACCAGAAAAACGGTACCTATTACTACTCTAATTTCAAATCCTGTTTTTTTCAAACCAATACCTCCCTGTTTAAAATGCTGCATATTACATCATTTTTCTTTATTAAAAAATGATTAGATTTGACTTCGTAAAAATTATGTTTAGATTTGATAAATAATTTCCAAAACTTCCACCTGTCGCCAACCAATTTATCATCTGTACCATTTATAAATACTATCGGAGTTTGAACTACTGAAATATTAGGAACATGTTTTTTTATCAGCATAAAATCATTCTTAATTATGTTCGTATATATATCCTTAAAAAACATATTATCCGTCAATTCTTCCGGTATTCCCCCCAACGACGCCACATAATCAAAAAACTCATCATCTGTCATGTTCTCAATATCAGCGATATAATCAATCCAATAGTTTGGTGACTGACAGGCACAAAGAATTATTTTTTTTAAGTTATAATCCATATTTCTTAATTTGGCTTCCATGTAATACACCAACATCGCCCCCATACTGTGACCAAGCAGCATAAATGGTTCATCAAGATTATCCAGTGCTGTAACTATC
>CAMHLZ010000088.1 GCA_946186125.1 uncultured Lachnospira sp. | reverse complement strand
ATGAAAAAAAATTATCAAAATTTATAGAGTCGTACGGTATATCTACAGATAATGTGACTGCTGAGGATATTAGTGATTGGTTGGTTGTTGTGTCAAATATGAAAATAAAACATAGAAGGATTCATTCTTTATGTTTATTATTCGGTTTTTTTGGAGCATATTTTAGTGATAATCAGTATAAAAAAATATATGCCGATTTGAGGTCAGAATTTATTATATGGACTGAGGAACAATATGCAGAAGATTTGATTGTAAAAGCATATTTATTAGCGATGGAAAAGAATCAGTATAGGATTTCTGCAAAAGAATTTTTTGATATATCATATCTTATTTTTGATAAAGGTCTAAAAAGATGGTATAATGATATCTTTGGAGTTCTAAGTAGGATTCGTTTTGAAAAATTAAACGATACAGATTTAACACAATATATTTCCTGGTTGCGGAAATGTGTTGATGATGAAGAGATAGTAAAACAATGTTACAAACTTCCTTCTGCGATTCAAAATATAAGATTGCAGAGCGAAAATGTTGATGTATTGGATCAAATTGTTAAGAACAAATTTGATAATTTTTATAAAAATGAGTATAGCTTAAATGTTTTTGAACATGATTTAGAAGATACAAATGCGCACATCGATAGATTGATAAAGAGTGTTGAAGCGCAAAATGAAACGCAAGGCAAGGGTGGATGTTATAGTGGATACGCTTCAAATCCATTTAGAACAATAGAAAACGTTCTTGTCTTAGGAAAAGTCACAGTATCTGTAATAGAAATAAATAAAGTGCTAAATGCGACGTTAGGAACACTTAGAGCAGAGAGACAGACTTTGGAAAGCAAAGTTGATGCGTGGAAATTGATAACAATTATTTTTATGATGTATCCTAAAGCAGAGTGTGTTAAAGAAGCTGCCGTAGAGTTAAATAAAAATCTAGATGTTTTTTTAAAAGGCAAGGATATCTTTTTTTCGAGCGGATATAATGAAAGTAGTTTGCAGGTGGCATTTCAGTTTTGGAAAATCTTTACTAATCAATCTGATGAATTAGACATAATAGAGACCTTTACTAATATTGCCAGAAATGACACTTCGGAAATACTTATAGTACTTAATATGTTATATGGTTTATTATCGGAAGCAGAAAAACTAGGTTTATCAATAATGCATAGCAAATATATGCTGCAGTTCCTTTTGCAATTCAGTAGAAATCAATACAGTGAGGTGAGATTTTATGCATACATATCATTAATTAAGATAATGAGTATGGAGCAAGATAGTGAGGGATTAATTTTGTCTCGATTATCAGAAGCTATGGATGATGAAGTGTATAAAAATAAAGTTGCAATTTTAAGTAGATTATCCAAGAAGAAAGATAAAAAAACACAGTATATTATTTCAAAAGGAAAGGTGGATAATCATTTTTTGGTTAGATATGCGGCAGATAGAATTGTATATGATTATTAGTAAAAACGAGATATAATCTTATTATTTTAATGCGATTAATAATTGCCGTATTGGAAGTATAAATATATCTGTTTAATAAATAGTTGAGATATAAAACAAATTGTTTCATGAAAGAAGGTGATAAATAATGACAACAGAAGAATTTGATAAAATCCTTGCTAAAGGCGAAACAGATACAGTTGAGTTTAAATCGTGGAAGAGAGCAAAAAATCAAAAAGAGATTATTTCACTTGCTGTTGACGAGTTAATTGCATTTGCAAATCACAAGGGTGGAACCGTATATTTTGGAGTTGAGGACAATCCTGTCGAAGTGACAGGTTGTGATAGAGATTATGATGGACAACGGATAATAGAAGGAATTTATGATAAGACTAGACCATCATTGTTTACTGAGATAGAAGACTTTGAATATGAGGGAAAACTCGTTATTGCAATTTCTGTCAGGGCAGATGGAAAAACTTATACAACTACAGATGGAAGATGCTTAAAACGCTTAGGAAGGAATTCAAAACCACTGTATCCAGATGAACTAAGTAATGTTTATTCATCTATACAGAATCCAGATTTTTCGGGACGAATCATAAGCGAAAGTACTCTCGACGATGTTAATAAGATGGAAGTTTATAATTTAAAAGAAAAGCTTAGAGTGAGGGATTCTAAATCTACTTTGCCCGATTTGGATGATAACGAATTTTTGAGAGATTTAAAATTGACAAAATTTGATGGAACAGTGGAACGACTTACGGTTGCCGGATTATTATTTGTTGGAAAAGAAGTATCGATTCAAAGATTGTTGCCACAAGCAGAAGTAATATATTTGCATTATTCTTCTGATAACTTAGAAGAGTATGATTCAAGAATGGATATGAAATTACCACTGATAACAATTATTGATAAGTTAACAGATAGAATTAAAGCATATAGTAAGATACAAAATATTCAGGTAGGGCTATTCAGACTTGAGGTTGATGAATTTCCAGAAAGAGTATTTCAAGAGGCGTTGCTTAATGCATTATCTCATAGAGATTATCAAAGCAATGCAGCAGTGTATGTAAAGCAGTATCCGGATCGAATTGTGATTGAGAATCCAGGAGGATTTTTGGATGGTATTACAGAAAATAATATAATTACACATCCATCATTCCCAAGAAATAAACTCATTGCAGAGACTTTACAGAATTTAAAATATGTTCAGAGAACAGGACAAGGTGTAGATATTATTTTTAAAGATATGGTTTCTATGGGGAAACCTTACCCTAGATATAGATCATATAATGATGCGGTATCATTAACAATATTTAGTGCTATTGATAATACGGAGTTTGTTAAATTTATTACTGAAGTTCAAGATAAAAATAGTAGAATAATGCCGTTAGCCGAGATGATGATATTAAGAGATCTGATGGATAATAGAAAAGTGCAATTGTCAGCGTTGGCAGAAACTGTACAAAAATCTCTGGATGAGACAAAAAAATCATGCAATGAATTGATTAACAATGGCTTGATTGAGATTGTTGGAAAAGATTATATGTTGACCGCAAAGGTCTATGAAGTACTCAAATCGGATGTGGAATATACCAGAGATAAAACAGTTCAGTATATTAAGGCTAAAAATATGATTTTAGAATATTTGCAGAGTAACGATACAATCACTTCAGCCAAGATTCAGGAGATGTGCGGATTTACAAAGCAACAGGCTAGGACGGTTACTGATAAAATGAGAAATGAAGGATTGTTGGAAATTTGTAAACGAGGGAAAAATTCATATTATGTGAAGATTTAATGATTAGAGTTTTCTTTCGAGTTCTTTTTTGAAAAAACTCGAAAGAAAAACTCGAAACAAAATGTAGAAGTGGAGAATGCTTGTAATAAAGAATTCTTAGATGATTTCTTTCGAGTTTTTTGTTGCGAGATGACTCGAAAGAAAACTCGAGAGAGAAAACTAATTGTTTAAGTATAAAATTAAATTGGAGGATTACAAGAATGAATGGTGAAGAATTGCAAGAAATTATGGAGCGTCTGGATTTAATTGAGTTTAGACAAGAATTGTTATTTAACAATACAAGTATTGATAGGAGCATTTTTGAGTATGGTATTACCCGAAATCAATATCGATCAATTATGGATTTAATGGATGAATATCGAGAAAAAATAGATTCCGGAAAACATTGTTCACATGGTGAGTTTGAAGATAAGATGTATGCAATTGTTCCTGAACATTATGGTGATTATCATATGTGCGAAGAATTTGCAAAAGGATTTATGGATGAAGGTAGATGGGAAGAAGTATTTATGGATTTGTATGGAGATATGCCAAAATACTCGTATTTAAAGAAGGAACAATAGAATGTGGAAAATAATATCTAATATTTCAAGCATATGTAGTATTCTCGGAATACCTTTAGCATTGTGGCAAATATACTCGATTAAATCTAAGATTGAGTCAACAGAAAGAGGTATTAAAAGTATTTTAGATATTAAAGAACATGAAGAATTAAATCGTATCTTTACAATTCTAGAGAAACAATATGCAGAATTATCTGATTTAATTACACAAGTAAACAAACCGGGAAAATCGAGTAAATCTAGTAATGAGAAATGTCGTGTTATTAATAGAGAAATAAGTAATTGTGTTGTTATGATTCCACCTAAATATAATGATATATTAGAGAATTTTAATAAGACAATGGAACATATTGAAAGGTTTGTTGAATCAGATATGAAAAGTAATGTTGAACTAAAGGAAGCAAGAGACTATTTAAATAATGCATTACAAAAAGTAAAAAAGGAACAGAAACTATTTGAAAGCAAGGAAGTATATCTTGCGTCACATAATAATGAATAATGGAAAGAGGAATGTTGAAATGAAGGTAATAGTTAAATGTGATAATTGTGGAAATGAAGTAGAGGTTTCGCCAGCTACAATAGGGAAAATAGCTTATTGGGGACAGAAACTTCGAAATATGAATTTTGATATTGATAGCACTGATATTGATGTAGAATTGCCAGAGAGTGAAGTTAATGATCCTGATGATATAGTAGCAAGATTAAAAGAAATACGAATCGATTGCAGAAATTGTGGTGATTATATTTGCCTTGATTGTGAATAAAAATACTTGCGTCAACAACCAGTTCCACTTATAATATCCTCATGGCAACAGTTTGGCAACAGCCATTCAGTAGGTCGGAATAAATAGTGTAATTAGTATAGAAAAAAGCCCCGAAATCAACCTAAACTTAAACAAAAAGAGTTAAGTTTGATGCGGGACATAATGAAATGGAGTAGACCTGAAGTGGTTTAGAGGTTGGTATAACAAATCAAGTATTTTCAAGGCTTGAAATCATGTTAAGAAAACATGATTTCAGGCCTTTTTTGTGTCGTGATACGATTATGATACTGTTTTTCTCAGAAAAAACTGTATCGGAATAATTCCAGAATAAAGTCCAAATCTGTTTTTCATCTTTTATTTTCCACAAATTATAAAATTTCAAACTTTTTTTGTTCTCGTTTAGTAATGGGGATTTTTTCAACCCAAATGTATTACGTAACAAGAAATAGTACGTAAGCGGAGGGCAAAAGATATGTTTGAATGCAGAACGTTTATATCAGTAAAAGAGATCTGTCAGGTATTGAGTGTTTCCGAATCAAAGTCATATGCAATCGTTCGTGACTTAAATAAGGAACTTTCTGATAAAGGCTACATGGTAATTCCGGGTAGAGTAAGCAGAAAGTATTTCGAAGAAAGATTCTACGGAGTTGATTCATTTGAAAAGGAGGACGAAGATGGCAGTTTATAAAGATAAGAAGAGAGGCACTTGGTATGTGTCGTTGTATTACACCGACTGGACGGGCAAGCAGCAGAGAAAATTAAAGCGTGGCTTCTCGACTAAAAAGGAAGCACAGGACTGGGAACGTCATTTTTCATTGGAAAAGGCCAGTAGCCTTGATATGACCTTTGGGGATTTTTACAAACGCTATACCGATGATGTAAAGCCGAAGCTTAGAGAGAATACGTGGAAGTCCAAAGAATATGTAATCGAGTTAAAGATACTACCGTATTTTAAAGATTTGGTAATGCGTGAGATTACACCGAGAGATGTTATTGCTTGGCAAAACGAGATGCGTAAGTGTGAGTCGCAGGATGGTGAAAAATACAAAGGAACCTATCTTAGGAAGATGCAGGCAGAACTTTCAGCCATATTCAATCATGCGGTGAAGTATTACGAACTGCCAAAGAATCCGGCTGTAATTGCTGGTCCACTTGGACAACACCATGCGGATGAAATGCTTTTTTGGACAAAGGAAGAGTATATGCGCTTCATTCCCGAGGTCGCGAATAAAACCTATTCCTATATGGCATTTGAGCTTTTGTATTGGTGTGGGATCCGAATTGGTGAACTGATGGCTTTAACTCCTGCGGATTTCGATTTCGATAAGAATAAGCTATCTATCACAAAGTCATATCAAAGGATAAGTGGAAGGGATGTTATTACAAAACCTAAAACTCCAAAGAGTGTGCGTATGATATCTATGCCGGAGAATGTGGCATTAGAAATGAAAGATTTCCTTGATAGCATTTATGGCATTGAACCGAGCGATAGGATCTTTGTAATTTCAAAGTCTTATCTGCATCATGAGATGGATAGGGGTGTAAAGGCAAGTGGGGTAAAGCGTATTCATCTTCATGATTTAAGACACAGCCATGTATCGCTTCTTATAGATATGGGATTTTCAGCAGTGGCTATCGGTAACCGTG
>CAMHLZ010000087.1 GCA_946186125.1 uncultured Lachnospira sp. | reverse complement strand
AAACCGGAGATTATAAGGTGGATGTTCAGGCAGGGAACAGGTCTACAGGTGGAAATAGAGAGTTTTTCATTACGCCGGATTGTTTCAAGGCTGCAACATATGAAGAATTTCTGGACAGATACTTGGAAATCGTTCCAGGGGCATCATTTGGTCTTGGTAAGGAAGAACTTGTTTCAAATAATAAACTAAAAAAATTTCTTGGTTATTAATAAAATACGATTTAACTGTATAATGATTGTACACGGGAATGGGGAATGATACGTTAAAGAAGTGTTTAATATAACAGGTGTATGTGTGCCGAATAAGCACTACATGGCAGATACTTCGGAAAAACTAGTCAGAGGATGGTAGAATAGAAGTGAAAAAAGTATTAATAGATGACTTGCTAAAATCATGCAAATCCAAAGATTATAAAGAACAATACCAGTTTATCATGAGCAAAATAGAAAAAAACAAGATAAAACCGGTTATTGCATCAGGGAAAAACGGAAAATCACCTTCGCTTTATAAGGCATACTGGCTTATTGAGGAGGAGAAAGATTTCAGAATGCTTGAAGAGGAATTAAAATATCATATTCATCCAAAGATTTCAATTGATTATTATATGCAGCATCCTGAAAAATATGAGCAGGAGCGTGAATGGGTTCTTTTATTAAGTGAATATTTATATAGAAATGATGATAAACTAAAATATGCTGAATCAGTGAATGAAAGAAGTTTTGAAATATGGAAAAGGGAAAAGTTTTTAACGAAAGAGAACGGAAAGACAATACTAAATCATTGTTGTATAGATAAAGATTACTTAAATATGTATGAAACAGTGGAACCGTTAGCATATTATACCAATACCACAGATACACCACAGAATATTCTCATTATAGAAAATAAAGATACATTTTTTAGTATGAGAAAACACATGATTGAGAATAGTAATGAGATATTTGAAGTAAAAATAGGGACGTTAATCTATGGTGGAGGAAAGCGTGTTATCCGGTCTTTTAATGATTTTGATTTTTGTGTAGAACCACATATGAGAAAAAAAGAGAACAAAATATTATATTTTGGAGACCTTGATTATGAAGGAATCGGAATGTTTGAAAAACTTGAGAACATTTTTAAAGAAAGATGGGATATAGTCCCATTTGTGAATGCGTATAAAGCGATGCTTACAAAGATTGATGACTTAAAAAAATTGCCTGCGACAAAAGAAAAACAAAATCGCAATATTACGCAATTATTTTTTTCATACTTTGATGAATACACAATCATAACAATGAAAGAGATATTACAGAATGATAAATACATACCACAGGAAATATTGAACATAACGGATTTATGATGAAGAGGATTAAAGATGCAGTATGAATTTTTAAATAACTTTCCCAAAAGAATGAAACATGTGGGAATGTACGTTTTGTTAATCCAGAATAGCATACAGAAAACTACCTGGAAGCAATATGGTTTTATAAAGGCTGATGAACAAATTAATATGATTTTTACAGTAATGCTGTACATAATGGAACAGTCGCTTAAGGAAGATAATTGTACTTTGGATGATATTGGTGTGTTTATTGACACAATTAATATGCAGCATCTGAATAAGAAATTGTCTTATGTCGAATGCAGACAGCTGGGAGATTTTATTGTAAATGTTATACTTTCCAATGAAGGAAAAGCAATGTATTTTGATTCTTTTGATTATGAAACAAATATGTACAATAATACAAACATAAGCTATGTTGCTAATAAGATAATTTATATTGACGGTGAACTAAAGAGAACATCATATTATCTTACCGATGACGGATATAATCTTATTTTATCTACATTAGAAATCGAAAATAATATGAAACTCACCATTCATGAAATGATTTTTCAGATGCATCTTGAAAAGCAGAGTTATGATAAGGCAGTGGATGATATTAAAAATGTTTTTAATCTTATGAGAATTCAGTTGCAAAAGATACAGGAAGCGATAAGTCAGATAAGAAGAAATGCACTTAATTATTCAGTAAAAGATTATAGAGAGATTCTTGAGGAGAATCTTGAAACTATCAGTGATACCAAGCAAAAGTTTAACAGTTACAGAGATATGGTTAAGTCTAGAGCAAAAGAGTTAGAAGAAGAAAATATCAATGTCAGAAGGTTGGATGAAAAGGATGAAGAGAATCTAAATAATCTTCGGGAGATAGAAAGGTACCTTAATAAAACTATTGACGAACATCAAAGAATTTTAAGCAGTCACTTTGATTTAAAAATGGCTTATACAGATGAGTTAGAAGCTTTATCGCAGATGTCTATGATAAGCAGGTTTTCCATAAGCAGGGAATTATATGAAAAAGTATTAGAAAATCCCGGGGTACTTGATGACATGGATTATTTTTTGAGACCATTATTTAATCGGGATATTGAAAAAGTTTATAACATAAATAAAGCGTTTGAATTACAAAAAAACGTGAAAAAGAAAGATGAAGAAGATTTAGTTGAATTAGTTGATTTTGATGAAGACGACTGGTATGAACAGCGTGAAAAGGAAAGAATTCAGAGACTTAAAAAATATGAGAAAAGTCTGTTTTATATTTTAGAGAATGCAGATTGTGAGATGGGAACCACATTAGGTAAAATAAAAGAAAATGCAGAAAATGCCGGAATGAAAGAAACTCTAATCCCAACGTTGGAAATATTCAGAGAAATAATGATTGAACTTATAAAAAATCAGGTTGTAGATGTTTTTGAATTAAAAAAAGAAAGAAGTGAGCATATTAAGGATACATCATTAGATTTTCAAATGAACGAAATGATATTACAGATTCTTGATAAATTACCACAAAGTGAAAATGTTGCGAGAGTAGAGACATATAGAACTAACAATGATGAGAAAATAATGTTTGAAAGTGTTATGAGTGAAGATGGCAGAAGAAAAAATATTATCTGCTCTAATGTTGAAATTAGATTAATTAGGAGAACGGATTATGGCGTATGAATTTGAAAATATAAGATTTAGTCAGGAAATATTCTATTACCTTCTTGAAAATCATGAACTAAAAGAGGATGACGACAGGGTACTGTATAAAGCATACAGTGAAAATGAAGAAATACAAAATCTTGTTAAATCCCAGGGAGAGGTTGCAGGAAGTACTATAGAAAGATACGGAAATACGATATATTTAATTCCAAAAGGAGAGAACAATTATCTTGGCTTTTCAAAAGCCCAGTTAAAAGGAGTGTTGTGCAAGTCAAATGCAACTGATAAGGATTACTACTTGTCTCAATTTATAATATTGACATTAATAGTTGAATTTTTTGACGGACAGGGAAGTACTAGTAAAACAAGAGATTATATAAGAGTCGGAGAACTGCAGAACAGGATATCAGAAAGATTAAAAGAAGGCGTGGCAAGGCAGGAAGAATCTGATGAAGATGAAGAAGGGATTGCGTTCACTAATATACTCGAAGCTTATGAATCATTAAAGTCAGATGAAAGAGGCTCAAGAGCAAAAACAACAAAAGAAGGCTTGTTACATAATATCCTGAATTTTTTGCAAAAACAGGGACTGATTGATTATGTTGAACAGGATGAAATGATAAAAACAACAAAAAAACTTGACAATTTTATGGATTGGAATTTATTAAATAAAAACAATTATCATAGGATTCTCAGGGTTTTAGGAGAAGAGAGTAATGAGTAAAATAAATGCAATCAGATTAGTAAATTTGAATTACAACAACGATTTAATAAAAATCGATGATGAGATATTTTATATGAACGCAGAATCAACATTTCTTTCATTGAGAAACGGTGGCGGAAAGTCAGTTCTCGTCCAGATGATGCAGGCACCTTTTGTTCATAAAAGATATAGAGATACAAAGGACAGGGCGTTTGAAAACTATTTTAAATCTTCAAAGCCTACGTTTATCATGGTTGAATGGAAACTGGATCAGGATGCGGGATATGTGCACACGGGAATGATGGTCAGAAAAAATCAGGATACCGGCGAAAACAAGAATGACAATCTGGATATAATAAACTTTGTCAGTGAATATAGTCAACCATGCATTACGGATATTCATAATCTTCCGGTAGTGGAAAAAGGTAAAAAAGAAATAATCCTTAAAAGTTATATGGCATGTAAACAGCTGTTTGAGGAATACAAAAAAGATACGTCATGCAGATTTTTTTATTTTGATATGAATAATTCGTCACAGCAGAAACAGTATTTTGAAAAAATAAAAGAATATCAGATTGATTATAAAGAATGGGAATCCATAATAAAAAAGATAAATCTTCAGGAATCAGGATTGTCTAATCTTTTTTCGGATTGTAAAGATGAAAGAGGACTTGTGGAAAAGTGGTTTCTTGAAACAGTAGAAGAAAAACTTAACAGGGATAAAAACAGGATAAAAGAGTTTCAGAATATTACTGAAAAATATGTTGAGCAATACAGGGACAATCAGTCTAAGATACAAAGAAGAGATACAATAAATTTATTTAAAGAGCAGGCAGATATAATAAAAGAAAAAGGTAAAGTATATCTTGGAAATGTAGAAGAAAAAAAGAAAAAAGAATATGAGATAGGGTCATTTATCTATACATTGGAAAAGCTTCAACAAAATACTGAAATAAAAAGAGATGAAGTAAGAGAAGCTTTGACTGATATCGATAATAAAATAGAATATGTTGAATATGAAAAGTTGTCAACAAACTATTACTCGTTAAAAGAAAAGCAGAACTTTCATATTTCTAACAGAAATATGTACGAAATAGAAAAAAATGATATAGAAAGAGAAAAGAAAAGTGAAGAAAATAAACTTCATGTTATGCAATGTGCAAAACAGAGGGATTGTGTTAAGCGGGAAGAAGAAGAGTTAGAGGAAATCAGACAAAAGTTGGAAGTGTCACAGCTTCAAAGCGAAGAGCTTATTCCGGAAAGAAACAGAATAGGAAAAAGACTATATGTATATTACAATTCAAAATATGAAGAAAACAAAGAGCAGCAGGAAGAAAACAGAGAAAAACTGGGTAAAATCATAGAAGAGATAAAATCTGCAATGGGCAGCATCGCTGAGAGTGATACTATTATAAAAAAATTAAGTGGAAAAATCGGATTTATTCAAGGCAATATCAGTAAATATTCTGAGTTTGAAGACAGGTTTAACAGGCTTTATGGAAATGTTCTTTCAAGAAATATTCTTGGATATTATGAACCCGGATTTATTGAAATAAAGAAAAAAGAATACATAAAAGAATTCGAAGATAATAAAAGAGAGTATGTTAATACATTAAAAAATATTGATAATCTAAAAGAAGAGATTTATGGCCTGGAACGTACATGTGCAGGATATGAAAAAGAAGAAAATAAGCTGGAAATCGAAATAAAAAAAGAAAAGAAATTAAATGAAAAGTATGAGAAGGAATTATCTGATAGAAAAACTATAATTAAATACCTTGATATTAATGAACAGGAAGTATTTAACACAGAGAAAATATTGGCGGTTTCTGGTAGAAAGCTAAAAGAGATAGATAATTATAGAAAGAAGATTGACAAAGAAATTGACCTGTTAAAGAAAGAACTTTATAATCTTACAAATGGAAAAGTGATTGATATTCCTCAAAAAATCGTAGAAGAATTTCAGAATATTGGAATTAATATAGTCTATGGAATGGAGTGGATTAAGAAGAATGGTTATTCTGATGAACATAACAAACAAATAATTAAGGCAAATCCTATGTTTCCGTACTCTATCATTTTGTCCGCGCAGGAAGTGGAAAAACTAAAACATAATGCAGGAGAAGTATTTACTTCATTTCCAATTCCCATTATTGTAAGGGAGCAGCTTGATATCCTGAGTGACACAGAACAGAACAATATCATTGATTTTGGTGATATAAAATTTTATGTATTATTTAACGAGCAATTATTAGATGAGAAAATTCTTGCTGAGTCAATTGAAAATTTGAAATTAAAGATTGATAAAAAGGAAGAAGAACTTCAAATAAGAGAAAAAGAGTATAACGAGTATTATATACAACAGGAAAGAATAAGAAATCAGGAGGTTAATAAAAAACTTTTTGATGACAATAAAAAACAAATTGAGGTTCTTTCTGAAAATTTAAAGGATGTTAGTGAGAAAAAAGTTGAAACTCTTCAGATGTTAAACAGTTGCAAAGTAAAAAATGAAAGTGAGGATAAGAAAAGACAGGCTCTTGAAAAAAGCAATACGTTATTAGAACAAAGAAATAATGAATTTGACAGTATTAGTGACGCATATAAACAATATACTGAATCTATGGATGAGCTTGGCGTCCAAAATGATGAGTTACAAAAAAGAGAAAATCAAAAGAAACTAATGCAGGAAAAAGTT
>CAMHLZ010000086.1 GCA_946186125.1 uncultured Lachnospira sp. | reverse complement strand
TCTCCAGAGGGAAGAGATTCTGCCGAGTGAGAAGGCGTTTGCATATAAGATGAAATTGCAGGCAGTATCCCGTGTCAAAGGTCGTCCTAAAAAAGAGGGACAAGTTGTCCCTAATTTCCAAGGGATGAAATCCACAGAGGTAGTTGCTGAGGGAACCGGAGAAAGCTATAAGCAAATTCAGAGATATATCCGATTAACAGAGTTGCGCCCCGATCTTTTGGAAATGGTTGACAACAAGAAGATAAAATTCAATCCGGCTGTCGAGTTGTCCTATATCACTCCGAATGAGCAATATCTTCTATTAGAAGTTATGAAAGAGGATGATGTGGTTCCATCGCTTTCACAGGCGCAGCAGATAAAGAAACTCTCGCAGGAAAAACGCTGTACCAAGGAAGCACTTCATGCTCTGCTGGCCGTAGCAAGTATTAAGGAAAGAAATGTGGTCATCAAACATGAGATCATCATGCAATACTTTCCTGCGGAAGCAAGTGATGCAGAGATAGAAAGTCTTATCGTAAGACTTCTGGATGATTATCGTAAGAAGCACGGAGGTGTGTAAAATGCCAAAGTATGATTACGAGTATTACTCCGGTGCTGAGAGTGATCAGTTTCGATTCCTGAGAATCCCGAAGGTCTTTTTTGAGGATTCTGACTACGAGGATTTAGGGCTGGCAGAATATGTCTTGTATGGGTTTCTGCATGAGTTGGTGGACTACTCACATAAGAAAGGCTGGGTAGATAAAGACGGGCGGACGTATGTGATCTGGACGGTGGCATCTATGCAGAAGGTACTCAGATGCAGTGAAGATAAGGCAAGATCAACGCTTAAGAACCTTGTTGATTTTGGGCTTGTAGAAAGGAAACGCCGGGGACAAGGAAAATCAGACATACTATATGTCAAGAATTTCATCACCAAGAAAGCGGAAATATCCGGTTCTCAAAATAATGATGGTTGTGGAAAACTTTTTTCTGAAACCGAAAATAGCGGAGTCTTGTCTGCGGAAATTACGGAATCCGGAGAAGGCAAATTCCCTATTCTTGAGTCGGCTGATTCCGTGCCAAAAGATAATAATAATTATTTAAAAAATATTATAGAGCCTAATCATAATCTTATCCAGGTTACTGGTAATACTACAGGGGTAGCATCGCCTGTGGATAACACGGGATGGGATGATGATGTGATATGTGAAGATATTGCACAGATCAAGGAGAATATCTATTATGACGAAATGTCTGCAAGGTACAGAGCAGAATATAACAGTCGATTTGACGAACTGTTTGAAGTTATGGTTGATCTTGTAGCCGGGAAAAGAGACTCTCTGAATATCGGAGGAACAGAGTATCCCCAATGGCTTGTTCGTAAAAGAATCTTATCACTGACAGCGAGCCATGTTGAGTATGTTATGGGGATGATAGCCGAGAATCTCGGTAAGATACACAATATGCGGAAGTATATGATTGCATCACTCTTTAATGCGCCTACAACGATGGATAATTACTTCACACAGCTTGTCCATCACGATATGCACACAGAGGAATGGTACGAGATGTCTCAGAAGATGGCACATAAAAGGGAGGCTGAGAGAACCGCACAGATTCAGGAGCTTGAAGAAAGGCAAATCGGTCAATCATCAAGTGCCGAAGAAAACATGAGGAGGGCAGCCAATGAGTGAGAGATTATCAGCGATGATATTTAAAGTCATATTGCCGGTACTGGCAATCAGCTTTATGGTGCTGTTCTGCTATCCGGTCTGCAATAAACCTGAAGGATTTGATTTCTTTTTGTTCTGGATCCTCGTAGGATTTCCATTCGGCATCAGACGGATGTGGTTGTGGCTGATACCGAGGAATTACGGCATTGCAGGATCTCTTGGTGTGATAGCCCTGGATTGTATCGTTGGAGGAATCATAGGCGGTTTTATGGCTATTGTGGCTGTGATAAAAGCGGTAGCAACGACCGTACAGGTCATAACGGGGAGGTTATGATGCATGAAGGAAACGGTGTCTGAGAAATGCCCAGGGCTTGCCGCACAATGGAGTAACAGAAATCTTCCGCTCATGCCATCTGATGTTACGATTGGATCACATAAGCGGGTGTGGTGGAGAGGCTCCTGCGGACATGAATGGCAGGCAATAGTGAAGAACAGAGTAAATGGTTCAGATTGTCCGTATTGCAGCGGAAATCAGCTTCTCAGAGGATTCAACGACCTTGCTACGATGAAGCCGGAGCTTGTATCCGAGTGGTCGGAAAAGAATTATCCGCTTATGCCGGATATGGTTTTATCCTGCACAAACAAGTCCGTATGGTGGAGATGCATCCATGGTCATGAATGGATCGCAAAGATAGCCGACAGATATTACGGGAGTCAGTGCCCATATTGCGAAGGACATTTGATATATAAGGGCTTTAATGACCTTGCAAGCAATTATCCTGATCTTGCTGATGAGTGGTCGGAGAAAAATGCTCCAAAGAGGGCTGATGAAGTATTCCCAAAGTCCAGGGAAAATGTCTGGTGGAAGTGCCGTGTATGCGGTTATGAATGGCGGGCAGTCATAGACAGCAGGGTAAAGGGTTCATCCTGTCCGGTATGCTCTGACAGAGTTGTTGTAGCCGGTGTGAATGACCTTGCTACCACGGATCCCGAACTGATATCTGAATGGGACTATGATCGTAATACGATGATTTCTCCGGAGCAGGTGCATCGCAATTCTCTTAGGATAGTTTGGTGGACTTGCGGTCGTGGTCATAGATGGCGGGCAAAAATAGCGGACAGAGCCATTGATAAGGAGCCTTGCCATATATGTAGAAAAGAATTTGATAAGGAGTTCCCCGATATCCTTTTGATGCATTACTTAAAGCAGGCAGGATATGAGGTTATCATAGATGAAGAGGAGCTGATTGGCATTCCTCTTGCAAATTACATAAAGGAAAAGAATGCGGTTATTGAATTCTCAAAACCGTTTTATAATACAAAAGACGGATACAGATGGGAGTTTGCGAAGACGCAGCTGTGCAAAAATGCAAGGATAAAGCTGATCCGTATTCTAAGGCAAAGAGATAGGGAGTTTGAGGACTGTGTATGCATCACAAGGCTCAATGACTCAGATGAAGCCCTTGCGGATGCCATAGAGCTGGCGCTTCAAATATTGAGGATAGAAATAAGCATTGATGTAAAAGCAGACCGACCACATCTATTTGAAAAATATACAGCGATAGGGCAGTTATGAGAAGAATCTTGTAGCTGCCTTTTTTATTTGCAAAAAAGGAGGATGGCATGGCAAAAAATATAGAATCGCTTGTGGAGAAAGAAATTCAGAAGGGATCGACGCCGTTAAAGCTCGACAGTGTTATGGTTCCGGCAGAGGGCTTCAGGGATATAGATAGCAGAGAGCGTCTCATCAATATCCTTCAGTATCTTCTCCGGGTGAGAGAGCATAAAAAGCTCATCTGGAACGATACCCTGTCTGCCAACAATGTCTATATGGATGTATTCCTTGGTAAGACAGATTTTCATAGAGCTGCGCTCATTACCGGACGGGAGGAAATATATCAGCATATCAACTGGTATGGCGGAAAGCTTAAGCCGGATTATAACGGCAAAACCGTGATAGAGACTGATGTATGCGCATTTTCCATAGCAGAGGATGAACTGGAGAAATGTAAGAAAACCTATGATGGGAAAGAAGCTTATTCTTTCTATTTTGGAAAATATCAGATTCGTTCTCTCTATGCGGATTGCCTTGATTACAGAAAGAATATGGCACGGGATGAAGTTGCACCACATGCCACCGATGCAGGTACACAACAGGCGGCACATGATAGTAAATCATCAGAGGCGGCTTATGGAAAATACAGTGAACTTTTCAGTCTGAATGATGATATAATCCGGGCGGTGCTGTTCCAGTGCCTTTTACTGGATGACCTAAAAGTTGAAAACGGCATGGTATTTGCAAATCTTTATACGATTTATCTCTTGCGATAGGAAGGTGTGGTCGATAATATAATAGACAAGTACAGGAGTGATGAAGATAATGGCGAGAAATCATGATAACCTGGTGGGTGAAGTTGGTAATTCCATGTACCATCAGGTCAACAATACAGGATATGCGACAGCGGTGCAGACGCTGATGGATATGCAGATACTTTCTAAGGAAGACTATGAAAGATGGCGTAATGGGCAGGTTCCGTATCTTGAAAAGGTATGTAAGATCAATCTGAAGAAATTGGCGGCGATTCTTAATGAAATGAAGCGTTATGCTGCAAAGAATAATCTGAAGCCCAGCTTCACTTTTTATAAGCAGTGGGGACGAAAGAATAAGTCAACCATAAAGTTGAGATTCTGTAAGACTGGGAATGAATATATGGAAAATCTGTATGCGACGCATTATGTGAAAAGCGTATCGGAGGAATGACTAACAAGTATGCCGGAGGTGATAAGTGATATGGCCAATCAATATAAAATTATAGATGAATTCAAATGGGAACGTGCCATGCACTGCATGGTATTTCGAAACAGTGTTGAACCGGCGTTTTGTGTAACATTTGAAGTTGATGTTACAGGTTTTAAGAATATGGTCAAGGAAAAAGGACTATCCTTTACATTGGCATTTGTTCACGCTGTCTGTAAGTGTGCGAATGAGGTAGAAGCATTAAGATATAGGTTCCTGGACGATAAAATTGTCCTTTATGACAGGATTGATACGGCATTTACCTATCTTAATAAGGACACTGGATTATTTAAGGTTGTCAATGTGCCATTTGTGGAGGATCTTGAAGAATATGTCAGGATAGCAAGCAAGACGGCTAAAGAACAGAAGGAATACTTTACAGGACCATTAGGGAATGATGTTTTTCAATGTTCACCTATGCCATGGGTGACATATACTCATATTTCACATACAAACTCCGGGAAAAAGGATAATGCTACACCTTTGTTTGACTGGGGAAAATACTATGAAAAAGATGGAAAGGTTTTGATGCCTGTTTCAATACAAGCGCATCATTCATTTGTGGATGGATTGCATATAGGGCAGTTTGCAGATGCTTTGCAAAACTATCTCAATAGCTTTTAAGATTTAGAGACCAACTATGTAAATAACTGATGAACTAAATACAGCGATAGGAGCAGCTATTATTTCTCTTTTGAGAGATATGGCTGCTCCTTTTTTGCGTTATGGAGATTATTATCCGGCAGGAGACCGGAGGAAAGGAACAACATGAGAAAAATATATTTGCGGAGGCTGCTGGTGCCTCCCTGGCTGTGAACATTACCAGAGGATAAACGAAAGACAGGAGGATGATGATGCAGGAAGAAGTAACACAGAAATCTATTGCCCTTGTGATCAGAACCTCCAAACTGACCGCCGATGTGCTGAAGAAAGCTATGATTGCCTACTTAAATCATCTTAAGAATAAGCAGGCTAACTGGCATGGGAAGATTTCCGTAAAGAAGCTCATGGGCAAGGATCAGGGTGCGAACACCATGGAAATAACGGAGAACAACATCAAATCCTTTGAGCGTGTTGCGAAGAAGTACAATGTTGATTTTGCCGTGAAAAAAGACAAGACCGTGGATCCGCCAAAGTATGTTGTTTTCTTCAAGGGCAGGGATGCCGACGTGATTGCGATGGCATTCAAAGAATTTGTGCATGGAAACGAAAAGAAGCAGAACCGTGAATCCGTAAGGGATAGGCTGAACCGTTATAAGGAACTCTGGACTCAAACAATGAACAGGGAACGCGCCAGAGAAAAAACCAAGGATCGGGGACAGAGCCTATGAGTAAGGTAGTAGACGGAATCATAAAAGATTTAAAGAACATACCCGAATCCTTGCGGAAAAAGATGAAAGGCACGGATAAGAATAAGCTGATCCGTATGAGCATCCCCTATGTTATCGTAGGATATTTCTGTGATAAGTCAGCGTGGATGTTCAGACAGGTCGAGGGAGATCTCTTCCCAAGGCTTATGGATACAGCTTCAAGGCTAGGAGAGGCTTTTGCCAACCCTTTGCCGAGTTTCAATCCAATGGATCTGCTTTTTGGAGTAGCGTGTGGAGTTGGCTTTCGCCTGATCGTGTATTTCAAGGCGAAGAATGCCAAAAAGTTCAGACACGGAGTGGAGTATGGCAGCGCAAGATGGGGAAATGCAAAGGATATCGAGCCATATATGGATCCGGTATTCGAGAACAATATCATCTTAACAGCATCGGAGAGGCTGATGATGTCGGGCAGACCAAGCTCACCCAAGTATGCCAGGAATAAAAATATCCTGGTCATAGGTGGAAGCGGCAGCGGAAAGACCCGCTTTTTTGTGAAGCCGAACCTGATGCAGATGCATAGTTCCTATGTAGTTACAGACCCGAAAGGCACGGTTTTGGTTGAGTGTGGGAGGATGCTTAAAAAGGGCATTCCGCTCT
>CAMHLZ010000085.1 GCA_946186125.1 uncultured Lachnospira sp. | reverse complement strand
ATGGGTAATTCCTTACTGGCTGTAAGGGATATTAACCATAAATATATTGTAGTAGAAAGGAGAACCTACTAATTAGATGAAATAAATCTATATAATGTCACAAACAAGGCAATATAGATATGTACCGATGGCTAGTCGGGAATTTACGACTGTGGAGTGTACAAGAACTTGTGAGTAGATATGATTTCGGTCAATCAAAAGCATACACTATGAAGCAGTAACTACAAATCGTGAGTTTGTAGCGAATCATCTAGCATATACACATTTGTATATGTTTTTAGTAGCAGCGTAAAAATGCATTTCATTAATGCAAAAGGTATACTTACAGCCAATGGCGGACAATGTGGGATGAATATTTACAGAGGATGCTCGCATGGATGTATTTATTGCGACAGTCGAAGTAAATGTTATCAGTTCAAACATGATTTTGAAGATATTGAAGTTAAGCAAAATGCACCGGAACTATTGGGAAACGCATTAAGGTCTAAGAGAAAGAAAGTGATGATTGGAACAGGTGCGATGTCTGATCCGTACATGCATTGCGAGGAGAAGTTAAGACTTACACGCAGATGTCTTGAGATTATTTCAAAATATGGTTTTGGTGTTGCAATTCATACAAAATCAGACAGGATTTTGCAGGATATTGATTTGCTGGATGAAATAAATAAAAATGCCAAATGTGTTGTACAGATTACGCTTACCACTTATGATGACGAGTTATGCCGTATCATAGAGCCTAATGTGTGCAATACTAAGAGACGTATAGAAGTTCTTGAACAGATGGAGAATAGAGGTATACCGACGATTGTGTGGCTGAGTCCGATTCTTCCATTTATCAATGATAATGAGGAAAACATCAGAAAAATTCTTGACGATTGTGTGCGTGTAAGCGTAAAAGGAATAATATGTTTCGGAATGGGAGTCACTTTAAGAGACGGAGACAGGGAGTATTTTTACGATGCGCTTGATAAACACTTTCCCGGCTTAAAAATGAAATACATAGAAAATTATGGTAATGCATATGAATTACCAAGTCCTGATTCTGAAAAACTAATGACATTGTTTAGGAGCGTTTGTAAAAATAACGGTATAATGTATAGGCCGGAGGATTGTTTTAGGTATATGCAGGAATTACCGGATAAATATGAGCAGCTTAGTATTTTTGATATGTTAAATGAGGATAACTAATTAGATGATGAATATATTTGTGGATGCGGATGCATGTCCGGTAGTAGGCATTGTGGAGAAAATTGCAAAAAAACATAATGTTGCCGTCACTTTGCTATGCGATACCAATCACGTGCTATATTCAGATTACAGTGAGGTGATAGTGGTTGGCGCAGGAGCAGACGCAGTAGATTATAAATTAATCAGTATCTGCCATAAGGGTGATATTGTGGTGTCACAGGATTATGGAGTTGCGGCTATGGCACTTGGGAAAGGTGCATATGCAATTCACCAGTCCGGCAGGTGGTATACAAATGAAAACATTGACCGTATGCTGATGGAGAGACATCTTAACAAAAAAGCACGCCGGAGTTCTCATAAGAATCATGTCAAGGGACCTAAAAAACGTACAGATGAAGATGATTTATGTTTTTCAGAGTCATTCGAGAAACTGTTACTGATGGTAAAGTCGGAGGATGGTGGTCAGGATGGGGATATTTAAAAAGAAAAAAATATATAAGTCCTATGATAAAGAAAATAAAAAGCCTGTAATCAGAGCAAGTATTTGTACCGGTGAACAGGTTGCAGGTTTTAAGGATATCCATACAGGAAAGATAGAAGAGATAATGTTAATAAAATGTCCGGAAGACCTTGACGATTTTAAGAGTATGTATGGGATTGAGGGGGAGATTCAGAAGGAATACTGATAGTGAAAGAGGAGTAATAGAATGTATGATTATAGCTAAATACTAAAAGAAAATGAATAATTGATGGTAGTGATATTGATATAAGGGGAATCATTCTTAATCAAAAATCTGATCTTATCGGATTATTCATTATGGCGCTTGATATATTGGAAACCAGAGCAAAAAGCTATAGACAGTTTTGTAGGAAATATAATATAAAAAACGGATTTAAGTTTTCATTAAAAAACATAGCGGTTAATGAGTGTGAAGGTGTAAGAACTCTGAGTCTGCCTTTGTATTTAGAGTGGAATATGGATTATTATAATAGAGATTAGGAGGATTTTTTTTATGGAAAGAGTAGAAAAATTTTTAAAAGATGCAGAAGTATATTATTTGGCAACAGTTGAAGGTGACCAGCCAAGGGTCAGACCGTTTGGAACTATTAATAATTTTCGCGGTAAACTTTACATACAGACAGGAAAAGTCAAGAACGTTTCGAAACAGTTACATGAAAATCCGAAGGCGGAAATATGTGCATTTAAAAACGGTGAGTGGCTTCGTGTAGAATGTGAACTGGTAGAAGATGACAGTAGCGAGGCAAGACAGTCTATGCTTGATGCTTATCCGTCTCTTAAGAAAATGTACTCTGCGGATGATGGTAATACGGAAGTGTTTTATTTACAAAATGCAATTGCTACATTTTCATCATTTACGCATGAACCTGAAGTAGTGAAGTTTTAATTTGATTTTATAGGAGAAAACGTTTATGAGTACAAATCCCTGGATGAATATTTCTCTTTCTGATTATGAAAATCATATGAGTCTTGAAGAGATAAAACAATTGCAAAAACTAAATCATATCATGAAGGAACAGTTTGAGGTTTTTCCAGTGTATGATGTAATGATTCTGGGCGTGGCCGGTGGAAATGGTCTCGAACATATTGATGTAGAAAAATACCATCATATATATGGTGTAGATATTAATGAGCAGTATCTTTTGGAAGTGAAAAATCGTTATAAGGATTTAGGTGATGCACTTGAAATGTTATGTGTCGACTTAAGTAAAGATGTACACATGCTCCCGAAAACAGAATTGCTGATAGCGAATTTGTTAATTGAGTATATTGGATATGATTCGTTTCTGAATGTTGTAAAACATACATGTCCGGGGGTTGTCTCATGCGTTATCCAGATAAATGAGTCGGATGAGTTTGTATCTGACTCTCCATATCTTCATGTGTTTGACAGACTTGAAGAAATTCATCAGCAGATGGAAAGCGATAAATTGTCAGATACAATGAAATCCATTGGATATGAGAAAATTGGTGAGAAAGAGTATGCTTTACCAAATGGAAAAAAATTCGTGCGACTTGACTATAATTCTGCTATATAATACAGGAATTTGTTCATACTGGTAATTTGCTTTCGGCGAGAAGCAGATTTTTTATTTTATCAGAAACAATGTACTCCTATAAACATTTTATTATGATACAAGTGCAGATGAAATATTTGAAAATGTGACATTTAATATTGATACAAATTGGAAACTGGGATTCATTCTTGTGTCTCATGACCGGGATTTGCTTGATGGAGTATGCGATAATGTACTCGTGTTTAATAAGACAACAATAGAAGTACAGACTGGTAATTTTTCCACATGGTGGGATAATAAAGAGAAGACAGACACGTTAAAAAAATCTGATAATGAAAAGCATATTAAAGAAATCGGAAAACTTAAAAGTGCCGCAGACAGAAGCAGCAGATGGGCTCAAAAAATGAAAATACGAAGATAGGTTTTGATCCGAAAAAAGAGCCTGACAGATGTATGTCTACAAGAGCTTACATTGGTGCAAAGACAAAAAAGATGCAGTCGAGAGTCAAAACATATGAAATGCGAATTGACATGGAGATAAAAGAAAAGGAAGGTCTTCTTCAGGATATTGAAAAAGTTGTAGATTTAAAGATAAATCCACTTTATTTCCATAAGGAAACTCTTATCAATGCAAATGATCTGACTTTAAAATATGAGGATGCCGATAATGCTGATGGTTGAGCATAATATAAGATTTCAGGAAAAGGTTGCAACAAAGACAGTGAAAGTGGTATGATGTTTTAATAAGAATAAAGTGCTCGTAATTGGAGGATTAGTGTGAAAGAAGATAAAATACAGGAACTGCGTAATAGTTTTGAAACAGCATTTATAAATGGAGCGATAGCATCAAATCTTGCATACAAGCCACAATTTGTATCAAATAATTATAAGCAGGGAAAAAAGGTTTTGTCATCTATTGAAGATGAATTGTTAGCCTGTGAACAGTTTCAAATAAGTGTGGCATTTATTACTATGGGAGGTAACGTTTGAACGAAATTTCATATTGGATGATGGAGATACAGTTTAAATGGGTGGTTATGTATGGCGGACGTTTTGACGAAGGAACAAAGACACAAAAATATGAAAAATATCCGGGCTAAGGATACAAAAATCGAAGTGATATTAAGAAAGGCGCTGTGGAAAAGAGGTTATAGATATCGCAAGAATTATGGAAAACTTCCTGGGAGTCCGGACATTGTTTTAACTAAGTACAAGATAGCAATATTTTGTGACGGAGAATTCTTTCATGGTAAGGATTGGGAAGTGCTTAGGTCTAAACTTGAGAAGAGTAATAACGGAGCGTTTTGGATTAGTAAAATATTTCGTAATAGGGAGCGAGATGACGAGATAAACAAACGATTACTATTTGAAGGATGGACAGTGATTCGTTTTTGGGGTGATGAGATAAAGAAGCATACAGATGAATGTGTGAAAGTTATTGAAGAAGCAATTTTTGATATAGAGATTGGTGATGAAGAGACATAACTATACGGATATATAAAAAATGTATATTGTGAATAAGTATAAGCATAGGTGAGATATTACTTGGAAATTATGAGAATAATAAGAAAGGGAAGTGATTAGTTATATGGAAGCATCACAAGAATATTATATTTCGTTAATTGAACGATTGCGGAATATGTCTGATGAAACAGAATGGCTTGAATATAAGGTCAATAATGACGGTCCGGAGCTTATAGGGGAATATATTTCTGCATTAAGTAACTCAGCAACAATTTGTGGGCATGAGATGGCTTATATGCTGTGGGGAATTAATAATGAAACTCATGAGATAGAAGAAACAAAGTTTTCACCGAAACAGGCAAAAATAGGAAATGAGGAGCTTGAAAACTGGTTATTACGGTTGTTAAAACCAAGAATTGATTTTAGGTTCACAGAGGTGAATACAGAAAAAGGAAAAGTTGTGGTATTAGAAATTCCGGCGGCAGTAAACAAGCCCACTAGTTTTAAAGATATTGAGTATATACGTGTAGGTTCATACAAAAAGAAATTGAAAGACTATCCGGAAAAAGAAAGAAAACTATGGCTGGCTTTTGAAACTAAGCCCTTCGAATTAAGACCGTCAATAGAAAATGTTGATTCAGCTAGAGTTACGGAATTGTTGGATTGTGCTGCGTACTACACACTTATGAATATGCCGTTGCCAAGTAATCGAGATGCCATTATTCACAATATGATGGATGAACAGTTTATTAGGGAAATGGATAATGGTAATTATTTGATTACAAATATGGGAGCATTACTTCTTGCAAAAGATTTGAATAATTTTCCAAATTTAAAAAGGAAAGCTATCAGAGTTATTCGTTATAAAGGCAACGGAAGAATCAATGCGATAAGAGAAAAGGTATTTACAAAGGGATATGCGTTACAGTTTGAGGATATTACAGACTATATTATGACTTTGATTCCGCAGGAAGAAGAGATTGAGGGTGGATTGAGAAAGGAACATATAATGTTTCCACGAAAAGCTGTTAGAGAGATGCTTGGAAATATGCTCATTCATCAAGACTTGACGGCACATGGTAGCGGACCAATGATAGAAGTGTTTGATACCAGAGTTGAGGCATCAAATCCGGGTAATTTGCTTGTTGATATAAATCGTATAATTGATACAGCTCCACATTCCAGAAACGAAAATATGGCATCATTTCTCAGAATGGTAAGAATATGTGAGGAACGGGGAAGTGGTTTTGATCGTATGGAGGAAGGTATGGGAGAACTTAAAATCCCAGCACCTAAGGTTGAAACAGGTGATGATTTTGCTCGAACAAAATTGTATTGGTATAATAACCTGACTGAATGGAGCAAAGAAGATAAGATACGAACCTGTTATCTTTATACCTGTTATTGCTATGTAAATGAAATCGAGGTCTCAAATTCTGTTTTGAGAGAAAGATTTGGTGTAGATGAAAAAAATAAAGCAATTATTTCCAGAATTATAAAAGAAACGAAGGAATCAGGTTATATCAAATTATCTGACGAGAACGCAGCTCCGAAAATGAGAAGATATATTCCTTATTGGGCATAATTTTAGTTGATGGGTAGTTGATGATTTCGTTATGCTATTGTCTGTATTTTAAAGAAAAAGCCCATAGATAAGGCTTTCTATAATAAATCAAAGATGGAATTTTAGTTGACGGGTAGTTGATAGAGGGTTGATATATAGTTTATGTATGGTTGACATAAACTATATGAAAAATTAATTACGCGTCACATCTATGACTAGCAATTTTTCACGAATCGACATTTTTAGCAAATATTGGATTGACAATTCCATATTTTGACATTACCATAGACTCTGTAATCAGTTAATTGTGGTTACAGAGTCTATTATCGTTGTGAGTACCTAGCCAGTACCTAGCCAGTACGTGGACCAACGGAATCACTATTAAATGAATATGTTGATG
>CAMHLZ010000084.1 GCA_946186125.1 uncultured Lachnospira sp. | reverse complement strand
AAAAGGATAGATGAAGCAGGGGATTTTTATGCCTTCCAAAAGTAACTATCAAAAAACTAATCAAATAATTGGAAGGAGGATGGACATCCGATTAGCATTATGAAAAGTCTGTATTTAATGGCTTTCTGATTACTAAATAGAACGGGTGTTCGATATTGAGATGAGCTTTTTTTCTAGCAGCGTAACAGCCCTTAAAACCGTCGTAACCGCCATCGGCGCAGGTGTAGCCGTATGGGGAATCATCAACTTACTGGAGGGCTATGGCAACGATAACCCCGGTGCTAAATCACAGGGAATCAAGCAGCTGATGGCGGGCGGAGGTATCGTAATCATCGCCCAGACGGTGATCCCTCAGCTCACAAGTCTCTTCTCATAAGGAGAAGAACACGATAGATGAACACTATCGTTGAAAAGATTACCGAACTCATAAAGGAAATGCTGCAAGGTTGGGTAATGTCTAACCTCGAAGGTATGTTTACCGATGTGAATACAAAGGTAGGCACAATCGCCGGAGAGGTTAGCCAGACTCCCAGCGCATGGAACGCAGGTATTTTCAATATGATCAAAAACCTGTCAGATACGGTCATCATACCGATAGCCGGGATCATCATAACCTATGTGCTGTGTTATGAGCTGATAACGATGGTAATAGACAAGAACAACATGCATGAATTCGATACGAGCCTTTTCTTCAGATATCTTTTCAAGGCCTGCATAGCAGTAATGCTTCTAAGCAAGACCTCGGATATCGTTATGGCGATCTTCGATGTGGGCGGTCACATGGTAAGTGAGGCTGCCAGTGCCATCACGGGTTCCACTTCGCTTGATGTGGGAGCCACGATTCAGTCAATGTTTTCGTCACAGCTGTCAACCATGGAGATAGGCGAGCTGATAGGTCTTGGCATAGAAACGATGTTCTGCAGCTTTTGTATGAAGATCATGTCCGTTTTGATCACCGTCATATTATACGGGCGCATGATTGAAATCTATCTTTATGTTTCGGTAGCACCGATGCCTTTTGCAACCCTTGTGAACAGGGAGTGGGGAAGCATCGGATCAAACTATATCAAAGGATGCATAGCACTGGCTTTCCAGGGATTTTTCATTATGGTTTGCGTGGCAATCTACGCAGTCCTTGTAAATGCTGTGGCAGTGGCTTCAAATCTGCACTCAGCTCTTTGGCAGGTAATGGCTTATACCGTTGTCCTGTGCTTCTCCCTGTTTAAGACCGGATCACTTGCAAAGAGCATCCTTCATGCTTCATAAAAACGGAGGTGATTAAAACATGGCAATCGCAGTTGATGTGGCAAAGGACCCGAAAGCGATCAAGTCGAAATTCATCGGGAATTTCACCAAGCGTCAGGTCATTTGCTTTGGAGCGGCTGCCGTGGTGGGAGTACCATTTTATCTTCTGACAAGAAAGGTAATCGGGACGGACGTGGCTGCCCTCATGATGGTGGCAGTCATGCTCCCGTTCTTCTTTATAGCAATGTATGAAAAGGACGGAGTGCCTGCGGAGCAGTATCTGAAGCAGGTCATTGAGATGAAATTCATCCGGCCCGGGATAAGAAGGTACAAGGTGGAAAACCTCTACGAGCAGTTAAGAGAAAGAGAATCTATGGAAAAGGAGGTGGAAGCTCTTGAACGCAAGCAAAAAAAGTGGAAAGAAGAGCGTTACGGCAAAGTCGCAGAAAAGCGTGAAGCAGACAAATAAGCCTGCAAAAGCCGTGCAGAGTAAGAAAAGCGGCAAGTCGCTGTTTGAGAGATTCACGGGACTTACGCTTGCGGAGTTCTTAAAGCTGAAAAAGCTTAAGAAAACGCTCTCCGGAGATAATGGTCAGTCCGGCAAGCAGATTTCCACACAGCAGACCATTACCTTTGACAAGATGTACCAGGATGGCATCTGCAAGGTTAGAAAGAATTATTACACGAAGATGATCGAGTTTTATGATCTGAACTATGTGCTTCTGGATGAGGAAGAGAGGGCGGATATACTGGGGCTGTATTCACAGCTCATAAACTATTTTGATCCGACCATCAGCTTTCAGATCTTCCTCTTTAACAGGCATGTGAATGAGGAGACACTGGCGGCACAGTTTGAGATCTCTCCCCAGGGAGATAAGTTCGACGATATCCGTGAAGAGTTTTCGGATATGTTAAAGAGCCTGTCTGCAAAGGGGAATAACGGAGTCATCAAGAGCAAATATATCATTTTCGGCATCGAAGCAGAGAATATCAAGGAAGCAAGGCAGAGGTTCATAAGCCTTGAGGCAGATATCATAAAGAACCTCAAAAACCTTGGTACCAATGCGAAGTGTCTCGACGGAAAGGAACGCTTAAGAGTCCTGTATGAGTTTTTCAATCAGGATAAGATGGAGCCTTTCCGTTTTTCATTTAAGGAAATGGCGGAGTCCGGCAATACGGTTAAGGATTATATCGCACCGCAGGGCTTTGAGTTCCGTTTCCCCGGCAGATACAAGATGGGGCATATGTTTGGAGCCACAAAGTATCTGGACATCATATCTCCGAAGCTCAATGACGAGCTGCTTAAAAGGCTTTTGGATATCGACAGCAATATTTCTATATCCATCCACATGAGGACCATTGAGCCTACAGAAGCAATCAAGCTCTTAAAAAGAGCACTGTCGGATGTTCAGAAAACAAAGATCGACGAGCAGAAAAAAGCAGTCAGAGCCGGGTATGACATGGACATTCTTCCTACAGATATTGTTCTGTATGAGAAAAACACCATGGAGCTTTTGGATGATCTGAATACCAGCAATCAGAAGCTCATCTGGACAACGATCCTGATATCGAGCTTTGGAAGAAACAAGAAGGAACTGGAGAGCGTATCACAGAGAGTATCGGGTATCATTCAGCAGGCAAACTGTAGGCTTATCGACCTTCAGTACAAGCAGGAGGTGGCCATGAATGCCGCAGCTCCCATAGGCATCAATGAAACGAAGGAAGGCAGGCATCTGATCACAAAGAACCTGGCAATCCTTGTGCCGTTCAATACACAGGAGCTTTTCCAGTCGGGACAGTCTTTGTATTACGGACTGAATGCCCTAAGTAACAACATGATTATGGCAGACCGTAAGAAGCTTCGTACACCGAACGGCGTAATCTTAGGTACGCCCGGTTCCGGTAAATCATTTTCTGCAAAGCGTGAGATCCTTGGAAGCTTCCTTGTATCAAGGGATGACATTTTGATCTGTGATCCCGAGGGCGAGTATTACCCGCTTGTAAAGGCACTTGGCGGCGAGGTGGTGAAGCTGGCAACCAATTCAAAGGATTATCTGAATCCCATGGATATTCAGCTTTCCCATAAGAACGACAGGGAGGCACTTAAGCTTAAGTCAGACTTTTTGATCACGCTCTGTGATGCAATCGCAGGCGGGGAGACAGGTCTTGCAAATGATGAAAAGGGTATCATCGACCGCTGTATCGAGGGTATTTATGATGAGTATTTCAAAGACCCGAGACCGGAGAATATGCCGATATTGGAAGATCTATATAACGCACTGGTTAAGTATGAGCCGGATAAGGCAGTATCAGAGGAGCTTGCCATTGATGCAAAGCAGAAGGCGGTGCGTATCGCAAACAGCCTTGTTTTATATGTACATGGTTCTCAGAACTATTTTAATCATCGTACCAATGTTGACAGTCAGAACCGAATTGTCTGCTTTGATATCAGAGACCTTGGAAAGCAGCTGAAAGAGCTGGGAATGCTTATCGTGCAGGATGCGGTATGGAACAGGGTTTCCCGTAACCGTGAGCGCAGGGTGGCTACCCGCTATTACTGTGATGAGTTCCACCTTTTGTTAAGAGATAAGCAGACAGCGCAGTATTCAGTGGAGATCTGGAAGCGTTTCAGAAAGTGGGGTGGTATTCCAACAGGGCTTACGCAGAACGTAGGTGACTTCCTTCGTTCGGAGGAGATCGAGGGTATCCTTGGTAACAGCGATTTTGTATATCTCCTTAACCAGAACGCAAAGGATCAGGTGATCCTGGCAGACAAGCTGGGACTTTCAGAGAAGCAGCTCCAGTATGTAACAAACTCTGAATCCGGATGCGGACTCATTCTTTTTAATGATGTGGTCATTCCATTTGCGGACAGGTATCCGACAGATACCAAGACGTATGCGATCATGAACACTCGTCCACAGGAGGAAGAGGAACATACTGCTGACAAGGGAGATGATGCGGATGGCGAAGAAAAAGAATAATACGGCAAGGAAGGCAGTATCGGATATAACCGGGGCTAAACCCGAGGGATTTGATGCGAAAGCCGATGCCGGAGATTTTAAGAAAGCACGGGCGGGTCCTACGGGATCCGCTGATGGAAGAAGTAAGGGCAGTGCCGTAAAAAGTAAGGCTGTAAGCGAAGCACAGGAGATGTTTAATGCTGCGCCTGCAAATACGGTTTCCCAGGCAGAAGAAAAGAGCAGAAAGGTCAATCAGGAATTCTTTAAAAGACATGAGAATGAGGATGAAAAGAATACCGAGTATGCTTCTCAGCGTGAGGAAACGAGAGCACTTCGCAAGCACAGGCAGCATGAGAGCCGTACAAGGGTAAAGGACAGCTTTATCCAGTCAGATGGAGATTTCCATGGAAAGACCAGCTTTGTGGAAGAAGCAGGTGCTGAAACGGCAAAGAGCCATAAGCTTGAGATGCTTGAAAAGAAAGCGGAAAAGGCTGCTGATAAAACCCAGAAGGCGAGAAAGAAATTACCACAGCGTAAGGAGTACAAGCTGGTGCGGCATTTCGATGAAAAGACCGGGAAAGTAACCTATGAGCTTCAGACCAATAAGGTACTAAAAAAGCCGAAGTCAGATAATCCCATAACTGCCGCAAACCGCAGGGCGATGATGGAAGCGCAGGGACTGGTGCATGACAAGATATCGGAGGATGAAAAGGATAACTCCGGTGTTGAAGCTGCCCACAGGACAGAAGAGGCTGGTGAAGCCGTTATCGTTCATGCGAGAAATATAAAGCATGGCGTACAGGCAAAGCGAAGCAATAAGGTAGCGGCTCTTGAAAAGAAGCAGTTCAAGGCGGAGGTGAACTTCAGATATCAAAAGTATTTGGAGGAAAACCCGGAGGTCAAAAAGAAAGCCATACAGAAGCGTCTGCAGAAGCAGCGTATCAAGCGTGAGTATGCCAAAGCCCTGAAAAAAGGATCAGAAGCAAAGCAGGCTGCCGGATATGCAAAGAAAGCGGCAACGACAACCACCAACATGGCAAGAAAAGTAGAGGAATTTGCCCGGAAGCACATAGGAGCTATTGCAACTATAGGACTGTTCGGGCTTTTCTTTATGCTGATAGCGGCAGGTATTTCAAGCTGCTCAGCAGTCTTAAACGGTGGTCTGTCGGCAACCATGGCAGGAAGCTATCAGAGTCAGCCAGCTCAGCTTGATGCATCGGATGAAGCCATGACCTCAAGGGAAATGGCATTGCAGAACACCATAGACAGTATCGAGGAAGATTATCCCGATTATGATGAGTACAACTATAACCTTGAAGAAATCGGGCATAACCCTTTTACGCTGATCAATTACCTGTCAGCCATAAAGGTTGATGTGGTGGCTGCGGACTGTGATGCGGAGATCGAATCGCTTTTTGATGAGATGTATGAGCTGACCCTTACACCAAGGGAAGAGACACGAACCCGCACGGTAACTGTTACGAATGAGGAAACCGGTGAAGAGGAAGAAGTGGAAGAGGAATATACCGTAACAATCCTTGATGTGGAGCTTACCCGTAAGCCTTTGGAGGATATCGTAGCAGAGCGTCTTACCGGGAATGATGATGCAAGTACGCTTTATGCGGCATATCAGCAGACCAATGGTGCGCTTCAGCAGTTTTATACGCCTCTTGATACGGACTGGTACAGCCTGATAAAGAGCTACTACGGATACAGGAAGAATCCCATCACCGGAGAGAACCAGTTCCACAGAGGTATTGATATCGCAGTACCGGAAGGGACAGAGGTTTATGCCGGGCATGACGGAACAGTTACCACGGCAGCCTATGACGATGATTACGGGAATTATATCGTGATCACGGATTCAAAAGGCTTTACTACGAAGTATGCGCATCTTGAAAGTATGAATGTCAGCGCAGGGCAGACAGTAAGGCATGGAGAGATTATAGGCAAGACCGGAAGTACGGGAGCCGTAACGGGAAGCCACTTACATCTGGAGTGCTTATCGGATGGAGAGTATTATAATCCGCTTTTCTATTTTGAAAACGGTAACGGATCTATTTACGGTACGACAGATCCTATCGGTGGCAGTGGTGATGTGGCAGCGCTTATAGCAGAAGCAGAGAACTACCTTGGATACCCGTATGTATGGGGCGGCAGCAATCCGTCAACGAGCTTCGACTGTTCGGGATTTGTGTGCTATGTGCTTACACATAGTGGTTACTGTAACATGCCAAGGACCACGGCACAGGGCATTTATAACCAGTGTACTCCGATCAGTGCATCAGAAGCGAGAGCCGGAGACATTATCTTTTTCACGGGTACATACAATTCCGGTAATCCTGTAACTCACGTCGGTATCTATGCCGGCAATGGTCAGATGATACACGCAGGCGATCCGATCAAATACTCTTCCATCAACACACCGTACTGGCAATCGCATTTCTATTCATTTGCGAGAGTTCCAGGGCATTAAGTATAAGGAGGCAAGATGAAAAGAGAAACAATCAAGAAAAACCGCATTCATGCCGCCGAGAAGAAAGAGTATTACACCGAGCGTGAGAAATACTGGGCGA
>CAMHLZ010000083.1 GCA_946186125.1 uncultured Lachnospira sp. | reverse complement strand
GTTTTCCGACATTTTTATATGCGATAAATCCTACATTCTTATTTTATCATTTACAGCAGCTTTTCCATTTACAAAAGAATTAAAGGATTATGATTTTAATTTTCAACCAAGCGTAAATGAGCAGGAGATGAGAGAATTAGCAAGCCTTGCTTTTCTTGAAAACAAGGAAAATATAGTATTTCTTGGTCCAAGTGGTGTAGGAAAACTCACCTTGCTACATCAATAGGAATAGCGGCTGCTAAGAAGCGGGTAAGTACTTATTTTATAAAATGCAGCGATTTGTTACAACAATTAAAACGTGCAAAACTTGAAAATCGCTTAGATGCCCGTTTAAAACACTTCTGTCACTACAGACTGTTGCTTGTTGATGAGCTGGGATACCTTCCAATAGACAAAGAAGATTCAAATCTTTTCTTTCAGCTAATTGATATGCGATATGAAAAGAAAAGCACGATATTAACAACAAATATGAATTTTAATGAATGGGATGGAGTTTTTTATGATGCAGTGGTAGCAAATGCTATTATTGACAGGGTATTACATCACGCACATGTAATACCCATATCGGGTAAATAATATAGATTGAAAGATCATTTAGAACAACCTGATTAATTGTACATTCTTATATGATATTTTTTGTACATTGGGACTTGACATTTTATACAGCAGCTGTCTGCGTAAAACCTTTTGTTGATAACTACGACTACCAAACAAGCAGTGTCTTTACTGCCGATGAAACATACATAAAGGTTCGTGGAATCAAAGGCTATATCTGGTTTATTATGGACCCTGCAAAACGTTCCATTATCGGCTACCAGATATCAGACAACCGAGGCGTCGGTCCCTGTATTCTCGCTATGCGCATGGCTTTTCGCCATTTGAAAGAGTTGCCGAAAATTTTTAAATTCATTGCTGACGGATATAGCGCCTATCCACTTGCCGCAACAGAGTTTGCAAAAAAATTTAAAGAAAATTTCAAATTTGAAATCACTCAAGTCATTGGATTAACTAATGACGATGCAGTTTCAAAGCAATATCGACCTTACAAACAAATGATTGAACGCCTTAATCGTACGTATAAAGCCTCTTATCGTCCTACAAACGGTTTCGATAATTATGATGGTGCCAACTACGATTTAGCCCTTTGGGTTGCTTATTACAACTTTTTACGCCCTCATAAACACAACCATTTCAAGGTTTTAAATGAAGTTGAAATGCTAAAGGGCGCTGACAATATGCCAGGCAAATGGCAACTTCTCATCTTCCTTGGTCAACAAACTATCCTGCAAATGCAAAAAAATCAAGCCGCCAGCTCTAACTGTTCTTGAGTTTTTCGCCGTCGGTGAAACCTTCAGAGCATCGCTTTTGCATGCTGTCAAGGGTTGCGTCCGTTGCCAAAAATTAAAAATATCTGCAATTTTCAAGGTTCATTTGAGCCATTTTTTATTGGTATCTTTTTTCATAGCTCACTTGACACTATCGTCTGAGTCCATTATTCTCGAACGCTGCCTGTTCCGCCTGAATACTTTCATCCTCCAGCCATCTATGTCCGGTATATTCCATATCAAGAAACATTCTGGTAAGATTACCTGTCATTTGTCTATCAGCTTTCTCTGCAAATATTATTTCATCCACCCCTGCAATATAGTTATCAATTTCAGGAGTATTGAAGCCGCCAACTTCCATAGTATAAGGAATAGCTTCTTTTACTAATTCTGCAAACTTATCTGCATTTCTTGGTAATTTGTTTCTAAATATTATTGAATACATCGTCCTGTCATTCATCAGAATAATCGTATTCTTTCCATTAAGCTTTGTTATATGGCCATGCCAGGCATATAAATCATCCATGTGAGCATCTATTAGCATTTTCTGCAATTCACTTTTCTTGATATTTAGAGCATCCGTTAATGCCTTCGAACAAAATATGTACATTTTCAATCAACTCCATTTCAGAAAACAAAAGGACCATGCGTCTCTACATGATCCTCAAATCTTTGTTATAGTTACAGTAATTTACTTAACGCCGCCAATTTTTCTTTAATACTAAATCCTTTCGTTGCAGCTAAATTTCTAATCCACTCTGTATCTTCACTCCTATAAGAATCTTTGAGAAATCTTTTTATGAACTTAGTAACCTGGCTTTTAAACGACCAATTCAAGTTTGATGAATTATTAATCAGATTAAAATCCGTAACTGTCTTGTGCTCATCAACATTACCTACTAAATATCGCAATATCAAAACATCCGCAAAGGTAAATGGCATGATATCATCATCGAACTGTAACAATGACATATAAGGTCCACCTTGTTTAGTGTCATCAGTCACCAGTGAATATGCACCAATTGTTTGAGCCAATGATATTGCATATACTTCACCCAAATCACCACTACCATACAAGTTTCTATTTTCCAAAACATTATTCTCAAAGATTTTGTAAACCTGTAATTCCTTCAGCTTCTGATTTGTGTATAATTCAATCTTTCCAGACGCAATATCAGAATCAACCTTATCCAGTATTTCCTGACCATGATTTTCTAGTTCAATATTGCGGATTTGCTCGTAGATAAATACCCCTTCATCAAAGAAATCAAACAAAATATCCTGAAGCCCAGCCTTATAGAAATGGATAACTACATTTGTATCTAAAGAGGCTCTCAAGCGTCTAACCCTCCTATCAAATCATCCAAATCATCTTCATCCTCTGAAGGTGTAATAATTTTGTCATTAACATCATCTATGCTAAGTCCGTAACAAGCAAGTACACGCTCCAATGTTTCCTTCGGAACCGCATTATGATTGTAATTATAGATAACATAATCAATATACTCATACGGGATATCAATTTCTTCGCTGGGTACATTCAGTTTGCTATTGCCACCAACTCCACGAAGTAAATTACCTACTTTCATTTCAGTTTTCGCACTGTCAAGTCTGGTCTTTTGATTTGTGTCAATCACGTCAAGACTTTCTAAACGATTCAAGGCCATGTCAAAACTAACATTGAACTCAGACATGATTCTAGCAATATCCATTGCATATAATCCATTTTCTTGAAAGTCTTGAATCTCTAAATCAATAAATCTATGGATATCATCTGAAGGCATCAACAAACAAGCCGCAAAATAGTTTGCTTCCTGCTCCTTTTCATCTGTGCTTCTTCCATTAATCGTTATACTGTCATCAATAAAAGAACTTGCATCATTCAAATGTAAAATCACATGCCCTATTTCATGAGCAAGTGTAAATATTTCTCTGGACAATCTACTACAGCTATTAGTAAAAATAACAATGTCATTATCTCTCTTGGTCATAAATCCAAGGTCTGCATTTTCTCCTAGCGGATACCTTAGTAGTTTATAGCCCATTCTTTCACATTCTTTAAACAAATCAATAATTCCATATCTACCAATCTTGCACTTTGCTCTGAAAGAATCAGCTTTTATACGAATCTCACGTTTTCTCGTCTCTTGCATTCACTGACCTCCTAAAAAGCATCTTTATGCTGAAGTTTTGCACACATATGCTTATTCGCATAAAACAAATCAAGCATATCGAATATCTTTTTAGAAGATTCATTATCCTCTCCGGCTCTATACTGAACAACAGGAGTTTCATCAAGAACTCTTGTGATATCTCCTACTGTAACACCAAGAACCTCTGCAACTTTAGAAAGGATATCCAGTGTAACACTATTAGTTCCACTCTCAATTCTTGCATATTTCTGTCTGCTGATGCCAATCTGATCAGCGACCTGCTCCTGAGTGAAATTATTCGCGCTTCTTAATGCCTTAATACGGCTTCCTAATAATTCATTCATGATTATCCCTCCATTTCTATGTACTAATATTTTATCACGGATTTGAGAAAAGTCAATCAAAATGTTATGATATTGTAACATTAAGCCCGTCGCATGTTACAAATCTCACCCAACAAACTGTGGCATATCATGATTCACTTCAGCCCTATAATAACTGCTTATTGTGCTTCCAGCATTAAACAGACTCGCAAGCAAATAACTCTTAATATTTCTCACATTAGTAGTATTCTTTCCAAGGCAAGTGATTACATACTTCACATGAGAATAATTAAGTTTCAGGAATTTGCTTTTCACAAGATTCTTTGGATAAACATCTCCTGCAATGGTGATTTCCTCATTCCTGGATAAAACTGTCTCCAGAATCAGGTCATAGATTCCCTCTACCATCTCTTGATCATAAGGATGAGCAAGAAGGAGGCTATCGTAATCGATATTCTCCTTGATGATTTCGCTATAGCCTTCCATCTCATCAATCACATCCTCTAGTGTAAGATTGATTGATAAGATAGGATTCGTTTTACTCATATTAGTCTTATTTTGATATTGTCAATATCTCTTTACACTTTTTTCTCAAGGATGTTTGAGCTATGCTACACCCTGTAAAGAGGCGTAGTATTGTTGCCTCTTGATCACTGGTGGTAAGCCACCATTAGCAGAGCAGATTCTCCGATTATTCCAATAACTAATAAAATATTGTAAGTGGTATACTAAATCCCATAGAAAGCGGCAATTGATTTTCCATAGTTTTCAATTAAATATCATTCCGTGATATACTTTGTCACGGAGGTGAAGAAAGGATGATTGATTGGATGAAGTATGGAAAAATCCAAGAATACAAAAGAAACGGACTCAACTAGAGTCAGACCGCAAGAAGATTGGGGGTTGATTATAAAATGTAAATGATAAAATAAGAATGTAGGATTTATCGCATATAAAAATGTCGGAAAACCTACATTCTTATTTTATCATTTACAATGCATCATGTTCTCTGCCGGAAAAATCCACACCGGCCATGTCTAACGCCATCTTTAAAGACAGCTGTCTTTAAAATCCAAGATGTGAATCAAACTCCTTCTGAAAATCTGACCAATCATTACCCAGAAGGTTTTCTTCCGCTTTTGTGACATCATATTCCTTAAGGAGCATCTCCTTGGAAATCTGTCCATAATCCGATTCACTCCAGGCATAGATTGTTACATCATCACCTGTACCAAGGCACCAGTTTGTAAACATTCGAAGTGCCTCAGATTTCTGACGAATGTTATTCATTTCCAAATCAACAACGATATGTTTCATGCGGTATTCCTCCTTACAATCAGTCTTTGGATAAATCTCTGATTATAAGATACCGCATAAGGTGTACGTTAAAAATGACAGCCCATTCTTACGCTATCCAATAGGTTCCATCCGGAGCCTGATATATGGATCCCACCTCTTCTGAGATCACCTTTCCATCAAAGTCTTTGACGATAACCTTTTCATAATATTTATAGTCTTCAGATGCACGGTTGTTTTCTGTATCCCAACCTTCCTCGATCCAGGCCTCTAAATAGACCTTTTCATCTGCTATAAAGGAAACTGTTTCATTAGGCTGTAGCTTGAATGAAAAAGACTCCGGATAATAACAGTTAAATACTTCATTATCCTGTGCAATCAAATGGACTTCTTCTCCTACAATCATTAGATTGTAAAGCTTTACATCCTGAATATTAAATTCCGCAACACATTCCGGTGCCTGCCCCGGTAAAAACTTAAATATAGTCACCAGACCAGCACTATTATCTGCCTGCAGAAAGTAATAATATCCTTTCAGATAAACCGGATTTCCATACATGACATCCCTTTTCTTCTGAAAAGGTGTATATACATCCCCCGTTTCCAAATCATAGAACTTGATCTCCGATCCTGGATATCCGCCTCGCTCTGCCCATTCCACCAAATCAAATAAATCACTGGAATCTGTATGCGCAAAAGCTAACCGTTCCTGTCCGTATATCTTATCGATATATAATCCATTAGTCTCTTTAAATCGCTTTATCATTTTACTTCTCCTTAAACACCTGATTATTTACATCAAAGTATACCCAATCGCCTTCATTGATGTCTTTTTCATAGAGCTCCTTATCCGGAATCTCCATCGATATTTCCTGTCCGTCACCGTCACGGAGAATAACCTTGTCCATGGCAATATAGCCTTCCGGCCTTTCTTCACAGCCATAATCCGACTCCATAATCTGTTTCACTATGTACTTCAATCTATTCGCCTCTTTATATTACGTACCACGGTCTGAAGTACTTCAGACGTTGCGCACGCTTATTCTTCTTTATCTGTGCCTGGATTTTGGCCACCCATATAAGTAAAAACAAAGGGAAGTAAATCACTTTACACACATACTGTGATATATCTTTCTGCTTCCATATGTCATAAGCAACGATTAACATAAGACATATTCCAAAAACACGAAGTGATACTGTATATTCTCCGAAATCATCTAAAAAGAAGCATATTCCTGGTATAATCATTAAAATCCAATATATGAATTTCATTCTGAGCCCTCCAAATGCTCTTCCCCAAAAAACAAAAAGTATCCAAGTCATTCTTTTTCAAAAAGACCTTTCCTCCAAAATCAAGAAACGCGCACTCCAAAGAATATTATACCATTTAACGGACAGCATATAAAGAAAAACCTGTTGTGATGTAATGATTTTTTATCTACCAAGCAGTCTATCTCTATAATAAATCAAATTGCCACTTATAAATGCTGATGTAAAGAACAGGATCACACCTACGCAGATTATACCTGCCAATATTCCAAGCGACAGCCACCATTGCTCATAGATAGCAACAAATATGCAGATTCCCATTACAAAAAACACCAATCCTGAAATCTTTGCAAACATCCAGGCTACTATGTTTAACCCCAAAATGATAAGTTCCAATGCCAACGCCATAATTAGTTTTACCGGTTTAAGAATCAGTCTCATATTCACTCCCTTCTGCCCAGAGGTGGTAGTGTCAAGTTTACTACCTTATTTTTTATTAAAAACCTTTATTTTAGGGAG
>CAMHLZ010000082.1 GCA_946186125.1 uncultured Lachnospira sp. | reverse complement strand
ACCACTCATTACAGCCGGCAGTCTTGGATCTATGTCTACGATAAGCTCCAGTTCCGGCTTTTTGTACATTCTGCTTTCTGTTATAACATCATTTACAACTGAGGCTATCATATAGTTTTCTTCATTAACGGCAAGCTTTTTTATGTCTATTTCTGAGTAATCCAATATATCACTAATCTGTTCTGCAATACGTTTACCTGCTTTAACTACCGCTTCCATATCCTTACGTATTTCTTCATCTTTTTCTTTTTCTAAGCACACTCCCGTAAGTCCTATTACCGCATTAATCGGTGTCCTTATCTCATGTGATACATTTGCTAAGAAATCACTGGCACTCTTATTCTCATTTTCCAGTTCTCTTATTCTCTCTTCATATTCCTTATCTGCTTTTAACATTGAATTAATTAATTTTGTAAATACTTTTCCCACTAAAAGTATAAGTGTCAAATGCCAGATTGTCCGTACAATATGAGACATCTCAACACCCTGATAATTGAATTTATGCGCCTCATAAATATGAAATATCATACCGGAATAACCTACTATCATACATATTCTTGTCAACACTTTTTCGCCCGTTATTGCAAATAAAACAATCATTACTACAACAACCGGTGTGCAATCATATAATGTATCTACGTTCACGCTGTAATAGAACATTTCTATTATAAGGATCGCGGCATACATATTGATTCTTTGATTTTCATCTGTTTTTCTTGATATGTGAATATACAAGCTTGCAAAAACTGCCGCCATACATAATGGAATTGTCCATTTTTCCCAGCCTAATATTATATTTAATGCTATTAATATTAGTGAAAACCCAAAAATGGACATCACTAATACAACCTGCGACATTTCTTTAATCTCATTAGCTATTTTCTTATTCATATTTTCCACCCTTCAATCATATATTAAAATCTTCTTCTACATAACATATAATTATAAGTAAATTTTATCATATGATTGTAACCTGCTCAACTAATATTTGGCTTAATTACATACTTTACAAACATGTTTATATTTATTAAAATTATACTATATTTTGAAAGGAATCCTGCATTATATGAAAATTTTTGCTTTAGATCATAATAGTTTTGGAATTGAGCATGTCGCTTTCGCTCTTAAACAGATGGGACACTCTGTCAACGTGGAAAAGCATATAATTGATGACCCAAGGTATTCAACTGAATTTGACGGCTTTTTTGAAAAGAAAATTGTGGGCAGATATGATGTTTTTTTCTCTTTTAATTTTTTTCCTGTTGTTTCCGACAATTGTAATAAACATGGTATAAAGTATGTTTCCTGGATTTATGACAGTCCGCATGTAGCTTTGTTTTCTTATAAAATTTTAAATCCTTGCAATTACGTTTTTATATTTGATAAAGAGATGTATCTTGAACTAAAAAATGCCGGTATTTCGACCGTATATTATATGCCTCTTGCTGCAGAAGCTGCTATTTATGATGAATTTATACCAACTCCTGAAATCGTTAAGAATTATTCATGTGATGTTTCTTTTGTCGGCGCACTTTACAATGAGACTCACTGTCTTTATGACAGATTTGATGTTCTTCCTGATTATACTAAGGGGTATCTTGATGCTGTTGTACAGGCTCAAAGCAGGATTTATGGCTATTTCTTTTTGCAGGAGATGTTAAAACCTTCTATAATGGAAGAAATACAAAAGCATATACCATACACTCCTAACCGTGACGGTGTGGAATCTGCCGAATATATATTTGCTCATTATTTTATGGCAAGAAAGGTTACGGAAATTGAACGCCATGATATTATTAAAAAGGTTTCCGGTAATTTTAATATGAAAATATATACTACAGGGAATACTTCTGATTTTCCGGACATCATGAATATGGGACCGGTTGATTATTATGATATGATGCCTTATATTTTTAAATGTTCTAAAATTAATTTGAATATTTCCCTCAAAAGTATCCGAAGCGGTATTCCGCTCAGGGCATTTGACATTATGGCCTGTGGCGGTTTTCTTGTAAGTAATTATCAGGCTGATTTTTTGGATTATTTTGTTCCGGGTGAAGATTTGATTCTTTTTCAAGATTCTGATGAATTGATAGCGCTTATTGATTACTATCTCGCCCACGAAGATGAACGGTTACAAATTGCCGGTAACGGATATAATAAGGTTAAACTCTATCACGGATTCAGATGCAGATTACAGGAGATTTTTAATATTATTGAACAGAGCTGAATTATATATTCAGCTCTGTATTTTCTTTATAAATTACTGATTATTTATCAAAATTTATTCTTGCAAATAATAAGACTACTGCCTCGCAGAACAACACACCATTTACCAGGCACGTTCCTCCCAGCATCCATGATAAAGTGATTCCAATTATAAATATCATCAATGCCATTATCTTTTTTTTAACATATGCAGCATATAAACCGGTGAATTCTTTTATATCCGGAATCCAAATAAATATCAAAATAGCTTCTGCTATTATTGGTATTATTATCATGTCATTCATTGTTATTTTCTCTACTATCACAGGTCCCAAAAAACATGCCACCACTGAAACCGTAATGCAAGTCCATTGACTCTTCAAATGTCCCCCACCTGAATATTTCCTGCTCAAATATAGATAAGTCATCGAAAATATTGCTATAGTTATCTTTTTTATTATTGCGGCAACTATGATTATAGCTATGACTTTGATTAGCTCATTTAGAATCAGCTCTATTCCATAAATCATTAAAACATGTTCTCTATAATCATTCTGTTCTTTGTCCATGCAATATGCAATCTTTTCTGACACTTTGTGTAATAACCCCATTACTCCACCTCGCTTTTTTATGTAATGTCTGAACCCCTCAATTCAGTTTTTTCTGCTTCAAAAATTTACAGCTTTACTAGATTATCATATTCCTACAATTTGTGCAAGTTTAATATAAAAATTTTTTTACACTTGATTTTTTTTATTTTTATTGTAAAATAGATACTTGAAAGAGAGGAGTGTATGCTATGTTTTTAAAAACAAATTCTAAAAAAAATTTTATAAAAAAACAACTTGTAATTTATAGTGTATCTAAGTTAGATCCAACAGATCCAACTTCTACGTGTCCGTTTTTCTTTTACAAAGTTGAACTAACATCAGAATTAAAAGAAATTCAAAAACAACTTAAAAAGAAGAAATCTTGATTGTCAGACTTTTTTAGTGCGGCTGTCAAAAAAACTTTCTTTATATTATGGCTATGGTTTCATTCTGCAAGTCATAAGAATGAGGCGCGGCATTTACTACGTCGATTGATGATAACGCTGCAGATGGAAGCATAGCCAAATATAAAGTTGGTGTATTTAAGAACAGCTACACTATCTTTGTTATTTTTTTATAGAAAATTTTGTGCTATACTATTCTTATTAATTTATTAGGAGAATTTTTACGTGAATAATTTTGAAAAATATCTGGTTATAGGAAATACTTTAGAAGCTGATGGCAGGTATCTTGTGGCTTATACGATATATCTTGAAGCTTTAAAATATGCAGATTCTGATAGTTATAAGACACTTGAAAGCTATCTTGAATCATTCCATAATTACATTAATTTCAATTTTTCAAAATTAAATAGTGAAATAAAAGAACAGTTTCTTATATGGATAAGAAACGGAAGCGTAAATCTTTGTGCCATATCATTTTCCCATCTGTTTGAAAATTTAGATTTTGCAAAATGGACTGATAACGATAACTGTATTATTTATCATTGGATTTCAATGCAAAAGAACAATACCGAATATATTAATATTACTTTTGATTCAATCAAGTCTGAATATTATATGGTAAAGTTTTTGGTTCGAAGGATTGAAATGAAGTTTTCCGGTATTGATGATTTGATTAATTATATCAGGGAACATAACTTTTCAAATGAGTGTATTGATTATATTATTCGTAAAACCTGTTTTTTCCCATCAGTTGTTTACAAAGAATTAATGGATAATTTGGATTACAGTTATTATAAGCGATTGTATGAATGTGCAACAGACGACTCTACATCAATTAAGCTTGAAAGGACTACTCAACCTGGTCATAATTATGGTGATTTTGCAATTATCGTTGCTGTCTCCGATGAAGATATGTATGCAGAATGTATGTATTATATAAATCATTTAAATATACCTGAAAAATGCCGGCTGACAGTTCATCCTATACGAAATGCATCTTCCATGACGGAAGCTTACAATATCGGATGCGGTCAGTCGAATGCCAGATATAAGATTTACATTCATCAGGACACCATGATTGTTAACAAAAATTTATTGTATGAATTATTGGATATATTTGAAACCCCTGAAATCGGTATCGCAGGTGTCGCAGGTGTAAGTAAGATGCCTGAAAGCTGTATCTGGTGGGAAAGTAAAGAAGATGATAATTATCGTAATCTTTTTCAGGATACCTTGTTGCAAAAAGGGCATACGTTGATTAATCCGTTAAGCAAACCTTTTCAAAATGTATGTGTGTTGGACGGCGTTTTTTTGGCAACACAATATGATATTCCGTGGAGAAATGATTTATTTGACGGATGGCATTATTATGATATGTCGCAGTGTATGGAATTTAAGAAGCGTGGATTTGGAGCAGTTGTTGTAAAGCAGTCATTTCCATGGTGCCTGCACGAGCAAAAATGTAATAAGACGCTTGGGGAGGACTTTGATAAATACAGATCGGTTTTTCAAAAAGAGTATTGTGATTTTCTTTAATTCAGCACGATAATATGTTATACTTTTTTTATAATGTTATGGAAAGAGGAGTTGCAATGAATATCCTGTATTACAATTGGACGGAATATGCCGGTGAGGATCTTATGAAATCATTTTCAAATCTTGGATTCGCTTATACGAAAATTATGTATCCGATTACTGACTATAACCGTGATCCAAAATTTGATGATTTTATTGATTCTGTTATTAAAGATGGAAACTTTGACGTTATATTTACATTTGATTTTTTCCCTTTGATTTCAAAGGCTGCACAGAGGAACGGTCTGCCTTATATTGCGTGGATATTTGACAGTCCGCATTATACACTTTTTTCGGATACTTTGTTTAATAACTGTAACCGTGTTTTCTTTTTTGACAAAGATGAACTTAATTTTTTCACATCAAGAGGTCTTAAAAACGGATTTTACGCACCGCTTCCTGTAAATGTTGACAGGCTTGATGCACTGTTAGGAGATTCTATTACTTCCGCTTCTTATGATTATAGCATCAGCTTTATAGGACAGTTATACAGCGGAAACATGTATGACCGCGTCAATTATCTTCCTCCATATATAAAGGGATTTCTTGATGGAATAATTGCAGCCCAGGGCAATGTGTATGGATATAACTTTGTTTCCGAACTACTTACTAACGACTGGATTTCAAAAATATCTGAATATATAAAACTCACACCTGACGAAGATTCACCTCTACCACTAAATAACGTGTTTTCAAATATGATTAATGCTAAAATAACACATCTGGACAGATGTAATTCTCTGAATTTGCTTAGTAATTACCATACGGTTGATTTATTTACAAAAGATGAACTTAGTCCGGATTCTATCCCTGAAAATCTGCACGTTCATGGTCCTGTTTCATATACTGACGAAATGCCTTATATATTCAGGCACTCTAAAATAAATCTCAATATCAGCCTTCGTTCTATCACTTCCGGTATTCCTTTGCGTGCCATGGATATAATGGGGGCCGGTGGATTTTTGCTTTCAAATTTTCAAAATGAACTTTCTGAATACTTTGAAGTAAATAAAGAACTTGCTTTATACGACAGCCGGACTTCTCTGGCAGAATTAGCAGATTATTATATTAATCATGACGAAGAACGTTGTATGATAGCCGAAAGAGGATACAAAAAGATTAAAGAAAATTTTACTCATGATATTCTTATTCCGGAAGTATTAAGGCTCAGTGGCGTAATGTAGGAATATTTTGTTGTAAATTCATTACAAAAGCTGGCGCCTTACGAATTTTAAATCGTTAAAGCTCCAGCCTTTTTGTATTATATTTTAACTTTCAATCTGCTCTGCCGCATTTTGTAATTTTTTCAAAAATGGCACAATACCATTTTCCAGAGTATCTGCAGTAAGTGTGTCATCATTTTGTTTTAATGCTGTATTTAGTTTGGTCGTTTGTTCATTTACCGTATCTTTGTCAATTATATTTTCTTTTTCATTTACAAGATCACTTGTTGCATTATATACTTCTATAATCCAGTTAAGGCCGTTAACTACAGTTTTGAGGTACTCTCCGGTGTCAGGAAGTTTTTCACCTCTTAACTCCTTAGTCAATGTCTCAATTCCTTTTTCAAGTCTTTTGCAATAGTCCGCTGCTACCTTTAAAGCCTCAAGCTTTTCTTCTCTGTTTTCAACCATCTCATATTCCTCCGTTTTGTATTTTATCATTTCGTTTTGTATTCTCAGTAACACAAAACAGCTAATTTATATATCGTCATTTTTTTTGATTTCATTAATGTTATAAATTCCAGCGTTCTTATATTTCAAAAAAGAGCTTTCTAAACTGTAACCTTTTTTACCTGAAACGTAAGCAGAGCGATAATATGTAACTGCCACCTCCAACTGATAATTACCTATTTCGCTCTACAAATATATTTAACTCCGAACCCTTTTTACTTATTCCCTTATTAAATTATTATACTTCCCTTGTAAATTTGGTTATGATGGAGTTATTTCCACTCGCGCTTTCACGGCGCTTCCATGGACAAGATTCATTATACACTCTTTTTCAGAAAATAGAGAATTTTTTCATAAAAGGCCGTTTTTCTGCAGTGAACGTTTCGTTTGTGTTTGTTTTGTGATGGTTGTGTGATGGTTGTGTGATTTTCAGCTTTATTTCCTCAATATTTTTTTAAGATAATGAACAACTTGAACCATTAAATCGTAAAAAAATTTCATATCACACAAGCGATAAAAGTATCCATTGATTACAGATAATTATTTTGTATATACATTATTTCTTAATTGGATAAATAATGTTGATTGCAAAGTATATTTATTAGAAAAGTTTTATACAAAATGCATTTAATATTTGTGGATAAGACTAATTGCGGTGATGAAATGGAAAAAGAACGGTTAAGTTAATAATTTTAATGTGATTATTGCAACAATTGACCGATTATTTGATTACTCGAAACTGACAGTAAATGAATAAAAAAATAGTAAACGAAACTAGTATAAACGATATTAAATAAACCTATGATATTTTGCTGAAATGTGATATA
>CAMHLZ010000081.1 GCA_946186125.1 uncultured Lachnospira sp. | reverse complement strand
ACGGAAGAGCCACCCTGTATGAATATGATGCCCTTGGAAACAGAAAAAAAGTACGTCATGAAGGCGGAATAACAGTCACATACGACTATGACGCATGCAGCCGCCTGATAAAGGAAACCGTAACCGACAAAGATTCTAATGTGCTCATTTACTACAGCTACGCCTACGGAAAAGCAGGCGAAAGGCTGACAGCCACAGAGACAGTAAGGGAAAACGGCACTGCAGAAAAAGCAAGGGTAATAAAAAATGAGTATGCATACGACGAACTGTTCAGATTGACACAGGAGAGCATAAGCATAGCAGAAGAAGTACCGTTTACGGAAGCATTAACGGTATCAGGTGACGGAAGCATAAGTTTATCCGAAGACATCACGTACGACGGGAATATAAAAAATACCTACACCTACGATGTAGTAAGCAAACGTACATCAAAAGACACACAGATAAGCGGAGACATAAGCTCATATACTAAAGACTTAAAAACCGGAAAGACAGAATACACCTACGACAGCCGTAACCGCTTGCTTAAGAGTACAAACGGTGGTAAAATCATAACATATACCTACGACGATAACGGCAACCTGTTATCAGAGCAGGGAGAAGACAGGACTAGAACCTACACCTATGATGCAGGAAATCGCCTGGTAACAGCAACCTCCACAGAAGGAACAAATGTTACGATAGAGAGTTATGCCTACGATTACGAAGGCAACAGAATCTCAAAACAGGTAAATGAAGAAGATAAAGTATATTATCTTAACGACACGGCAGGAGAACTGTCACAGGTGTCGCTGGAACTAAGTAAACAGCTTGATGACACCTACAGTGTAAAGAAATACCACACAAGAGGAACAGAACTGTTAAACACTGACATCGTAACAACAACCGGTACAGAAAAACGATACTATGTACAGGACGGACACGGTTCAGTAACGGCACTTGTAAATGAAGATACGGCAGTAACAGACACCTACGTCTATGATGCTTACGGAATCCTCTTAAAGAAAACAGGAGATACAGACAACGACTACCTCTACACGGGCGAACAGTATAATGAGAATACGGAGCTTTACTACCTAAGAGTAAGATACATGAGCCCGGAGACAGGCAGATTTACCACAATGGATAGCTATGCGGGGGCACTTGATAATCCTGTAAGCCTGCATAAATACCTGTATGCAAATGCAAACCCTGTCATGAACACAGACCCGACAGGCTACTTCTCACTGATGGATACAACCATCGCACAGGGAATACAGTCAACAATAGACAGCGTAATAGTGCCATACTTTAACGTGAAGAAAATAATGTCATGGGCAAACATGGCAGTGACAGCATATGATGTGGCACAGCAGATACGCATGATATATGCGGGCGAAGCAAGCATCTTAGGACTTACCTTTGCACTCGCAAAAGGCTTTATAGTGCAGGCATTAATCACATGTGTGGCAACAGCAGCCCTTGGCGAGGCAGCGGCATGGGTACTAAAAGCCGTAAATATCTCCATGGACAGCGTATCCTTTGTGGAAGCCGTAAAAAGCGGAGACCCGGAGAAGATAATAGTTGAATCATTGCGGTTATCAGTCTCACTTTTCACCTTAACCTGTCAGTGTTTCACCGGAGAAACGTTAGTAAGCACAGCAGAAGGCGAAACAAGAATAGACGAAATAAAACCGGGAGACATGGTATGGTCTTATGACATCGAAAAAGGCGAAAACGTACTTAAAAAGGTAACGAAAGTAAAAGAGTCAGAGACCGACGTTATCGTACACGTAAAAACCTCAGATGGAAAAGACATCAATACCACCATGTTCCATCCATTCATGACAGAAAAAGAAGGCAGAAGAGAGTGGAAAGCAGCATCAAACCTTCAAAAAGGTGATAAGCTCATTACCGAAACCGGAGAGAGTGTATGCGTGGAAGAAGTCAGGGTAGAAAAACTGGCAGAGAGAGTAACGGTATACAATCTTGAGGTAGAGGACTTGCATGTGTATTATGTGGCCGGGGTGCTGGTGCATAATACGTGTGGAAGTGAGACATGGAAAAGAAATTTAGAAAGTACAAACGAATTAAATGTTGATGAATTCTATTCTCTAAGTGATAATGGAATTGTTAAGGTTAATGCATCGGGGAGTGATAGACCTTTAACTGGTATACCAAATAGTTATTATAAGACAGGAAATGGTGAACATATATTTGTATATGATAATGATGGTAAACTTATATACGATATAAGTAGCAGTCGAGTTAAAGCTTTTAAAATTAATCTTGACCCGAAAGGTGGCGAACACTATCAACCATACAAGTTAGAAGGAGTTGTTCCAGATGCGATTAAAGAATTATTTGGATGGTAAAAAATATGATAAATGTAAAAATATATGAAAGCGTAGTTAATGAAGATATAAAGAGTGAAATAAAAGAAGCTGATTGGTGTACAGATTTAATTCAATATACGACATCTAAGTGTAAAATAGATGGTTTGATAGCGTCAGCATTCTTGTTTTGTCCTCAGATTATACAAGTTAATGACTATGTTTTTATAAAAAAATTTTGGAATTGTAGTGTAGAAAGCTCAGAAGAACAGGTTTGTAGATTAGAAAAACAATATGAATATAACAAAAAATCTATTGAGATGAGTGTTAATACGTGGAGTATAGGGGATTTTTTTGTTGGAGATTCAGATGAACTAATGGACAATGAAAAAGTTATTCAACAATTTGGAGAAGCGATAGCATATTTTTGGAGGTGTAGAGTAAAAGAATTGTTTCCAGAGAAAAAAATAGTTGTTGAGCTGGGAAATAATTTAATGGGAGAATTTGGATTGTGTGTTACTATGTATCAGGCTGAATAAATACTGTGATATAGTATCTATAAACGGCACGGAGGTATCACAAACAGCATATGATTGTGACCCTATAGGGAGAATTACAAGAGTGGTTGGTGAATATGGAAGAGCCCCATGATGCCATTGAAAACAGAAAAAAGTATGCCATTAAGGCATAATAACCGCTATATACGACTATGATGTGTGCAGACGTCTGATATACGACAGCCGTAACCGCTTGCTTACAAGCACAAACGGTGGTAAAATCATAACATATACCTACGACGATAACGGCAACCTGTTATCAGAGCAGGGAGAAGACAGGACTAGAACCTACACCTATGATGCAGGAAATCGCCTGGTAACAGCAACCTCCACAGAAGGAACAAATGTTACGATAGAGAGTTATGCCTACGATTACGAAGGCAACAGAATCTCAAAACAGGTAAATGAAGAAGATAAAGTATATTACTTAAACGACACGGCAGGAGAACTGTCACAGGTGTCGCTGGAACTAAATAAACAGCCTGATGACACCTACAGTGTAAAGAAATACCACACAAGAGGACTAGAACTGTTAAACACTGACATCGTAACAACATCCGGTACAGAAAAACGATACTATGTACAGGACGGACACGGTTCAGTAACGGCACTTGTAAATGAAGATACGGCAGTAACAGACACCTACGTCTATGATGCCTACGGAATCCTCTTAAAGAAAACAGGAGATACAGACAACGACTATCTCTACACGGGCGAACAGTATAATGAGAATACACAGCTTTACTACTTAAGAGCAAGATACATGAGCCCTGAGACAGGCAGATTTAGCACAATGGACAGCTATGCGGGGGCACTTGACAATCCTGTAAGCCTGCATAAATACCTGTATGCAAATGCAAACCCTGTCATGAACACAGACCCGACAGGCTACTTCTCACTGATGGATACAACCATCGCACAGGGAATACAGTCAACAATAGACAGCGTAATAGTGCCATACTTTAACGTGAAGAAAATAATGTCATGGGCAAACATGGCAGTGACAGCATATGATGTGGCACAGCAGATACGCATGATATATGCGGGCGAAGCAAGCATCTTAGGACTTACCTTTGCACTCGCAAAAGGCTTTATAGTGCAGGCATTAATCACATGTGTGGCAACAGCAGCCCTTGGCGAGGCAGCGGCATGGGTACTAAAAGCCGTAAATATCTCCATGGACAGCGTATCCTTTGTGGAAGCAGTAAAAAGCGGAGACCCGGAAAAGATAATAGTTGAATCATTGCGGTTATCAGTCTCACTTTTCACTTTAACCTGCCAGTGTTTCACCGGAGAAACGTTAGTAAGCACTGAAAAAGGCGAAACTAGAATCGACGAAATAAAACCGGGAGACATGGTATGGTCTTATGACACCGAAAAAGGCGAAAGAGTACTTAAAAAGGTAACGAAAGTAAAAGAGTCAGAGACCGACGTTATCGTACACGTAAAAACCTCAGATGGAAAAGACATCAATACCACCATGTTCCATCCATTCATGACAGAAAAAGAAGGCAGAAGAGAATGGAAAGCAGCATCAAACCTACAAAAAGGCGATAACCTCATTACCGAAACCGGAGAGAGTGTATGCGTGGAAGAAGTCAGGGTAGAAAAACTGGCAGAGAGAGTAACGGTATACAATCTTGAGGTAGAGGACTTGCATGTGTATTATGTGGCCGGGGTGCTGGTGCATAATATGTGTGGAAGTGAGGTAAGTGGTAAAAAACCAAGTTCAAAAGTGTTAAGGGATAATATGATTTCTTCGGGACAAACAGAACCTTCATATAAAAATGCAGCTCATCATATAGTGGCTGGTTCATCGTCTAAAGCAATTGAGGCTCGACAAATTTTACAAAAATATGGGTTGGATATAAATTCAGCAGATAATGGAGTTTTTCTTCCGACAGAAAAAGGGATATCCGATGTAGCGTATCATCCAAGTTTACACACAAATGAGTACTATAGAAAAGTAAATGCATTATTAGAAAGAGCTAATTCAAGAGAAGATGTTATTGATATATTGGATATGATTAGAGCAGGTTTATTAGATGGAACATTTTAGAAAATGAGGTTAATTATGAAGGTGTATAGATTAGATTTTGACGTAAATAATTATAGAAGTATACAATTATGTGAAGACGTTAATGTTGATTATTATAGAATGTTTGATGGAACAAGAGTAAGTGGTATTTGGACAATTCCAAATGTTATGGAATACGAGGAGGATAAAGATTTAAAAAGGGGTGATGCACCGGGATTCAATATTCCGGTATTGAACAAGAAAGCGTTAGATGTTTTGTTACCTTTAATAGAAAATGATGTTGAAATATTGCCTTTGCAATTCGGTGATGAAAAATTATATGGAATAAATGTATTAAATATTATTGATGCAATTGATTATAATCTGTCTGAATATTTGACATTTAGGGATGGCAAAAGAATTATGGCATTTAAGAAGTACGTATTCAGAGAAAATGTCATTAAAAACAATAATATTTTTAAAATAGTGGATTTATTACGGGGAGAGGTTTTTGTTTCGCAGTTATTTTTTGATTATGTATGCGACAATAAGCTAGAAGGATTTAAAATGGAACTAATATATGAAAGTATATAGTTGTTATCTTATCGGAACTAGTATTCTTAATGGTTTAGGTTTAGAAAGAAGCTTTATTTATGGAGGTGATGGTATTTGGAACAGGAAAAAGAGTGCCATGAAGATGGACAAAACTACATTTATGCAAAGGTGAAGAGGTCTAGTATTTATTAAATAAAGTGATAAGATAAATATATCTGAGCAAATAAATCAGTTTTACACGATACATCCATGAGGACGTCGGTACTTGGCGAGTGAAACGAGCCTAGAACCGTTACGTCCGAATGGAGCGAGAGCGAGTTATCGTTAAAACGAGGTTATTTGCACAGGTGTCACATGAACTGCGTAAACAGACATACGGTAACTGTAGTGTGAGAAAGTACCACCAATGAGAATACACAGCTTTACTACCTAAGAGCAAGATACATGAGTCCAGAGACAGGCAGATTTACAACAATGGACAGCTATGCCGGCTCGTTAGACAATCCTGTAAGCCTGCATAAATACCTGTATGCAAATGCAAACCCTGTCATGAACACAGACCCGACAGGCTACTTCTCACTGATGGATACAACCATCGCACAGGGAATACAGTCAACAATAGACAGCGTAATAGTGCCATACTTTAACGTGAAGAAAATAATGTCATGGGCAAACATGGCAGTGACAGCATATGATGTGGCACAGCAGATACGCATGATATATGCGGGCGAAGCAAGCATCTTAGGACTTACCTTTGCACTCGCAAAAGGCTTTATAGTGCAGGCATTAATCACATGTGTGGCAACAGCAGCCCTTGGCGAGGCAGCGGCATGGGTACTAAAAGCCGTAAATATCTCCATGGACAGCGTATCCTTTGTGGAAGCAGTAAAAAGCGGAGACCCGGAAAAGATAATAGTTGAATCATTGCGGTTATCAGTCTCACTTTTCACTTTAACCTGTCAGTGTTTCACCGGAGAAACATTAGTAAGCACTGAAAAAGGCGAAAGAGTACTTAAAAAGGTAACGAAAGTAAAAGAGTCAGAGACCGACGTTATCGTACACGTAAAAACCTCAGATGGAAAAGACATCAATACCACCATGTTCCATCCATTCATGACAGAAAAAGAAGGCAGAAGAGAATGGAAAGCAGCATCAAACCTACAAAAAGGCGATAACCTCATTACCGAAAACGGAGAGATTGTATATGTTGAAGAAGTCAGAGTGGAAAAACTGGCGGAGAGAGTAACAGTATACAATCTTGAAGTAGAGGACTTGCATGTGTATTATGTGGCAGGAGTGCTGGTGCATAATACGTGTGGAAGTGAAAATGGAAAATATCAAGTGGGAGCCTACGAAGATATTAAAGGCTGTGATGGTTTAGATGCACATCATGTAGGTCAAAAAGCTGTAATGAATAATCTAGTATAGTCGTTTTAAATTAACCCTACTTTATATTTTGGATATGATTTCACTCTGCAAGGCAGAGGAATGAGGCGTAGCCGGTGGCTACGTCGATTGACGATAACGCCGCAGATGGAATCATAGGCAAATATAAAGTGGGTGTATTTAAAAACGACTATACTAGTAGATAATTATAATCAGAATACTGCTCCTGCAATTAATGTACCTAAAGTGGGTCATACAATTTCAGGACAAAATGGAATAGTATCTAGGAGTACTAAAGGGATAACTAATGCAAGACAGTTGCTGGCAAGAGAGCTATTTGAATTAAAAAGGGTTTATCCTGATATACCGAATTCAGCGTTTAGAGAATTAATTGATATGAATTTGGAAATGTATCCAGAAATGAGGAAGTAATTGATTATGAATGAACAATTTGTAAAGAATATATTTGAAAATTTAGTTGAAGAAAATATAAGAATTTATAAGGATTTATATGATTCTTATGAAATTACAGATAAAACTGTAGATTATTGGAAAAATGCTATACAATTATATCAATCATTGGATGGAAATCAGAAAAAAATATTTTATAGAATATTAGAACAGAACATGATTGATACAATTTCTAATTTATTTGGAGTTTTAGATGGTAATACTAATTTATCTGGAAAAGAATATGAAATCCTAGTAGAAATAGATGGAGTGGATACTAATAATGAGCTGCAAGACAGTTTTCTTGAATATATAGAAGAAAATGTAAATGATGTTTTCAGATAAAAAAGTGAAGTTAAAAAATATAATTAAAAGAAATGCTTGAAAAGCATTAATTGTGATTGGCAAAAAACAGATTTTTGAATAAGCTGGAAAGTCTATATCAAGGGTCGACGTGACTAAGATGTCAACATAAATATATGTAATAAACGTTCAGATGATATGTTACTGTGCAAATAAATCCGTTTTACACCATAACCCTATGAGGATGTAGGCGAACAGTATAATGAAAATACACAGCTTTACTACTTAAGAGCAAGATACATGAGCCCGGAGACAGGCAGATTTAGCACAATGGACAGCTATGCCGGCTCGTTAGATAATCCTGTAAGCCTGCATAAATACCTGTATGCA
>CAMHLZ010000080.1 GCA_946186125.1 uncultured Lachnospira sp. | reverse complement strand
GGAAAGAGGGAATGATAGAAGGACGGAAAGAAGGAATGATAGAAGGACGAAAAGAAGGAATAAACGATGAACAACACCGAATAATTGAGAGAATGTTAAAAAAAGGAAAGTCTGAAGAAGTAGTAGCTGAATTATGTGGATATTCACTGGAATCGGCTAAAGAAGTACAAAAGAGCCTTTCAGAATAGCTAAGGGAGAGGTGCTATATTTTGCAGGAGACTCGCAGAGAGCGGGTCTCCTGTTTTAAAATTTGTTACTATTCAAAACAGGGAGATTATAGAAAATGAACAGCTGTAAATAGTAAATAAAATTTCGAAAATTCGCATAAGTTATAGAGTTATAATTAATAATGTACAGAAAGTATGGAATAAAAATGTACAATAAGTTATGATTAATGAGCTATAGGAGGAGCTCATAATGATATTAAAAAACAAAATCATAACAGACATTATAATTAACAGTGTGGAGGATCTATACAAACTACAACCATTTTTGGAGGATGGGACATTGAAAATTAATAAAAGTCAAATTGCAAGAGAATTGGAGGTGGACAGGCGTACAGTAGACAAATACTTAAATGAGTACAAAAAATACCATCCGGAAACAAAAAAGTAAACAGTTGGAAAGATTTGGTTTTTGATATTTCGATTAACGGAATATAAATGTGTTTATATGAGGGAAATACCTTTGGGTATTTCCCTTTTTTTCGTTAAATTTTTCTTATTGTGGGCAATAACATTTACGTATAAGGAAAATAAAAGGATAAGTGATATGCTGAACTTGGGAAAGGAGTGACTATTTATGACATTAGCACAGCTTAAGTATGTTGTAACTGTTGCAGAAATCAAATCAATCAATGCAGCAGCAAAGGCTATCTATATTTCGCAGTCTAGTTTATCTGCAGCAATAAGAGATTTGGAACAGGAAATAGGAGTTGATTTGTTTGAGAGAACAAACAGAGGAATAGTGGTAACAGAGGAGGGGAATGAGTTTATTGCCTATGCAAAAAATATATTGTTTCAATATAATCTGTTGGAAGCACGTTATTTTTCAAGTGATAGAAAAAGATACAATTTTTGTGTGTCAATGCATCATTCAACTTTTACAGTAAGATTATTTGCCGAAGTTGTAAAAGAATTTGGTATGAACGATTATGAATATTCAATTTTTGAAACTACAACTGAAAATGTTATTAAAGATGTTCAAACTGGAAAAAGTGAATTAGGAATTTTATATATCAGCTCATTTAGCGAAAAAATATATGAAAAGATATTCCATAATGCAGGTGTTGATTTTCATGTTCTTGCTGAGTGCCCTATATATGCTTACATCAACAAACACCATCCATTGGCAGGGAAGGTGGAAGTCACTATGGAAGAATTAGAGGATTACCCATGTCTTTTATTTGAACAAGGGGATAACGGTTTTTATTTCTATGAGGAAATGATTTCAGAGTATGAATACAAAAATGTTATTAAAACGAGTGACAGAGCTACGACAATCGGATTGTTAAATGATTTGGATGCCTATTCGATTGGCATCGGAATCACATCTGACAAATTGTTACAGGATTCTATTAAAGTCGTAAAAATAACTTCGGAAGAAAAAATAAAGGCGGGATATCTAATCAGAAAAAATGAAAAATTGAGTATACCAGGTGAAGAATACATGCGTAAAATAAGGGATTGCCTGAATTCGGATATGGTGGTAACAGGTTACCGCGAATAGCGATAAGCTGATTTATTGACTTTGAAAGGTTGAGTAAATATTATAGAACAAGAAGTACTTCAGGAATGACTTAAGATGAAATGAGAAGGAGGAAATAAAGATGAAAATAAAAGGTGAAATTAATCAGATAAATGAACTTCGCATTAGTACATAACAGTACATATGGTTGTTTTTTGTTGGATTTGTAACAAAGCTTTGAAAGGAGAAATTATTATGGCACCAATAGAAAGACCAAGATATTCCTGCATGTTAGGAGGAGCATTGGCAACTATAAGCGCTCTTGCGGGAGTGGTTCCTGTAATACATGGCGCCCAGGGATGTGGAGGAGGATTGTTTAATGCATACTCACTAGGAGGGCATTTGGGAACAGGTTACTGTGGAGGAACAGGTATTCCAAGTTCCAATATAGGAGAAAAAGAAGTAATATTCGGAGGAGCAAAAAGACTTGAGACTCAGATTAATTCAACACTCGAGGTTATGAAAGGTGAATTGTTCATTGTGCTGACTGCATGTATGACAGATATTATCGGAGAGGATGTTGAAAGTGTCCTAAAAGACATAAAGAACAAGGAGAATAAACCTCTTATATATATTGATACTGGCGGATTTAAAGGAAAAGCTTATGACGGATATGATGAGATTTTTTCAGGATTATTTAAATCCTATATACCAAAGAGGGAGAAGAATAGAAAACTGGTAAATGTTTTTGGACAGGTTCCGGGATATGACCCATATTTTAGGGGGAATTTAGAAGAAATAAAGAGAATACTTGAAAGAATAGGATTAGAAGTTAATACATTCCTTACACATGATCAGACCCACGAGAATATATTGAGTGCCGGAGAGGCAGTACTAAATATTGTGGTTTCTCCACTCTATGGAGTAAAGGCGGCAAAAACTGCAAAAGAAACACATGGCATAGACTATATCGTGACAGATTTTCCTATTGGAGCCAAGGCGAGTGAAAAATTTTTGAAACAGGTTGCTAACGAATTGAATATTGATAACTCCATTGTGGAAGAAGTAGTGGCAAAAGAAAAAAAGAATTACTACGGATATATCGAGAGAATCTCAGATTTTGTTGCAGACACGGATATTCAAAGTTACGGAGTTGTAATAGCAAACAGCACAGATGCTTTCGCCTATGCAGATTATCTTGAAAATGAAATAGGATTTATTCCTAAATACATATTTATCACTGATCAGTTGTCGGATGAGAGAAAGGATTATTTGAAAGAAAGACTGGAAAATTATAAATATGGTGAAACGCCAGAACTTGTTTTTGAACAGGATACCACAGCAATCAGAAATTACGTAAAGGAGCGACATTCTGAATCAGATGCGGATGAATATCAGGAGAGACTGTCACCGTTGGTAGTTCTTGGAAGTTCTATTGACTATAAGCTTGCAGGAGATTTTGGGGGAGTGCTGATTACTGTGAGCTATCCGGTATTTGATGTTGTTTTAAATAAGGGATTTGCAGGGTTTAGAGGTGGAAACACACTGTTTGAAACTATCCTAAATACTCAGTTGAAAAAGGAGGTGAAGAGAATTGTCTGAAGTTAAAGAAAATATAATTCAGGTTAATAAGTTTTTACATGACTATGTTGCAAAAGAACCAAAGAGCAGAGAATATTCAAGAAACACAACGAATGCTTACGGTGGAGATTTGGAAAATATGTTGGCAGGAGCATGTAACGGATGTCTTAAAAAGTGTAATAGAGATTTTACTCAGGCAATTTATTGTCAGAATGCAGTGTCTACGTTGATGTCTATGTCCATCAGAGGTTCAGTAGTTATAATGCATGGGCCTATAGGGTGTGGTTCCCAGAATCACGGTCTTGAAGGACGTACAAAACTTGCTTCTATACATAGGGGGTTAGAACCGGAAGAAGCGATATGGCTTAGCAGTAACATGAATGAAGATGATGTTGTTCTTGGGGGAGAGCGCAACTTAAAAGCAGCAATATTGAAAGCACAGGAAGAGTTTGATCCAAGCTGTATCTTTGTTTTGAACTCATGTGCGCCGGGAGTAATTGGAGATGACATAGAAGGTATCATTGAAGAGATGAGAAGCAAAGTAAAAGCCACGATTATTCCCCTTCATTGTCCGGGATTTATGGCAAAGGTATTTACTTCAGCTTATGATGTAGTATATCACGGGGTTTTACAAAATTTTAAATTTACTCAGGATGATGGAGAGTTTGGCCTGGATAAGACTTTGCCTGATTATGAGGAAAAAAGAGCACAATTAACAGAGAAAAAGAACAAAACTGTTAACTTGTTTGTGGCATCATCTATCTCTGCATACGATGAAAAGGAGATAATTCGTTTGCTGAACAAATTAGGACTTCATGTACAGACATTTATAGAGTACAGATCGCCGGAAGAACTGAAAAATGTTACCAATGCAGCACTTAACGTATGTCTGTGCCATGTTCACGATATTTACTTTGTTAATTATTTAAAAGAACAGTTTGGAATGCCTTATATTACACCAAGTATTCCAATTGGAATCAGTGCAACAAATAAGTTCATTACAGAAATAGCAGAGTTTTTTGGACTAAAAAAAGAGGCAGAAGAGCTTACAAAGAAAGAAACAGAAAAAGTTCTGAGAGCTGTTGAGCCGATTAAAGAGCGAATAGAAGGAAAGACGGCCTTAATTAGTGGAGGATATCTGAGGAATGGATCAACTGCATTATTGCTTAACGATATAGGAGTGAAGGTCCTTGGTTTTAGACATTTCAACTATGATGAGTTTGGAAATGAACTTTTTAAAGAAGTTAGGGAAACTATCGGAAACGTGACTAACAGCGTTTCAACACAGGCTTCTGAACTTGTTAATTTGCTTCAGAAGATACAACCGGATTTATGCCTTACACACCCGGGTGCGGGAGTTTGGATTGCAAAAACAGGAACTCCGACTTTGACACTGTTTTCAGAAAATTTTTCTTACTTTGGATATAGAGGTGTATTTGAAGTGGCAAGAAGAGTGGATAGAACATTAAAAAATAGAAAATATGTAGAAAACTTAAAAGATAATGTGGAATTACCGTTTACTAATGAGTGGTATGAGAAGAATCCATATCATTACATAAGTGATTTCAGGATTGATGAGGAGGAAAAAATATCATGAGAATAAACGTAAAAACAACAATTGTTTCATTGACATTGGCATTGGCAGTTTTAACAGTGGGATGCGGAAATAGTAATACTTCGGGAGGTAGCTCTAAGGGAGATTCAAAGAGTAAGTACGGAACACTTAATGTTGCTTATTTTCCTACTTCCTTTAAAAGCAGTTTGAGTACAGTGGCAAATGTTAAAGGATTTTATAAAGAGGAAGGTGTGGATGTAAATCTGGTTAATCTTCAGAATTCGTCAGACACAATTGTTGCATTAGAAGAAGAAAAGATAGATGTAAATCCTGCGGGAATAACAAATGTTTTGCAGGCTATTGAAGATGGAGAACCAATAAAGATTATCGGGGGTTCAGCACAGGCTGGAGGACTTATTGTAACCCTTCCAAAAAATGCTGATAAATTTAAAAAACTGGAAAATTGGAAAGGCACCACATGGGCAACCGGAAGAACTATGACAGGTGATTTTGTGGTTAGACATTATTTGAAAGAGATAGGTATTGATTCAAATAAAGATTTGGAATCACTGGATTTAGGTGACGATTTATCAATTATTCAGGCTGTTGCAAAAGGTGAGGCGGAAGTAGGATATATAACTGCTAACGATACGAGGACAGCTATAGATTATGGATTGGAACTAATAATAAATGTTGATGATTTAGAACATGCATATCCATGTTGCCGAATCAGCACAACTGAAAATGCAATTAAAAACAAAAGAGATGCATTGGTTGCTTATATGAGAGCGGTTATCAGAGCATATGATTTTATATTATCTAACAGCAAAGAAACAATAGAAATATTTAAGGATTTGACACATCAGGATGACGCATACGTAAAAGAAGTAATGTATGGAGATTTTGCTTCGGCTTATGTACCTGATCCGGCAAAAGCAAAAGTATTAAATTACGGACAGTATCTTAAAGAAGCAACAGCAATTGACAGTACAGATAAGATTGAAGGATCTATTGATACTACAATATTTAAGGAAGCATTGGATCAGATTCTTGAAAAGTATCCGGACAACAACAATTACAAGGATTTGTTGGAAGCATACAATGAATTTGATCAGTAGTGTAGAAAAATTAGGTGTTGAGTAGTTATGCCATATTAGTAGGAAAAGGAGGAAACAGTCTATGGGTAAAATAGAATTTCAGGATGTCTCACTTGATTATGAAAGCAAGGGAAATAAAAAAAGAGTTCTTAACCATGTCAATCTTGATATAGATGAAAATGAATTCGTATGCCTGATTGGACCATCCGGTTGCGGAAAAAGTACATTGTTATCTTTGGCTTCAGGTCTAAACAAGCCAACAGAGGGAAATGTGAAAATAAATGGAGAGGTTGTAAAAGGGGCAGGAACAGATAGAGGAGTAGTATTTCAGCATTACTCACTCTTTCCATGGCTCACTGCAAAGAAAAATGTAATCTTTGGAGTGAAACAGGCAAAAAAAGAAAAGGATAATAAAAAGATAATAGAGAAAACTCAATATTTCCTGGATAAAGTTGAGTTGGCAGACAGTGGTGATAAATATCCTTTCGAGTTATCGGGTGGAATGCAGCAGAGAGTAGCCCTTGCAAGAACATTCGCAATGGATACTGATATTTTACTTATGGATGAACCCTTTGGAGCAATAGATCCAAAAGTCAGATATGAACTTCAGGAATTGACTTTGAATTTGTGTAAAAACGGAGAAAAGAAAAAAACAGCTATTTTTGTTACCCACGATATTGATGAAGCAATTATTCTTGCAGACAGGATAATATTTATGAGGCCGGGAGTTATTCAAAAAGATATAAAAGTGCCAAAAAGTTTGTCGGGAATTAAGAACAGATCAGAACTGTTTTTAAGTAATGAATACAAAAAATTACGCGATGAATTGGTTAGTCTTTTTTATCAGGAAGTGGCCGATAATATTGGTGGAAGTGAGGTGGTTCTGTGAAAAAAGCAGCTAAAATATTATTGTCAGCCCCTACTGTTTTCCTTATTGTAAATTTGATTGTGACTTTGTTTGTTAAAGGTAAACGAGAAGTCGAAACCAATACAGTATATGTTTTGGTGTTAGTTGCAATATGGTTATTGTATACGTTGGGGACTGCTTTGGATAAAGAGGAAAAGCCTAAAAAACATTTGGGAGACATTGTTGTTGGGGTGTACGTAGTGCTGTTGGGATTGGAATATCTTACACGAATTTCAGACTCGCTAAACAAAACACTCTTTCCGTGCCTTGAAGATGTGGCACAGGTATTTGTAAGAGATGGAACATTTATGCTTGAAAATATTGGGAGTTCTATGAAAATATTGTTGATCGGATATGGTATTGCATTGATTCTTGGAAATTTGCTCGGATTAATAATTGGATATAATGAGCGGCTTAGATCAGGGCTTTTTCCGGTGGCAAAGGTAATCAGTCCTATTCCACCAATGGTATATACGCCTTACCTTATCGCGCTACTACCAAGTTTTAACATGGCATCAATTGCAGTAATTGCATTCGGTTTATTCTGGCCAAATTTTATGAATATGATTATTCGTGTTGAAAGCATGGAAAAGAAGATAATAGATTCTGCAAAGACCTTGAATGCAGGAACATTTACAATGCTGTTTAAAATAATACTTCCCTACTCAATGCCAGCGATAATAAAAGGCATAAGAGTACAGTTCTCCATTACGTTTATGATTCTTGTTATGGCAGAAATGATTGGTGCAAAGTCGGGGCTTGGTTTTTATGTAAAAAAATTCTCAGATTACATAGATTTCACAAGAGTGTTTGCAGGAATAATACTTATCGGTTTAGTCATAACTGTTGTCAATTTGTTACTCCAAAAACTAGAAGATGCAACTATTAAGTGGAGACCGGTATAAAAAATCTGCTATATAGGATAACAGGAAAATATGCAGAGATAATGAATACAAAACTAGGATTAGCAACAAGACTCTATCATGTATTTTCCGACAGTAAATTTACGCTATCAGGACCATTTTGAGTGGTTCCTTAAAGTTGAAAAATGTGATAAAATAAACCTAAGCGTCATAGGACGAAAAAATGATAATCCTAAGGTAGATTGTTCATATGAACTTTCCCCTTCAGGTGACAAGCAGTACAGGCAGCTATCGCTAACAAATAATTTGTTTGAAGATTGCAGAGTTGAATAGATGATATTTTAAACCCCTCATGAATAAATTCATGAGGGGTTTTATTTGAGGTTATAAGGGAGGCAGACTGTCCGAAAACTAACTGATTAAATATTGCGATTTGTTGTGGTCAAGCATTTTTGTAACACTTTTGACTGTTAAAATTATGTTTTTTTACTTCTGTTCGTATCGTGCTTCAAAAGGTGTTTTATAATTATTATACGAATGCGGTCTCACATGATTGTATATAATATCGCTCCATAGGTGCATTGTCATAAGGATATCCGGCTTTGCTCATGCT
>CAMHLZ010000079.1 GCA_946186125.1 uncultured Lachnospira sp. | reverse complement strand
TCTGATCCAGTGCCAGCTTACGCCCGTCGTTTGTGATCTTAAGCATATTATCGACAGATGAATCCACCATACGGTTACGCACCCGCTCTGCTCTGTCTGCCAGGGATGCCACCATTTCCTTCTGCGCTTCTGAAGGTTTAAGTGTTACATTCTCATATTCTGCCTCCGGCACAGGAAGTTTTAACATATCCGGTGTTTGTATATCTGCACTCTCCTTAAAGAGTGCGATCAGCTCCGGCAGGTTAAAGAACTTCGCAAACCTTGTCTTCGCTCTGTATCCGGTTCCCTCCGGTGCAAGCTCTATCGCCGTTTGCGTATCACCGAAGTTCGCTGCCCATGCATCAAACTGTCCCAGTCCCAGCTTCTGAAGTGTACCATACTGTAAATATCTCATATTGGTATATAGCTCCGTCATGCTGTTGGAAATTGGCGTTCCGGTTGCAAAGGTCACGCCTTTACCGCCTGTCAGTTCATCAAGGTACTGGCATTTGTTGAACATATCCTGCGACTTCTGCGCCTCTGTCTGTGCGATACCTGCCACATTCCTCATTTTGGTATACAGGAACAAATTCTTGTACGAATGCGATTCGTCCACAAAAAGTCTGTCAACTCCAAGCTGCTCAAAGGTTACGACATTATCCTTACGGCTCTGATCATTTAATTTATCAAGCCTTGTCATGAGCTGCTTCTTGGATTTTTCCATCTGTTTGATGGTATATCGCTCGCCCCTGTCAGCCTTAGCCTGTGCTATGGCTTCCGTGATCTCATCTATCTGCCGCTCCAGTATCGCCACCTGCCTTTCCTGTGACAGAGGGATCTTTTCAAACTGGGTATGACCGATGATCACAGCATCATAATCGCCTGTAGCTATACGGGAACAGAACTTCTTACGGTTTGCAGGCTCAAAGTCCTTCTTCGTTGCCGCAAGAATATTTGCTCCGGGATACAGACGCAGGAAATCACTCGCCCACTGCTCAGTCAAATGGTTTGGTACTACAAACAGCGACTTCTGAGCAAGCCCCAGCCTTTTCAGTTCCATGGCCGCCGCAGTCATTTCAAAGGTTTTGCCGGCTCCAACGCAGTGTGCAAGGAGCGTATTATCTCCATACAGTACATGAGCCACCGCATTTTTCTGATGTGGCTTAAGCTCTATATCCGGTGTCATGCCCGGGAACTGCAAATGTGAGCCGTCATACTCTCTTGGTCTTGTGGAATTGAAACGCTCATTATAAACCTTTACAAGATCGGCTCTTCGCTCAGGATCCTTAAAGATCCAGTCCTTAAAGGCTTCACGGATTGCCTCCTGCTTCTGTGCGGCAAGGGTAGTTTCTTTTTTATTAAGCACCCTCTTTTCCTTGCCATCCTCCACGATAGTATCATAGATACGCACATCCTTAAGGTTCAGGCTGTCCTCCAGTATCTTATAGGCATTTGCCCTGCCGGTACCGAAGGTCATGTTGGCAAGGGTATTACCATAGTCTGCATTCTTACCCTTTACATTCCAAAGCCCGGTCACATCCGAATACTGTATGCCCATGACATTCCGGTCAAAAAGATATCCCGGTGTCTGGAAGGTCTCACGCATGAAGTCCTCGATATACTTCGGGTCAACCCATGTTGCCCCAAGACGGACTTCTATATCCGATGCTTCAAGGTCTTTCGGCATTACCTGTTCAAGATGCACCACATTCACCTGATACTCAGGGTGATTTTCCGCATAGTTCTTTGCTATGGAAAGCTTCTCACGGACATTACCGGACAGATACTCATCTGCCGTCTCCCACTGGTCTGTCAAAGGATTCTGGAAGATAACTCCTGCAAGCTCCTCAGTTATGGCTTCTTTTTCCTTTCCCGTAAGCTCTGCCATATAGTCAAGGTCTACCTTGGCTTTTTCAGCCAGGGAGACCGCCAGTGCCTCGCTTGCGGTATCAACGCTTGTCACCACCTCTGCGTGTTTGATGGTTCGCTTCGTGAACATATCCGCTTTTCCAAGAAACTTCCCCTCATCGTCCAGCTTCTCCAAAGAACAGAGCAGGCAGTATGAAGAATCCTGATTAAAGGCTCTCTTATTGGTCTGGGAACTGATAAGCCCGTATTTATCGGAGAACTTATCATATAATCCGTTCAGTTCTGCCTGTTTGTCCGTAATGGCTGAGTCGGGATAATCCTCCATCTGCATCTGAATCAGTTCCTGCGTACAGTCACGGATAGCGATCATACCTTTGATGCGGTCTTCCATGGTATCTGACACATCGGCAGGCTTCATGACGGAATTCTCACGATAATACACATGATCATCCACCATACAAAAGCTGTAATTCTTCACATTCGGATCTGCTGGGATTACTTCAAGGTCAGACTTTCCAAGCTCATCCGCTGAAAGCTCCACCGCTTCATATTCCGCATGAATATTGCTGATTGCCTCACGGAGCTGCTCTTCAAAAGGTCTGCTCTCATCCGGCACACAGGTACTCTCCATTCCGAAAGGCCCTGACACCATTTCCATCTTTCCTACGATCATCTCCGGGTGGTCAGCAAAATACTGGTTCATGGCGATACCGTTTGCATCCATGCCGAGGTGTACCCAGTCCGGCTCGATATCCATAAGCCTGTCTCTTTTCTGGAAAAAAAGAATGTCGGACGTTACTTCTGTTCCGGCATTCTCCTTAAAGGCTGTATTGGGTAATCTAACCGCTCCGAGCAGCTCTGCCCTTTGAGCAAGATATTTCCTCACCTGCGGGCTTTGCTTATCCATGGTTCCCTTGCTTGTAACAAATGCTACGATTCCGCCCGGTCTTACCTTATCCAGTGTCTTTGCAAAGAAATAATCATGGATCTGGAAGTTCAGCTTATCATAAGGCTTGTCGCTTACCTTATAATTTCCGAACGGCACATTTCCGACCGCCACATCAAAGAAATCATTCTGAAAATCGGTCTTTTCATATCCGCTGATACGCACATCTGCCTGCGGATAGAGCTGCTTTGCGATACGGCCTGTCAGATCATCAAGCTCAACTCCGTATAACTTACTATCCTGCATCTCCTCCGGCAGCATACCGAAGAAATTACCTACACCCATGGCAGGCTCAAGGATATTTCCCTTTTCAAAGCCCATCTGTCCCAGTGCTTTATAGATATTTCTTATGATCACGGGGCTTGTGAAATGTGCATTAAGGGTACTCTCCCTTGCGGAATTATACTCCTCCGGTGTCAGCACTCCCTTTAATTCCTGATATTCTGCAGACCAGTTGCTCTTTGTTTCATCAAAGGCATCCGCAAGTCCGCCCCAGCCGACATACTGTGATAAAATCTGCTGTTCCTCCGGTGTAGCTGTCCTGTGTTCATCCTCAATCTGCTTCAAGGTTGTAATCGCCCTGATATTGTCACGGAACTTTTCCTTTGCGCTGCCTTTACCCAGGTCATCATCTGTAATACGGAAATTCTTCGCTTCAACCTTTGCCGTCTCAGACAGTTCCGCTTCCCTTGCGTTATAGGACTCCCAGAACCTCCCGACAAGTCTCCTTGGAAAGCTCTCGTCATCCATAAACTCATACTGGATGTTCTTAACTGCATCAAGGCTATCAGCCTTTTCAATCTTCTTTTCATACTGCCCGATTCTTACTTCATCTGACAATTTCTCTTCCAGCTTGCGAAGCTCCGGTTCAGAAAGCCTTTCATAAATATCGTTACTTTCAGTATGGATGGAAAAGCTCTCTTCATCCCCGTCATGCCTTGTAACCTCATAATAGATCTTCTGATGCTCGCCCCGGATATCCGCTTCAAGCTCGTACTCTGCAGTATGCCCGAAATTACTGTACTCCGCTCCGATATAAGAAATATTCTGTATATCCTCTGCGGTAAGCTCCATGTTATGGAACTTCTCCCAGTCCTCTTCCGATACATAGGTAAGCTCGTCAAAATCAAGGTACTTAAGCTCATTTTCTATAAGGTCAGTAAGGGTATCATATTCATTCTGAGAAATGATCTGGCCGTCAATCGCAAGACGGATACTGTTATGCTCAAGGTCTACAGAAGCCTGTATCGGGTACTCTTTTCCATCTGCTTCATCTATAAGGTCGGTATAGGCTATCTCCACATTGGAAAGATCCGAGAAATCTGCATCATGATCATACTCCCTGTAGCAGAACTCATTGATAAGCTCTTTTGCCTGCTCCTGCTCCGGAGTAAGGACTGCTTCTTTTTCCCGAAGAAACTCCGGCACTTCCGAAAATCCAAATGAATCCACGAAATATGCCTTGTCCTCACCATTCTGATGCAATACCACCACATCCGATACGGACATGGAGCGTCCCTTGTAATCTACGGGATGGTCTATGTTGAACTTCTCATAAAGATCTTCGAGGGTAGTACCTTCCTCCAGTTCTCCGGTATATACCGCCTCATAGTTTGCCGCATCAACAGACAGTCCTCTGTTCTGCAGATGCTCCAGATTCTCAAAGATGATATCCCGCCTGTCCTCAGCCTCATCTGAAATCTGATAAATTGTATATGTCGGAGACTCCTGCTCTAAAGCCTGCTCTTTAAGCACATCTCCCCGCATGATCTCATCAACATACTCCTGCGCCTCTTCAAGAGTCCTGAAGGTCTCCGTAGGAGCAGCAAAAGAATTAGCAACCGGATGAATCCCATACGAGCCATCTTCCTCACGGTCTATCCATACATACTGACCGGAAGGGAGCTTTGTTGCCCACTCCTGGGGATTATCATTTTCATCATCCGCTTCATGGACTATCGACCAGCGGCTGTTTTCTCCCCGTCCGACAGGCGGACCGAATTCGGGATTATGATCTGCCTCTTTGCTTTCAGGCTCTTCCTGTGCATCCCCGGCTTCAATGGCATCAACAAGTTTTTCCTGCTCATCCGCAAGAGCTTCTTTTTCCTGCTCCTTTTTATACTCTGCATAGGCTTCCTTTGCCTTTGGAGACAGGTACTTATCCTCTGCAATCAGTTCACGGATACGCTTTTCCACCACGTTCCAGTTAAGAAGCACGGATGTATAAGGCTCCATGATACTTCCCTTGTCAAGCTGAATGCCCTTTGCATCATGGTCTTCCCAGCTCTTGTCATTTCCGATCAGTGCATCTGACTGACCACCAGTACCGTATTCGCTTTTAAGGAACGCTACATTATCCTTGCTGTCATGCCCCTCCTTAAAATAATCATAGATACGGAAAAGCCCCTGTGATACGCCGCTTCCATGGGTGAGCCTGCTGTCAATCTCATCCTGGGTGATGAAGTTTTCAAGCCTTACATTTACCTCATCTGCAAGAGGAAACTCCCTACGCTCTGCATCGAGGTCGGCAATCTCCGAAAGTAGGTATTCTGGCTCTTTTACATATCTCCATCGTATCTGTAATTCTCCGCTCTCTATCCTGTCCGCAGCCCTGCCGATTTCCTCTGCAAGCAGCTCCCTTCCCTCATGGGTAGATAATAGCTCTGCGATATGTGCCTGGCTGTCGGGATAATTACTTCCTTGGATAGAAAGAGAATCAGGCATATCATCAATGCCGTCACGGAAAAAGAAATAAATCTGATCAGCCACCCTCGCCCGTTCGGTGCTGTCCACAAGAAAGGCTTCATTTCTCGACATATATGAGCCGTTTTCCACCATCTGACGGGTGAACTCTTCCACAAGGCTCCAGCTATAGGTAGTGGCAAAGTCCACCTGAGCAGAGTTGCCCGGTGCGATGCTCATACCGTTTTCGTTATACCAGACAGATACCCTCTGCCCGTCAAATTCAAAGCCCTTGCCTGTCGTTCCAATCTCGTTCTTAATGAAATCCGTCATTTCCGCAGCATCTTTTCCTGCCTGGTACTTTGCATAGATGCGCTTGCGGTTATTCTCTTTACCGCCACCGGACCTTATCACATCAAGAAGCTGGTCGTCTTTTAACATAAAAACAGCGGGAGCCTTCGTTTTCACGCTTGCTTCCGCTGCTGCTATCGTTCCCACCTGCTCCGCAAATGACGGGAACAGATCAAACATATTCAGTTGCTTAAGTTCATCATCGGGAGAATTTAGCTGTAGATCAGCTCCGATAAAACTATCTCCTCCGCCGATGCCCGGATGTTGTTCATCAGGCCCACCCACTTCATCTGGTCTGATGCTTTCAGGGCTTCGTTCACTCCCTGCGACTTCGCCATCTGGGATGTCAACCGATCCATCCTCTCCTCTGCCTGCTTCTGAATCATCAGACAGTGCTCCTTCAGATTCCCCTCTAACATCATCCCGCTGTAGGTTCCTCTCCTGTGTTCCTTTAAGAAGTTCCTCCGCATCAGTCCGTACTTCGTTAAGGGTTCCTCCGGCTCGCTGTTCGCGATCAGGTTCGGGATCAGATAATCCCCGCTCTGCATGTAAGTCAGTTCCATGGTCATTTCCTCCTTGTTCTGAAATATTAGCGCTTTCGCCTTTTTCATAATCATCGGTGGAAATATCACCTTGCCGCTCGCTTTCACGCTTTAAAGCATTATATTCATTCTGAGCCTCATTTGCAAGCGAATTTTGGCTTTTTTCTACGGCTTGTGATATATTCTCCGTTTGTCTTTCTACTTCGCCATATCTGGCGATATGACGCTCCTGTGCTGTTACCGCTCTTCCGATTTCCATAAGCACCGGCTCAGTCATTTCCGATACTGCATTTCCAAGTACCGACAGCGTTTTCACATCGCTGAACTCATGCAGATACCGAAAATCAAAATCATAAAGTTCTGTATCCACGCCGCACCTTGTAAGAAGGGTATATGCGATGGAATCCCTCATGGTATCCTGCAATCTCATTTCAAGATTCAGCTCATCGTAACCATACAAAAAGCTTCCATCCACCCTGTCCTGCAGATCAGGCATTACATCCCTGTAATAATCATCCGCAATACGGTGTGCCAGCTCCACAAGTCTGTCTCCGAAAGGTCTGCTTTCATCAGTTTTTCCATATATATTTTCAAGTCTGTTGAGAACCGTCTGTTCATTCCGTTCTCTGACCTGCCATATGTACGGGAGCCTTCCCACATTCCATCCGGGATGCACATTTGACACATCAAATACATATCTGAGCCTTGGTCTGCCGCTGCTCTCATCCAAAAGGGCGATACCCTTGGAGCCACGGTTGACCCAGCAGTTCATCTTCTGATTCCATGTTTCAAGCTCTGCACATGCTGTGGCATCCGGTCTCTGGGCATAGATAAGCAGCTGATCCATGAAAGGATACCGGTATAGCCTTCCGGCAGTGGTAAGGAATCCCTTCCACTTTTCCGTATCTGCCGATAAATCCTGTGCCGTAGCCTGTGCAAGCCATTTGATCTCATCATATTTTCTTGCCATAGCCTGTTTCTCCTTATAAAGATTATGGGAGAAGGACATTACTGCCCCTCTCCCGTTCAAAAACAAAAATTCTTATGCCAAAGCCTGTGCGCCTCTGTCCTTATTCATTTGACGAGGTTCTCTGTTTGCCTCATTCTTGGCAACAACATCTTTCTTCTGAGCAAGCCTCTCCTTAAGGGAAGGACGTTCCTGCCTCTTTTCTTCCTTTGCAGATGTTTTTTCTACAGATGTTTTTTCTACAGCAGTTTCCTTTGAAGCCTCGGCTTCCTTTGCCGCAGCTCTCTCCTCTGCCTTGTCCGCACGGAAAAGCTCATGTTCCTTTGCGTCATAGGCATATACGTGATCGGAGAGTCTTTCCTCCGGTGCTACCTGTGTGGCATTCACATCCTGCACCATGCTCTCCAGTGTCTTAAGATCCATCTGGTCATTCTTAGGTACGATCAGCACCTCATGCACACTCGAAGGTAAAATGAAGTAGTCCTGACCCAGCTTCTCGGTGATATCATCCATGACCTTATCGTTAAGGAGAACTGCCGCACCGTTAAGCTTATCCTCATTGGAAAGTACATACATCATCTCATCAGGTGTAGGCGGGATCATACCGGCGATGGCCTCCCTTGCCTCTTCCTCTGTCATGCCATTTCGCATCATATCGGGAAGCATCATATCCACCATGGTCTCCGTCATACTCTTGAAAGTTGCCGGAGTAAGGGTGTCCATGTTATCGAGGGCAATCTGATGAAGCTGTTCTACATCCACACCGTATCCCTCCATGAGCCTGTTGGTGATAGGTGCGCTCATTGTGCCGCTCTCTTCTTTGCCGATTGCGATATGGTATGTAACAGCCAGGTCATCCACCATGGTATGAGGCTTATCTGCAAGATACTCCGCATTCTGCTCTGCATTGATAAGGCGGCAGGTGATACGATCCTTCACGCTGTCAAAATCCGTAAGCCTGCTAACATCGAAATCCTGTGACATCTCATGCTGTGTGCGGACATCTGCGATTGCAGCCAGGATATCATCCATAGGTCTGCCGTCCTCATGCTGCTCATAAAACTGGTTGAGGTAGATATTGGGAGCGATATTGCTGTCCTCAAGCTTTACCATAAGACCATCCAGCTTCTGATCATTGTTCTTCACAACTGTCTGAATGGAAACATCCGCATCTGCGTACTTCTCAGGCAGAAACTCCTTGATACGGTCTGCCACTTCCTGCTTAAATTCTTCGTAATTCATGCTTTTGCTCCTCCCTTCATCATAGCTTCCTTCTGCATCTGTGCCTTACACTCCAACTTCTTCATGCCCTGCATATAGGCCGTAAAGCGAGCCTTGCCACTTGTCTTTGGCTTTTCTGCAACCTCTGTTGCGATCACGTTGTTATTCTGCATCG
>CAMHLZ010000078.1 GCA_946186125.1 uncultured Lachnospira sp. | reverse complement strand
CTTTTGAATATACATCTTTAATCCATACTTTATCTGGATTATTTGGTATATATTCGTTATTAAGCCACACAGAAAAGTCTTTAGCTGACATATATTTCTTACCTTGCTTATACCATTCTTGATTTTGAGCAAGAAACATATTATATACAAAACGACAGGTTCCTCTCGTTTGAAAAAACTTATTCTTCTGTTGTGGCGTTAGCAGTATTTCGGTTAGAAATCTCTTCTTCAATTTCTTTATCCTCCTTTATCTGTTTTTTATACTTACGAAGTCCATAAAGTCTACAACTAAATACATGAAGTATTGAAACAATATCTTGTACTAACTCTTCTTGCGGAGACAATTCTTCATTGTTTACAATTACTATATTCGTGTTGTATTTCATGCAGAATTTTTCAAACCAATCGTAACCGAAACGAATAAACCTATCTTTGTGCGTAATAATAATGGTTTTTATTTTTTGCTCCATTACTTCATCCAATAGCTTATTCCATTGTTTACGGTTATAATTAAGCCCACTGCCATAATCTTCTATACATTGGTCAACTATAATACCTTTGGCATTACAAAATTGTTTTAGAAATTCAATTTGATTTATTAAATCATCTTTTTGATTTCTTGTTGATACTCGTGCGTATATTACTATTTGCCGATTATCTTTTTCAGTATCTATCCCTTTGTATGTAAGATATTGGTTATAAGTATAATAGCGTCTATTAGTAGGCGTTCTATTTGATTTTAAGATTCCTTCCCTATCCCATCTTTGTAATGTTTTTACTGATACTCCTAAAAGTTCAGCAAAATCTTTTGGTTTATAATTTGTGATATTTGATGTGTTCATGACCAATCTCCTATGGTATTATTTCGATTGATATTTTTATTCCAGTAGATGCATCTTCTTCATCAACATATATACCATCGAGTTCTACTGTAACTTCATATCCTTTTTCTTCTAATGTTTGGATAATTAGTTGTTGTATTTTGTTCGCCATAAAATGTACCTCCCGTTTTACTTTGAGTACATTTTAACACATTTAATCACATTTGTCAATAATTTCAGTTACTTAACACTTCTCCTTAATCCAACCTCTATAATATCATTAACCTGACGTCTGAATTCCCTATTAAATAAACGTTTTGAAAATTCTGCACATCTTCGTAAACTATTGATTTTCACATCATCAATAATATCGATATGGCTATTTTTTTTTAATTCTTCCTCTTTGCTTACAAAATGTCCTTTTAAGACATCCACTGCATTTTTAATAGATTCCATATTAAGTGTAACACCATACCTGACATTCATTTCGGTACAAATATCATCTAAATTAATCATATCCTGAATTATCAACTTTTTCAAAATTACTAGTTCATACGGTCTGACACCTGACAATACAGTTTTAGATAAATATTCAAGTACAAGTAATTCATCTTCTTGTAATCTGCCTATGTATGCTTCCTTTTCTTCCGATTCAAGAAATGACTGATATGTTTTATATTCACGTATGATAACAAGAGGGTCGACCTCGCCGTTATCATAAAAATCTACTAAATAAGGTACTCTGCCCAGCCTGTTTTTCAAATTTTTATAACTTGATTTAATTATAGATTTCATACCTTTTATCTTATCAATGGATGAAAAAATCTTATCTTTCGCAATCTCATCAAAATGAACCGTCGATGCTCCGGGAATTGTTGTATTTCCGCTAATGACATATTTTCTTATTATGTCCGGATTGTAAGAACGGTCACCTGAAAGGGCTACCGGTATCATAAAGTTATTGTTATAGTTCCCAATAAAATCAAGTATGACAACATATTCTTTTCCTTCTGCTTTACGAAGTCCACGACCTAATTGCTGAATAAATACTATCGGCGACTCTGTTGGTCTGAGCATTATGACCTGATTTACTTCTACAATATCAACACCTTCGTTTAAGATTTCTACTGAAAAAATATAGTCAAGCGGTTGCAATTTTTCCGTCGCATCATTTTCATCCATCGCTAATCTTTCAAAAGCATCCGCCCTTTCCTGCTCAGAAGCACTTCCATTAAGCGAAATGGTACGATATCCTAATGCATTGAATTTTCGCGACAGTTCCTCTGATTCATCAATCCTGCTGCAGAAAATCAATCCCTTAACCCTATCTCCGCTGTAGCCGTAATATTCTGCCTGTTCAATAATATGCCTTACTCTTTCATCTCCCGTAAGCATAGTGAAATCCCTGTCTGTCATCTTTTTTGATTTTAACTGCTTTTCATCTACTACTGATACATCACTTATTCCGAAATAATGGAACGGACATAATATATCTTCTTCCATTGCCTGCTTCAATCGGATTTCATATGCGATCTGATAATTGAATATTTCATAAATGTTGCGTTCTTCTACATCATCATCCCTTTTATCAGGAGTAGCAGTCATACCTAAAAATAATTGTGGTGTGAAATAATTCATGACTTTTTTGTAGGTTTCAGCGGAACTGTGGTGGGCTTCATCCAAAATGATACAATCAAACTCATCTTTTCTATAATTGTATAAATGCTCATCACGATTCAATGTCTGCACGGTTGCAAACACATAATCCGCTTCATATTCATTATATCCTGCTCCCACTAATCCCATAGAAACGTTTTTACCAAATATCTTCTGATAAGATTTCTTTGTCTGGCGTGCCAACTGTCCACGATGAACCAGAAATAATACTCTTTTATAACCGAGCTCTCTCATAGCAAAAGCTGAGGCATATGTTTTTCCCGTTCCCGCTCGTGTCAAGGGTGTGATGGGAATTTTCCATAAAGCTATAGTATTTATTAACAACTATCCTATTTTTCACAACATTAAATACACAAATCCAGAATCAACCGTTCTCATTTCCGATATACTCCAATGCAAATGCTTTTGCAAATTGAGCGCTCGTGTAAGCTGCATAACTTTGGTGTTCATTACTTTTATCTTTATTTGCAAAATCAGAAATAGCTTTCATACAAATCGGTATTGGCTTTGGAGCAACAGCTTGCTGTGATGCATAATACACGCCATATGCCTCCATATCTAATCCATCTGCTTGTCTTAAGTGATTTTTTATCATCATATTAATCACACTTGAATTTTGAATTACCGAATCTCCACTCGCCATATTACCAGTTCTTATTTTAGGAACTTTGTATTCCCCCCCATTGGGCCAATCTGAATTTATTTTTGAAAGTATATTATCAAATCCTTCAGACAATTTATTAATAACATCAAAATCTGTTGAAATTGATGTTGCAGTTGGAACAAAATACTTTATTGGATTTTCATTCGAATCACTTTCGTTTTCTTTTGATGTTGTATACTTTCCACTACAATAGTCTTTAACTTCTCTAGGTATAATTATATCTCCGAATTCATATTCCTCCTTAACTCCACCTGCAATTCCAGGCATTATTATAAATCTCGGAATAAAATTATAAATTATTTTGGTTGTAATGGTTGCTGCTGCCACCATTCCCATTTGGGTTAAACTTGTATGTATTACTCTTAATATTTTATCTTCTTTTTCCCATTTACTTTCATAATAAACAGTTGAATCATCTTGTATTTTTACTTTCTTCCAGTCAGATAACTTCATTACAGCTTCATGTTCTACCGAAACAGCTGTAATAACAGCTACATCATAATTATATTTTCTCCTATCTATTGGAGATTCATCTAATCTTATCAAATATTTTAACTTATCAGTAATTTTTGTTTTCCATTCAACTGATGATGTTGAATATAATATCATTTCAAATGATTGACTTTTTATTTCTTCAGTATACTTCTGAATCATTTCTCTGTGAGCAGTTAACACGATTATTTCATTTGGTGCCTTAAGTCTTTTATCATTTCTGATAATATTAATAAGTGAAATACCTCCATTTTCTTCGATTTCTTCTCCAAAATTGTATGGCAAACACATATCTACAATCATTAATCCATATTTTTCTTCATGTATTTTTTTTACTGCCTCATTTATTCCAGTCGCAACTTCAATATCAACACTTATTTTTTCTCTTATAAATATTTCCCTTATGGACTGAACTTTATTGTTCTCATCATCTACTATAAGTATTTTCATTTTTATCCTCTTCTTTCTATAAACTCTTTAATTTTATCCTGCCATTCTATGGACGTGGAATTATACTTTACATATCCCAAATAAATAGAACTATACTTTGCTTTAATCTTTTCATCCAACTCGCTTAACGTTATAACTTCTTTTTCTTTTTCAAAATCACTAAAACCTGTTATTATCACCACCTTAATATCATATTTTTTACGTTTAATTTCTCGTAACACAGACATCCCGGCATAACTATCAAACGTATCTTCTTGTTCTTCCTCACACATTGGCATACTCATATCCAAGAGAAGCAAATCATATTTGTTTTGCCTCAATTCCATCAAACCTGTTTGACAATCATGTGCCCACTTAACTTTAGACGCACTTTCTTGTATTATTTCATGGATTTTCTCATATTTTTCTTTTTGATCTTCTATACAGAGAATTCTCAATTATTAATCACCTCGTATTCTTTTAAATTAATTATTAAATATATATCAAAAAATCCACCAATATCATTTTTAAAAAAAACCGCACTCGATTTTAGATTATAATCTAATAATTTAGCTATCTTATATAAACCAGACCCACCCTCGTAATTACTATTTTCTAAATATGTTCCGTTTGATATATTGTCAATAATCTCATGTACTATTTCTTCTACTTCATTTTCATTTACGCTCTTGCTCAGATTATTCTTTATATTAATCACCATATTTACTGAATCTCTTATATTATCGGGTATTCCATTGTATAACACTTCAGGTAATACAGAATCACCTATTTTATCTATTACCAACTCAATTTTCAGTTCTGATAAATCATTAAATTTTGAATGCTGAACTGCATTTCTAAATAAAATGCCTATAATATCTACCAAATAAGGAAAAATGTACCCTTGAAATCTATTTTGATATCCATTTTTTATTGATACAATTGTTTTTTCAAAATCCTTATTCATATCTCTTTCTATTTGTAAACAAAAATCTATTAATTCAGATATTAAAAAATCTGGATATTTCGTCTTATCCATCCAAAAAATATCTTTGAATCCGTTAATATCTTCTATATACTTTGCTTTACACGTTTCAATCTTTCTTAATAATTCAGATTTTATATTCCTATCAAAAACCTTGTCTTTAATCGCCTCTTCTAATCCAAGTAAAGAATTATAATAATATGGCGCCAATTCATTTTCAATTCTAGTTCTTATTAATTCCAATATTTTATTGGTATATTCATCTAATGCAATTATAACTCCTTCTATAAATTCAGAAGGATTTTTAAGCATAACATTGAAATCCATCACCACATAATTAATAAAATTGTATGTAAAATCAAGGTAATCAAACATTCCAGGACTATTTTGATCCTTTTTTATTCTTATCCAAAAATCTTTAATTTCTTGTATCTTTGCATCAATTGATTTTGAAAATACAGCCAACTCTCCTTTTATAATTTCATACTCTGCATTATTCATTTTACTTTGCCAATATTCATTAATTATGTATTCATTACTCCCATCAGTAGCCTTTTTTGAGAAAATATTCTGTTCATCAAAAACTCTTTTTAATATATCATTGCAATAATTATGTCTAATACGAGTACTCAAAAATCCCTCTAAAGAATATGGTGACTCACTCAAATAACTTATTTTTATTTTTTCTACATTTTTTTCAAAAAATTTTGTCTTATCCCAATATTCTTCAAAAAATAAATCTGAATTTCCAATCAAATTTTTATTTCCCTTTGTTATTTCTAGTATTTCTTGAACAAGATTATATTTATTAAATTCAGTCGTTATATCATTGATTAAAAACTTACACAAATTATCTCTGTCAATGAATATTCTACTACGATTAAAACTATCCATTTTCTTCTTTAAATTGACACGCTTATATATATCATTTAATTCAGTCAAGTATTTTCCTACATCGCCACTTACACAATTAACCAATTTCTTTAACACATGACTTCTTAATTCCAATGCACTTCCGTGCATTAATGCTTTCGATACATAATCTTTGAGTAATAATTTAGGTGTACACACATTTTCTAAAAATAGAACCTGATATGAGTCTAAATTAGTAATTGAATCAAGATACTCAATTATTGTCTCATTTCCTGTTGATTCCAAATAATCTAAATAACTTGAAATTATTTCATCTGCATTATTTTTATAGTATAATGAAAGAAATATCGGTCTGCATATAGTACTTTTGAAACGACTATCTTCACTATCTTCTATCTCTTCTACTATAGGCATTACATTCATATGTGTTACCTGATTTTTTCCAAGCAAATAACTTGATACATATATCTGCATTGCATCGTAATAATTCTTAACTTTAACTAACGAATTAAAAAGTAATCTTCTAATCCTTTCCTGATAATACATTTTTCTATTATCAAGTTGTTCTAACATTTTATATGACATCACGATACACTCATTATATTCGCATATCTCATACATTTTTTTAATTTCATAAAAATTCTTCCTTATTACGTCTACCCCTTCAATTGTTTTAATATTTTTATCCCATAATATCAAATACTTGTGAAACTCATATGTAACAGGCGTTAGTTGTTCAAACTTCATCAAATACTTTAATTTATTTTGAGTCCCACTTATGCATCTATAGAAATTAGGTGTTAAATTTAAATCATGTAACAAAGAATATCTTACTACTCCATCATCAATTTCAAAATTGAATTTTCTCGTCAAAATGCTTAGTATTTTATATCTCCACGAAGTATTGTAAAGAACTTTATAATACTCTAATACTTTGTTGCAACACAAATCGCTATCATAGGATAAATCGTATAGTTTCTTTATTTCCTGCCAAAATTTATTTAAATAAACATGCGTTCCCAACACTTCAATTCCTGACTTAACTATCAAATTACAGATAACAAAATCATCTAAAAATTTACCTTTACTACTATCCCATAGTTTTTCTAATAATGAGTACTCTCCGCTTGTATATGCTTCAATAATATTACACACATGTTTATCAGCTATTTCAACAGATGGGTCTATAAATGATATATACATATTTCGAATTCTATAATCATTTATTACTTTATATATTTTACCAACAATATTCTCAATTATGAGTTTTTGATTTCTATCGTATAAGTAAATTAAACTGTCAATATAAGTTTCAAAGAAATCTATTAAACTAATCTGCTCATCTGTAATCAGAGCGATTTTTATACCCTGTATTGACCTTTCCTTGTCAATAGAAAATTTGTAATCAAAGTATCTCCAAGCAGGACTATTTTTTTGCCCACTATCAAGCAAATTATTAATTACTTGATTATATTTCTCATAACTTATATTTGTATCGACTAGTTTTCCAGTTAAGGAAATTGCTAATGCTGCACAGTTACTACTGCGATTCTTTTCTATTGCAACATTTAAATTCTTAGTTTTATTATCATCCTTAGCAAGTTCCCAAATAAGTAATTTTTGTTGTTTCCCCCATACAGAACACATTATATTTTTCTCAATTTTATCAATAGTCATTTCTGCTTTTTTATAATTCCCTTTAAAAAAATATGACTCATACTCCTTTTTCATTTTAAGGTATAAATTTAATTCATTAGAATACAACAAAATTAATTCACACCCCCACACTAATAATTGATTTATATTTGAATCAACTGTCGAATTATAATTAATTTCCTTGCCACAAAGTTTTAAAACATCACTTGGAAAATATTCTTCTTTCATTTTTTTTCGTAAGTTCTCATTTCCATTTATTTCATCTATTATTTCACAGTATTTTTCTTTGTCACAATATCGTATGTTTCGAAAAAAATTTATATTCGGATATTTCGTTTTTAGTTCTATGATGTTTAATATTTCACTTGAGTATTTCATTATTCTCTTCTCCAATTTTGATAAACTTCCACCCAATCTCAATCTCTCCACCCTCATGAACCGCTATCCTGTCCACAAAGTTCTCCACAATTTCTCGATTAAGTTCCATGACTTTTGTCCTATTCTTTATTATATCAAAGCCTGCCGGCATTGTCAGAACTTTTTCTTCATATTCTGACACAATTTTCATCTGTTTCTGTACTGTCTCCTGTATCTTATCTTCCAGTTGTTCATACACCTGCCGCTGCTCCAGATATGTCTCCTTATCTGTAAGACCAGATTTGTAGGCTTCATATGCATTTTGCAAATCTGCTTCTATTTTCTCCTGTGACAACATCATTGTCCGTAACTTCTTTTCTGCCTCATGCATTTTTTCACTTTGTAATTGTTTCTGCTGCTTCTGCACCTTTTCGTTATCTAGCATAGCATCAAGATGCGCCTGAAGTTCCTGTATAACAATTGCTTCTATATCCTCATCCCGAACTGACTTCACACAGCCTGTAATACTAGGATTAACATAATGCTGTCTGCATTCATACTTTGGTCTGCCTGCATTGGAATGAATCATTTTATGTCCACAGTTCCTACAAATAATTTTTCCTTTAAGGCAATGTGATTCCCTCACTTGAGAAGTATTTCGTTTACCAGCTCTTTTCTTCTGAACTGTATCAAACATTTTCTTTGAAATAATTGCTTCGTGATGATTTTCGATTTTCTTCCAATCCTCTTCTGACTGTGCCACCGGATGTTTCGCACCCACCTCAGCACTTTTGAATCGCCCATAAACGTAATTTCCAGTATACATCTCATTTCGAAGTATTCGACTAACAGTTGCGCTTGTCCATGTTCTGGTCTTCCCGACGTAATTAAATGTATCATGATACCCCTTCCGTGAAATATACTCTGCTGGTGTTATCACATGTTCTTCATTTAATTTCTGGGCTATCTGATACATGGAACTGCCACAAATATATTCGTTGTAAATACGTTTCACAATATGAGCAGCCTCTTCATCCACTTCAAGCTTATGTTTATCATTTTCTGATTTGCGGTAACCATACGGTGCAAATGGTGCAAGATACCTTCCACTGGCACGGCGAACCGACAACGAAGTCTTCACCTTTTCCGAAAGATCTTCACTGTAAAAAGCATAAAGAATTCCTTTAAATGCTACGTCAAGCTCTGCAATTCCACCTGTGCATTCTGCGCTGTCATAATTATCATTAATAGATATAAATCTTATTCCCAGAAACGGAAATATCTGCTCCATGTATTTTCCGGTTT
>CAMHLZ010000077.1 GCA_946186125.1 uncultured Lachnospira sp. | reverse complement strand
GGAAAGAGGGAATGATAGAAGGACGGAAAGAAGGAATGATAGAAGGACGAAAAGAGGGAATGATAGAAGGACGGAAAGAAGGAATAAACGATGAACAACACCGAATAATTGAGAGAATGTTAAAAAAAGGAAAGTCTGAAGAAGTAGTAGCTGAATTATGTGGATATTCACTGGAATCGGCTAAAGAAGTACAAAAGAGCCTTTCAGAATAGCTAAGGGAGAGGTGCTATATTTTGCAGGAGACTCGCAGAGAGCGGGTCTCCTGTTTTAAAATTTGTTACTATTCAAAACAGGGAGATTATAGAAAATAAACAGCTGTAAATAGTAAATAAAATTTCGAAAATTCGTATCTAAGTAAGCCGTCATCATTTGTACCTTATAAGTATCTATCAAAGTATCAACAGTATTATGTCAGGAAAATGCTGGAGGCAAGACGACTATATAAAGGAACCGGCAGCACATTACAGATGAAAGAAAATGCATCCAGGGCAATCAAAGGAATGTCTGAGGATGCTTCTTTTATTTGCAGGATGAATATAAGGTCAGAAGAGGAACTTCATAGAATGATTGAAGAGCTCAGTGAAGAATATACCAAAACAAGAAATGGACAAATTGTCCAGAAGGTTGAGAACAGGAAACAGATTATAAAACGTTTGAAAGAAATAGAGAATCCGTTTTATCGGAGAAAGGATGTGAAACATAAATGACTAAGGAGCAGGAAGAGCAGTCTGTCAGGCTGATGGAGAAGTATGGATTTGATGAGGAGACGGCAGTTACAAAAGAGCAGTCAAGGTATATTGCGTTAATTCTTGGAATAGCATATGAACTTAAAGATGATGAGATTTCAAAGTATATGGATGTGAAGTCGAATGATTTTACGGATGTGGACCTGAGAAGAATAAGCGTTATGCTTGGTATTGAGTTGAAGGAGGATGCTGAAAAAGAGATTTCTTTGGGGCAGATTAGGGATTATGTGCATGGTACTGATGATAAGCTAATGGAAAAAGAGAATCGTACCGGTCAGTCCATGGACGGTCCATGGACGGCAGAAGATAGTCCGCAGATGTCGGCTCAGATTGATGAAGAGGATAGAAGGTTATTGGAACGGTATCGGGCGGTTTTCGAGAGATATCATATAACTCTTGAAGAGGCTGAGGAAGGGAATATTCTAATCAGAAATATGGTTTCAGGTGCCAAGCCATATTCAAGGCTTACAAACTATGTGCTTAATGGGAAGGATCTATCTCCGGCGCAGCTTAATATTGTGCTTAAGGCAGTAAAGGATAAGATTCCGGAAGAATATATCATGAGATTTGCCTTGCCTGAGGTGAGTGCGATACAGATGGAGAAGGCGGTGGAGATATATAAGTTGAGGGAGAAGAAGCATAGGTTAATGTGATTTTCGATTAATGGACAATTTGTCCAAAGGTGTCGCGTGATGTTTTTTTTATCAAAAAATTGCTGATATATACATATATGTGTTAGAATAATAACTGAGGTGATGATATGGCAGAGCAGAATGTCGATTTTGAAGAAAACAACGATGATATTTCACTTGCAGATAATCAAACCAGAGTGTTTTTGGTGGATTATGAGAATGTTAAAACTCAGGGTTTGAATGGAATTAGCAAGCTGACTGAGAGTGATACAGTATGTATTTTCTACAGTGTGAGAATGCAGATAATATGACATTTGGACTTCACAGAAGACTAATGGAAACTAAGGCTAATGTTCAGTATCAAAAAGTTGAAGTGGGATATAAGAATGCCTTGGATTTTCAGTTGTCTTCATACTTGGGTTATGTGATTTCACAGAATAAGTTTAATGGCATTACAGATTGCTTATATTACATAGTGACGAAAGATCAAGGTTTTTTGTGTTTAAAGAATTATTGGCACAGAAGGCGAGCAAAAGTATATCAGGTAACAGATGTTACCGGAAACTGTGAAGTGACATCTGAAAAGAAGGAAAGCACTTCATCAGATAAGAAAACACAAGAACCTAAGAAAGCTGAAAAGAAGTCAAAGGAAACCAAGCCTGCAAAAAAAGATCCTATGACACAAAAAGTTGAATCCTTACTGAAAGATAAAGGTGACGTTGAGTTTGCGGTTAAATGTATAAATCACTATAAAACAAAATCAGGTGTTAATAATGAGTTATTAAAGTATTATAAAGATAGCAAAAAGGCGAGTGAAGTATATAATGCAATTAAACCGCTACTTGCCGATAAGAAGGGTAAGTAGTCAAGTGGCAGATTTATTTAATGTTACATAAGGAAGAATTATGGAGCAATATATGAATTATAGGATAATAGATGAGAGAGACAACCAGATATTAGCCCAGATTTTAAGGGATAACCTGAAGGCGCATAACCTTGATGTTCCCGGTACCGTGTACTTTGATGACGTTGTTGATCATTTAAGTGATTATTACATGGCAGATCCTGATAAACGAACTTATTATGTGGTCGTGGATGATAGTAATACGGTGATAGGTGGGATTATCCTATAAACTCATAGAATTAATAGAAGATACTGCGAGAAACATGGGATATAAGCGCATGTATTTGGAAACGCATGACAATCTTGCAACAGCAATACATGTTTATGAAAAATGCGGGTACAAGGAAATAGAAAGACCTGAAGCTGTCGTGCATAGCTCAATGAATAGATTTTATTTGAAGAAATTAGTAGAAGATTCGGCATGCCGATAACTCTCTATTTGCCTGGATTATAGCGTAGTCTTTTATCTCGTAACGAAATTGAATATCAAACAATTAACGGTAGTTAAGAGTATCATACTTTTGACTGCCGTTTTTTAATTAAGTAAAAAAATAAAAAAGACTATTGACTTGGAGTTAACTCCAAGTAGTATAATCATATTAACGTAGTGTGAAGGAGGCGATAATTAAATGACTATCAAAGAGGTATGCGAGCAATTTGATATTACTCCGGATACGCTTCGATATTATGAAAGAGTCGGAGTTATTCCTGAGGTAAACAGAACTAAAGGTGGCATCCGTGATTATACCGAAGAGGATATCAAGTGGGTTGAGAATGCAGTATGCATGAGAAGTGCAGGAGTTCCGGTAGAAATGTTGATAGAGTACGTAAAGCTTTTCCAAGAGGGTGATGGAACTATCAAGGCAAGACGAGATCTTCTTGTTGAAGCTCGTGTTGAGGTGCAGGCGCAGCTGGATAAGTATCAATCTACTATGGATAGACTGAATTATAAGATTTCACGATACGAAGAAGCAATAAAAACCGGAGTGCTTACATGGGATAATTGTGAGAGTAAAAAGAATTAGGAGGTATGCAAAAATGTTTGAAAAAACTATTAAACTGGCAAATGGCGTAGAAGTTCCACAGTTAGCTCTTGGAACATGGATGATTGATGATGGCGATGTGGCTGAGGCTGTCAGCGCAGCTATCAAGATGGGATATAGACACATCGATACAGCGCAGGCGTATGGAAATGAGCGTGGTGTAGGTGAAGGCGTAAGAGTATCCGGGATTGACAGAGACCAGATATTTGTTACAACCAAGGTAGCTGCAGAGCATAAAGATTATAAGTCTGCAGCAAATGGTATAGAAGAATCATTAAAGAAACTTGGGATAGATTATATTGATATGATGATTATTCATAGTCCACAACCATGGGTAGAAGTGAATCAGTCTGATAATCGCTATATTGAAGGTAATCGTGAAGCATGGAGAGCATTAACTGATGCTTATAAGGCCGGAAAAATCCGAGCTATCGGTGTTTCTAATTTTCTTAAGGAAGATATCGACAATCTTTGGGAAGTATCAGAGATTAAACCTATGGTAAATCAGGTGCTTTGCCATATTTCAAATACACCAATAGATTTGATTGAGTATTGTCAGAGTAAGGGTATTATTATGGAGGCCTATTCTCCTGTTGCGCATGGTGAGGCCCTTAAGAATGAAAAGATTGCTGAGATAGCAAATAAATATGGTGTGTCCGTACCGCAGCTTTGCATTCGCTATGATCTTCAGCTTGGAATGATTACACTTCCAAAGACAGCAAATCCGGAACATATGAAGAGCAATGCTGATGTGAAGTTTGAAATCTCTGCTGAGGATATGGAAATACTTAAGAATATCGAGCACATCAAAGATTATGGTGCACATGGATTCTTTCCGGTATTTGGCGGAAAGCTATAAGTTTTGTTACGAGGCGGTGAATTACAATGAAATATTCGACAAAAGAATCATTTGAAAAAGCAAATATGTTTGGACAGGGAGTGCCTAATGATGGGTTTGCACAGTATTTTATAGGTGAAAGTTTTCTTAACCCTCTTACAGATTTTAAGAATGGTCAGTTTCCTCTTTTTAACGTAACCTTTGAGCCTGGATGTCATAATAACTGGCACATTCATCATGCAGATAAAGGTGGAGGACAGATTCTTATATGTACAGCGGGGGAAGGCTGGTATCAGGAAGAAGGAAAGCCTGTGCAGGAATTAAAAGAAGGTACAGTGGTGGTTATTCCACCAAATGTCAAACATTGGCATGGAGCAAAAAAGGACAGTTGGTTTTCTCACATTTCTCTTGAGGTTCCGGGTGAAAAAACAAGCAATGAGTGGTTAGAACCGGTTTCGAGTGAAGATTATGAAATACTTTGATAGGAGGATATGAAATTATGAGTAAAGCATTAGTAGCGTTTTTTAGTGCAAGCGGAGTAACAGCAAAAGTAGCAGCGAGATTAGCGGGTGCTATCGAAGCAGATCTTTATGAGATCAGACCGGAGCAGGAATATACAAGTGCAGATCTTAACTGGCAGGACAAGCAGAGCAGAAGTTCAGTTGAGATGAATGACAGAAGCAGTAGACCGGCTATCGGGAATGTGGTTGAAAATATGAATCAGTATGATGTTGTGTTTGTAGGTTTTCCGATTTGGTGGTACAGGGAGCCGTCTATTATTGATACATTTATGGAAGCATACAGTTTTGATGGCAAAACGGTGATACCGTTTGCAACTTCCGGTGGAAGCGGCATGGGAGATTCATCTAAAAACATGCAGGAACTGGCTAAGGGCGCTAAGGTTGTTCAAGGCAAGAAGTTTTCGAGCGGAGCGTCTGAAGAGGAATTGAAAGCCTGGGCGCAGGAATGGGTCTGAGATAGGAGAGCATTTATTATGATAACGGTTAATCTTTATTATACAGGTGAAAACGGAAGTGCCCGCCACTTTGCTGAAGAGATGGAAAGTAACGGTACTGCGGATAAGATTCGGGCAGAAGAAGGAAATGTCAAATATGAATACTTCTTTCCCATGAAAGATTATGAGACAGTTCTTTTGATTGATGCATGGGATAGTCAGGAAGCAATTGATAAGCACCATGCCTCACCAATGATGCAGACTATTACTGAGTTGAGAGAAAAGTATGATTTACATATGAAAGTTGAAAAGTATATAAGTCAGGATATGCCGGAATCAGAGAGTCAGTTTATTCGAAAATAAAATATGGAAGGAGAATGAGAATGCCTAAAGTATTGATAATCAACGGTAGCCCTCGTGTTGGGGGGAATACAAGTATAGCCTTGGAAGAAATGGTAAAGGTCTTTGAAACGGAGGGAGTAGAAACAGAAGTTGTACAGATTGGTAATAAGGATATTCGAGGGTGTATAGCTTGTGGCACCTGTTTTAAGAAAGGTCAATGTGTATTTGATGATGTAGTAAATGAACTGGCACCGAAGTTTGAAGAAGCAGATGGACTTGTGATAGCATCTCCGGTATATTATGCATCGGCAAATGCGACGCTTATCGCATGTTTAGATAGATTATTTTATAGTACGCATTTTGATAAGACAATGAAAGTTGGTGCGAGCGTTGTTGTGGCGAGACGAGGAGGTCTTTCTGCAACTTTTGATGAATTGAATAAGTATTTTACTATTTGCGGTATGCCGATAGCGTCAAGTCAGTATTGGAACAGTGTACATGGAAGAGAACCGGGACAGGCAAGTGAGGATTTAGAAGGTCTTCAGACTATGAGAACTCTTGCAAGGAATATGACATTCCTTATGAAGAGTATTGAGTTGGGAAAGAAAGAATATGGTTTACCTGAAAAAGAAGAATGGCAACCAACACATTTTATAAGATAAAGAATGAATAATAAGAATGGCTTCTGGACAATTTGTCCAGGAGCTTATTTTTTTGAAGGGAGGTGATACAGGATGATGGAGTGCAGAGTGCTTTGGAGACGCTAGACAAGTTCTCTGACGCAACAGAACTGGATCAGGATATTGTTGGGGCACTGATTGAAAAGGTTCTGGTCTATGATCCGAGGCACGTGGAGATACGTTGGAAATTCTCAGATGAAGTTCTGAAACTGCTGCAGGGATGAATACGGAGTCGGTTGGAGAGATCTGACCGGCTCTTTTTACGTTGAAGAAATGACGGTTTTATGGTACAATAAGTTATCTGTTTAGTGAAACCGATTATAACGGACGTGGATGAATATGGTTAGAAATAATATCGAAATAGATGTGAAAGTAAAGTGCATAGAGCAGGGAACCACACAGGCGGCGGTGGCAGAACAGATTGATACCACCAAGTCCTATGTGAATCGCGTCATCAAGAAGCCGAACGGAGTCGTGAATAATACGTTTGTGCAGATGATGGAGGCTCTGGGATACGATATTGAGCTGCACTATGTGAAGAGGGAAAAGACCGAATGAAGCAACTGAAGGACAAGGAATATGAGGAGTTCCAACAGTACCAGTACAACAAGGTACATGGTTATATCTGGACGCCTGATACTCTGGAGCTGATTTGCAGAGGAAATGAATATGATCCTGAGAAGATCGGGAAGCAGATGCTGGAGATGAAAGTGAAGCTTCAGAATGAACATATTTCGCATATGCTGAGTGATAAACGGAATAAATATATTATCAGAAGCATGAGAAAGAGCGAGACAGAACTGCTGAAGGTTTTCCTCTACGAAGCGATTTTTATTCCGGAAGGAGTAGAACCGCCTGCGAAGGATATAGTTGAAAAGCCGGAGCTGAGAGTTTATACAGATGATTTTGGCAGCCGAAATGGCGATAACTGTCTGGTAGCTGATTTTGGCGGAAAAGTGGTCGGTGCCGTGTGGACACGTATCATGAACGATTATGGTCATGTAGATGATACGACTCCGTCATTTGCGATATCTCTTTATAAGGAGTATCGGGGGCAGGGCATAGGTTCGCAGTTGATGGTAAAGATGCTGGAACTGCTGAAGTGGCAGGGGTATGAGAAGGCATCTCTGGCAGTACAGAAAGCCAACTATGCAGTGAAGATGTATGAGTCTGTTGGCTTTAAGACGGTTGATGAAAACGACGAAGAATATATTATGGTGTGCGAGTTATAGCCCAACAGATCATAGTTTATGGAGGCCTTTGGCATGGGAAAAGATTTATCTAAAATGACATTGGAAGAGTTATGGGAATTATTTCCCATCTTTCTTGTGCCGCACGATGATCAGTGGAAAGATAGCTTCAATGATATTGAGGAGATGCTGACCGGACTATTATCCGAGCAGCCTGTTGATCGGATCAGTCATATCGGAAGCACTTCCATCCAGGGAATATGGGCCAAGAATATCATTGATGTGATGGTTGAGATTCCTCAAAGCGCTGACATGAAAGATATAGCGCAGATAATAAAAGAGAACGGCTTTACCGTCATGTCCGCCGAGGTGAACCGGATCTCACTCAATAAGGGATATACTGAAAATGGATTTGCGGACAAGGTATATCATATCCATCTGCGATACGCCGGAGACAATGATGAACTGTACTTCCGCGATTATTTGAATGAGCACCTTGATGTGGCAAAAGAATATGAAGCATTGAAGCTCCGGCTTTGGAAACAATATGAACATAACCGGGACGCATATACAGATGCAAAGACAGACTTCATATCTAAATGGACAGCGGAAGCGCGAAAGGAATATAGAGACCGATACTGACAATTCCATTTTGAGGAGTGAAAATGATTATACTGATAACTGGAGCATCGCATACCGGGAAAACAGTTCTTGCACAAAGGATGCTTGAAAAATACAAATACCCATATTTGTCCATAGACCATCTGAAGATGGGATTAATACGAAGCGGAAACACGGATCTGACACCTGAAGATGACGATGATCTTACCCAATATCTCTGGCCGATAGTCCGTGAGATGATAAAGACAGCGATTGAAAACAAGCAGAATCTTATTGTCGAAGGATGCTATGTGCCGTTCTATTGGAGACGGGACTTCGATGAGCAGTATATTCGGTCGATACAGTTTATATGCCTTGCCATGTCGGATGAATATATTGACACACACTTTGATGAGATAAAAGAACATGGCTCTGAGATAGAGGCGAGACTGGATGATTCCTTTTGCACGATTGAAGAGGTCAAAAGAGACAACAGGAAGTATATTGAGGGATATCATAAGTCTGGGGAGAAGGTTGAACTCATTCAGGAGGACTTTGAAAAAACCATAAGGAAGTTGACAGATCGCAGAAGCCTATAAAAAACTGCCACAAAAAAGATGGCTGAAAAAACCTTTAGACCTATGTTGACATACGCTGATGAAGCACATAATGTTGCTAAAAGAGGAGATAGAAGCTCTCAGAGAAGTAAGCTTGCTTCATTGCTTGCTAATCGTTCAGATACTCTTATTATGCTTACAGCTACTCCTCATGATGGTAAAGGACAGTCGGTTGCATCTCTTATGAATATGCTTGACCCGACTGCTATTGCTGATGAAGAAAACTATACAAAAGATGATATACAGGGACTCTTGATTAGACGTTTTAAGAAAGATATTCAGGATCAAGTATCTGGAGCATTTAAGGAACGTGTTATCACTATAGAACGTTGTGCAGCGTCAGCACGAGAAGAAGCTGCTTATGATATTTTTGCTGATATGAAACTGCAGATGGATGAGACAAGAGCTAAAGGAAAGGGAATCCTATTTAAGACAAGTCTTGAAAAATCATTGTTCTCTTCTCCAGCAGCATGCATTAAGAGTATAGAAGCAAGAATAAGAAAACTTGAAAAGAAATATCCTGATGGAGATATGCCTGATATTGCATCTTTAAGAGAATTAAAGAATGCAATCGAAAAAGTGAAGGCTGTGCAGTTGTAGAAATGGAATGTTCTGCTCTTTCTGCCTGTGCTAATTTCAGAGGAGCAATTTGGGGAATGATACTTTATACTGCAGACAGTCTCGCAGATGTTGACAAATACGATGAGCGAAATTGGGGCGGTAATGCGTATGAATATGCTCTTACACTGTGTCTTGATGCGGTTACGAAATTGTAAAACAGAGTGCAAAATTCCGGTTGAACAAAATCGCTGCGCGATGGCCTGCCAAGGCTGTGGCGCAGTTTTACTTTT
>CAMHLZ010000076.1 GCA_946186125.1 uncultured Lachnospira sp. | reverse complement strand
CATCATATTTATTCAAATTGTAATCCCAATTCTCATAATCGGATATCTTTCTTCCATTCAAAAAAACGGATGTTGCAATTTTTTCATATATTCCTCATATACTGTCTGAAAATTTCTTACAGGAATAGGAATTATTGCTCCACAGGTCATAACAAAGCATTTTTTCTCTATGTGGTCTACAAAATTTACATTAATTAAATACCCCTTATAAGGTGAAAGAAAACAGCTGTCACCAAGTTTTGACATCAATTCGTTCATTGTCATAAAAGTAGTTACTGATTCTAATATTTCCTCGGATTTCATGTGAAAAATCAGTCTGTGTCGGTGAGATTCAATGTATTCAATCTTATTGTATGAAATATCATACACCCCGGATTTAGTAACTACAGAAATGTATGAAGTATGCTTACTGATTCCGTTAATATATATTACAGCTCTTTCTAAAGCACGTTTAAGAGAAGCCGTGTCCACAGGCTTTGATATATACTGGAGTGCTTCTAAAGAAAAGGCTTCCGTGTGGTAAGAGTCGGAACTTGTCATAAAAATAATAATACCGTTCTTAGTGCGTTCGCGAATGGTCTTTGCAAGTTCAATACCGTTAATCTCAGGCATTACAATATCAAGAATGTACAAATCATACAAAGTATGGGATATTGCATTCATGCAAAGATTGGAATCATTAAACTGCTCGACATCAGCTTCAATACCGGCTGTTTTAAAATATTGTTCAACAGTATTTACAATCTGTTGAGAGATGGTATAATCATCATCACAAATTAAACATTTCATAATTTACCTCTTAAACCTTTTTAGTGGGACAAATATTTATATCCAGACGGAATATATTATCCGTAGCAGAATACAATGCAAATCCATTTAGCTTATCACAATATTGGTAAATACTTTTCATACCAATTCCGTGAGAAATATCAGATGAATCTGATTTGGTTGAAATGGGAAGTCCTGAATAACCCTTATGTATTGTACCAGAAAATGGATTTGTAATAGTTAAAAGTAACTGGCTTTGCCTTTTCATCATCTTTACATTAATAGCCGGATTAACATCGTTGAATTTCAAACATGCTTCGAAGGCATTTTCTAAAGCATTTGATACGATAACGGATAATAAAGCTATGTCATCTTTTTTCATATCCTTTACAATATTTAGTTCTGATTTAACATTAAAAGTTATATTTTCACGATTACATTTACTGTGATAAATATTCAATACTGAATTCATGAGGGAATTATTACAATACCGTTTTGGTGTAATAGAAATATCTTTTTTAAAATAGGTGTTTAACAATTGTTTTGCTTCATTCCATTTGTGCTCTTCCATAAGTGAATTTACCATTCTTAAATAATGTTTTTTATCATGTTCAACAATCTTCAGAGCTTCAATCTGTGAATAAAAATGCTCCTGCTGTTCTTCAATCATCGTAAGATGATATTTCAAATCCTGCTCTTCTGCCTTAAGATAATGAAAATTGTAATTTCTTATTATGATGATTACAGAAAAAATATACATTACAAAAGTGGTAAGAATAAACAAAATAAAAAAGGGCAATTCTTCCTTATAGACGTAACTCAAATATGGAATACATACTTTATTTTTCAAATCATAATTTCTTGTAGGATTTATATTGTAAGAAATAGCCATAAGTTCATACGTGACAGGAAAAATAAAAAGATATTTCAAACTTTTGAAGCCACAATGTCTGAGTGATGAAAAATATTTTTTTAAAACTGTTCTGCATACATAAAAAAGACCTGTTACAAACAGAATGTGAAGAAACAGTTTGCTTATACAAAAAGGAAAAGGCAAAACTAAGGAAATCAGTGAAGTAAAAACACTGATGACCGAGCCAAGCAGGCTTACAAACAAAAAAATAAAAGTTGTCAGAGCATCTATGCCGCCTGCTAAAATAAACAGACAGATAAGGTTAGGAAGAGCTGTTGTGATTAAAGAATAATCATATACAGAAAGTGTATTACACACATTTCTGTGTAATAATAAAAATTCAAATGCAATTGTAAAAAATATAAATACCGTCATAATCAGGGAAGATACTAAATGACTGTATTTGTGATTTATCAATAAATACATAGAAACATAGATAATGCTTAAAGTAATAAATGATTCTGCTAAATAAATATAATTCATCATATACCTCGTGAATGTAACATATGTTGTCGTGATTAACGCAATCGTATTATAATACTAGAATAAAGATAAATCAAGAACAAATTTAAAAATATATTGTTAGTATGAAATAAATGATATATAATCTTCACATATGGAAAATAATGAATGAAAGAGGGTTGCAAAATGTCTAAAAAACAAAAAAGAATTAAAATAAGCAGAAAAAGCGTAATCGTATCTATCGCAATTACAAGTGTGTTGTTTGCATTGTGGTATTATTTATTCTTTCCGGCTTTTTCACTGATTTCAGCACAATTCTGGCTGGTTCCGTTTGGAGTGTCAATGTGTTATTGCGCCTGTTATCTGGCAGGCAGAAGCATATTTGACAAAGTAGTCTGGGCTGATAATAAAATGTGGAAAAGCATTTCTTTCAGAGTGTCAATGACGGTAGCGGGAATCTCTATATGCGTACTTTTAATAGGAGGACTTGTAAGTACATCGATGTTCAGGAGTGGAACATATGCCGGTGTAATGAAGGTTCAGGAATCCGAATTTACAGATGAAATTCCGGAAACAGAAAATGTATCTGACATAGCATTGATGGATAGTGAATCTGCTGCCATTATTGGAAAAAGAGCAATGGGAGAACTTACTGAACTTGTATCACAGTTTGAGGTTTCAGAACAATACAGTCAGATAGATTATAACGGAAAGCCGATGAAAGTTGCACCATTAGAGTATGCAGGATTTTTTAAATGGATGAATAATAATAGCGAAGGAATTCCGGGATATATACTTGTAGATCCGATAGAAAATACAGCAAAGTATGTAGAACTTGAAAAGACCATAAAATATTCACCAAGTTCATTTTTTGGAAAAAACCTGTACAGACACCTTCAGATGCAATATCCTACAAAGTTGTTTGGAGATTGTTATTTTGAAATAGATAATGAAGGACTTCCATATTGGGTATGTCCGGTAATGTGTCATGAAGCGGGACCTTTTGGAGCTGAAAATGTAAAAGGCTGTGTAATAATGGACGCATCAACAGGAGCTTGTAATTATTATGAAATGAAGGACATACCTGTCTGGGTTGATATAGTATATAATGGAGAGCTTATTCAGAAACAGTATAACTGGTACGGAGAATTAAGTGGTGGATATATCAATTCAATAGTTGGAAACAAAGGATGTAAGATAGCTACTGACGATTACGGTTATAAGGTTATGGATGGAGACGTATGGATATATACAGGAGTGACATCAGTAAACGGTGACCAGTCAAATATAGGATTTATACTGGTTAATTCGAGAACAGGTGAATGTAAATATTTCCATATATCAGGAGCTGAGGAGCACTCTGCCATGGCGGCAGCTGAAGGCGAGGTACAGAATTTAAGATACACGGCATCATTCCCGTCATTGATTAATATTTCGGGTGAGCCTACTTATATCATGGTTTTAAAGGATGACGGCGGACTGGTAAAGCAATACGCAATGGTAAATGTACGAAAATACAACGTAGTAGCCACGGCAACAACTCAGAAGGAAGCATTAAAAACATATAAAAAATTGCTTGGCTCTAACGGATTACTCAGCAAAAAAGAAATAGAGTCTGAGCTTAAGAGTGAATTGATAACAGTACGTAATATAAGATTTATTCAGGTAGAAAATGAAACATATGTATATATTACATCACAAAAAGGCGAGGTATTCAAACAAAATTTTGATGAAAATGAAGAGCTGATAACTATATCAGAAAATGACAAGATAACAGTTTACTATGATGAAAAATCAGAAATTACGATAATTAATTCATTTAGCAAAGAATGAAAGGTAATATGATGTACGATAAAAAATCTATGAAAGCGGAAGAGTTCATAAACCATGGTGAAATACTGGACACACTAGAGTATGCAGAGGCGAACAAAAACAATGAAAAACTGATTGATGAAATACTAAAAAAAGCAAAGCCGAAAAAAACTGAAAATGGTTTTGTATGTGAGGGATTGAACCATAGAGAGGCAGCAGTGCTTTTGGCATGTGAACTTCCGGACAAAATAGAAGAAATGTATAAAATAGCGGAAGAGATAAAGCTTGCATTTTATGGAAACAGAATAGTAATGTTTGCACCTTTGTATTTATCGAATTATTGCGTGAACAGCTGCCTGTATTGTCCGTATCATATAAAAAATAAAACCATAAAAAGAAAAAAACTTACACAGGAAGAGATAAGAAATGAAGTAATTGCACTTCAGGATATGGGACATAAGAGGCTTGCACTTGAGGCTGGAGAGGATCCGGTCAATAATCCGATAGAATATATCCTTGAATGTATTGATACAGTGTATAGTGTGCATCATAAAAATGGTGATATCAGACGGGTAAATGTTAATATTGCCGCTACATCCGTTGAAAATTATAAAAAATTAAAGGATGCAGGAATAGGAACATACATCCTGTTTCAGGAAACTTATCATAAAAAAAGTTATGAAAGACTACATCCTGACGGTCCTAAACATGATTACGTTTATCACACTGAAGCGATGGACAGAGCTATGCAGGCAGGAATTGATGATGTTGGAATCGGGGTGTTATTTGGCCTGGAAATGTATAAATATGAATTTGTAGGTTTGCTAATGCATGCGGAACATCTTGAGGCAGTGCATGGTGTTGGACCTCATACTATCAGTGTTCCTAGAGTAAAACGGGCAGATGATATAAATCCGGATGAATTTGATAATGGAATCAGTGATGACACATTTACAAAAATTGCGGCATGTATCAGAATTGCAGTACCGTACACAGGTATGATTATATCTACAAGAGAAAATGAAGCAGTGAGAAAAAAGATGCTTAATGTAGGCATATCTCAGATATCAGGAGGTTCAAGAACATCGGTTGGCGGATATACACAAAATGAGCGTCCTCATGATACTGAACAGTTTGATGTTTCAGATTCCCGTAGTCTCGATGAAGTTGTAAACTGGCTTATTGATAACAATCATATTCCTTCGTTTTGTACGGCATGTTACAGAGAAGGCAGGACAGGTGACCGCTTTATGGAATTGTGTAAATCAGGACAAATTATTAACTGCTGTCATCCAAATGCCCTTATGACACTTGCAGAATATCTTGAAGACTATGCGTCCGTGGATACAAAAGCTAAGGGATATAAAATGATAGAGAGGGAGCTAAAAAAAATATCAAAAGAAAAAGTAAGGGAAGCCGCGGAAAAAAATATTGAAGATATAAGATTATCGAATCGCAGAGATATTAGATTCTAAAAGTGATTACAATACTATAATACAAAAAATATAACTATATAAGGATTATAAGGCCGGAGTTTGTAGGTACTGCTACAAAAACCGGCCTTATTTTCGGCATAATTTAAGGATATAGAGATAGAAATATAAAGTAAAATATGATAAAATAATAGATATACAAGTTATAATAATCTTAAAAGCACCGTAAGGTTTTACAAGGAGGAAATGTATGAAAAAACGTTACTTAATGTTAGTGATGATGGTAACATTTTTATTGTCAATGAATACTATTGTATTTGCTGATTATAAAAAGGTAGACGTTCAGGCCGAGAACATACCATTGTCTACAATGTCTGTTTATAAGGAGTATGACTATACTTTTTTGAGAACATTTAAATATGGAACGACATATGAGGGAGAAGTTAATGCAGAATTTCTTACTACAGACAAGGTTTTAAAAGGCGAAGACCCAAGACTTATTGAAAATGCAATAGTCAGAACAAAAGGATTCCATGTTGTCGGAGACGGAGGTGCCGGTGTATATCGTATTACAAGTAAGCAGGAGTACGGAAGCATAAAGATGGATAGTGGCTTATATGCAACTCTGATTCCGGATACGACCATGATTGAAGGAAATAAATGGGCGGTAGTTTCATCTGAACAGCTTGGAACATATGGTAACGGCGAAAAAGGTGAAAGTGATTTACTGAATGCAACATTTGCAGCGGCATCGGCTGCTACGGATGCAGAAGATATATTTAGAGGAATTGCGTATATTCCTGCCGGAGAGTACAAGGCAACCACTCATGTAGAATTTACATCTCATGATATAAATATTGTTGGTGAAGGCGATGACACTATAATATTTACGGATAATGATTATACGGTATGGTATGAATTTTTTATGTTTGGCTGGGGTGCTAAAAATCTTTATATCGGTGATATAAGAGTCGAAGCGCGTGAAGTAGACATGAGTAAATATTACAGACAGGTAGTATTGCTTGACAGTGAGAATTGCTATTTTTACCATTTTAACATGAACATTCCGCAGGAAGCATTTTCTAAGGATTATTACGTAGATAAACAATACACGAACTTCACTTTTTACACAGGAAATAAAAATTGTACCCTTGACAGCTGTAAAATGGAACTTATGTGTGGTACATACAGAGGAGCCAACCTTGGTATTCTTGATTTCTGGAAACGTGGAGAAGAAAATATCACGGTTATGAACTGTACTTTACACGATGATGCAAGAGATGAGCAGGTAGGTATTTTTTCATTGCATATGGCTGAGGAGTCATTTATACGTAACGTCAACTTTATTAATAATGATATGTATTCATATCAGCCGCTTGATGAGAGTGCAGCTGGCGGACACAGGACAATGTGCTTTACCGTAGCATATAATGATTCGCTTAACGTAGAGAATATCAGAATTGCAGGTAACCATTTCAGAGGAATGGTTGATTCACAGTTTTTTACATTTGGAAACGTTAAAAAATGTGTAATAGAAAATAATACAATAGAAGAAAACTGTACCCAGAACCATGGTGCTTCAGTATTCTTATCTTCAATAGGAGATCAGGAAGACCTGCAGGTAAGAAATAATGAAATTTATATGTATGGAAATGGCAAGGCAAACATAATGTCCGGAAAAGGAATATTTGATAACAATAAGGTTGTGCTTGCAGGTTCGCTTAATTTTATTGGATATAATAACTGTAAGGTTACTAATAACAAAATTACGGCGCTTGCCAGAATAGGAGGTCTTGTCAGCTATGCTCCTGTATGTAATAATAATACTTTGATTGCGTATACGAATATTTCGGACTATTTAGGTCTTTTATCCGGTTCAAAGGAAAATGCTATTCCTAAATTTGAATTTAATAATAATAAAATATATTATTACAGAAGTTCAAAATATAATTCCGGTGCATGGGGAGCGTTGATAAAACTTCAGGGATATTATGCAGATGATTTTGAAATAACAGGAAATACATATGTTGTTCCTAATCAGTTCCTCTATGACGGAGACTCAAGAATTGCAAAATACAGAGGTTTATTCTATTTAAGAGATGCCTCATTTGATACTTGTACAATTAAGGATAATGTTTTACAGGGTGTATGTCCTTATGTGGCTTATGGAACTAAGGAAGAAATAAGAAATAAGATTCCAAAAGAAGATTTTGAAAAGAATAATACAATATCCGAATATACATATGATCCGGAAAAAACACCATGTACAAATATAGATATTATGCAAAACGGTGAGATTGTAAGACATATTTACACAACGGACAGCACAGTAAAACTTACAACAAATGAGGGTGATGATGTAGAATGGATTCCATCTTTGGAATGTATGGCATCTGTAGATAAAGGGCTTGTTACACGTAAAATGTATGGTGACGTTACAATATTTGCAACTACAAAAAATGGCGATATTGCAACTGTAGAGACTGAAGAAGGCACTAAGACTGATACTACAAAACATATGTATGCACAATGTGTAATTCATTTTGATGAAGCAAAGGCTACTGATATTGAGTTTGAAAGTGATGAGATTGCATTACAGCCGGGAAAGAAAAATAGAGTTGTGTATTCTGTATTGCCTGCAGACAAAGTATCACAAAAAGTTACCTGGGAGACTTCAGATGAGAGCATAGCTACAGTTACAAGCACCGGAATAATACAGGGTGTAGCTCCTGGAACATGTACTGTAACATGTACATCAGATGCGGGAAGTAACCTTAAGAAAGAAATAAAGGTTACTGTTAAAGAACTTACAGTTAAACAAATGCATATGAATAAATCATATGTGGATAGTTTGAAGATTGGAGATACGTACCAGTTAAAAGTAACCGGATATTCACCTTCTGAGGCTACAAATCAGGGTGTCAGCCGTTGGGAAAGCAGAAATACTGAGGTTGCCACAGTTGATGAGAATGGTTTAGTGACAATAGTCGGACAGGGAGCAGTTGATGTAAGAGCATACTCTATGGATGAGTATTGCTACACAAGCTGCAAGTTTGTAATAACACCGGCTAAACTTACCGGAATTACGGAAAAACACACAGATAAATCAATTACCCTTTCATGGGATGCTGCTAAGAATCTGACCGGTATACATATTTATCAATATAAAGATTCAGACTGGAAACAGATTCAGGAACTTAAGGGTGATGCAACAGGTACTAATTTATGGCAGCTTACAAATGGTACTGAATACAAATTAAAGATATGTCCATATATAAAATCCGGTGATAATCTTTATGAAGTGTCATCAGAAGAATTATCAATTACAACATATTCTAATGGTGTAATTTCAAATTTCAAAGATGTACCGGACTCAATAGCCGTAACTCCTGGCGGCAGTCAGGCAGTATGCATTTACATAAATAAGGAATCATTAGAATTTTACATGGAAGATACAAGTATTGCAACAGTAGAAGAGACTTCACCAAACTGGGATTCAAAACTTGCAATTCAAGGTGTAAAAAACGGATTAACATATCTTGTGGTCAGGGGAAAAGATGAATTGCAATATACAAAAAGGGTTCCCGTATATGTAGGCGAGTTTGAATCGTTAACATTGAATGGCGAAGGTGGAGTTAAATCAGTAAAATTAAGATGGAAGAGTGAAAAAACCGATTCCATTACGGGATTCAGATTACAGAAAAACCAGACGACAGTCGTATTTGTGCCATTAGAAGAATGTAAAAAAGAAACTATAGACGGTGAAGAATATTTTGTATATACATTTGCTGATTTGACGGATAACAAAACCTATAAATTCAGCGTAAAGCCGTATTTTGAAGGCGATGGTGTTAAATTTGCAGGAGGCGGAAGCAGTACAATACAGGTATCAACTGTAGAATATGTACCTGCTGAAAAAATAGAAGTTGAAGACAGCGTTGAACTGGATGTAGATGATACTCATGAGTTTAAAGCTACAGTATTACCGGCAAATGTATCTGAGGGGAATATTGAGTGGATTCCATATGATGATACAGTTTTACAGGTATTATCTACAGGTACAAAAGAAGACGGACAGAGTTATGCAGTTGTCAAAGCATTAAAACCTGGAACTACGACACTCTCGGCAGTTGTAATGGATGATAACAGATTAACTAAAGACATTACTGTAAAAATAATCAGTAATGAGCCTGAAACAACAACAGAAGCTGAGACAACGACAAAGCAGAGCGAGACAACGACAAAGCAGAGCGAGACAACAACAAAGTCAGAGGGCGAGACAACAACAAAGCAGGACGAGACAACAACAAAGCAGGACGAGACAACAACA
>CAMHLZ010000075.1 GCA_946186125.1 uncultured Lachnospira sp. | reverse complement strand
TTGTTTGCTATGCCCTTTTATTTTTGGGAAACCTCTACTATTTTGTTTCAAACTTCCTCCTTTGACTAAAAAAGGGATACAAGCTGGCTGCCGTATCCCTGATATATTACTATTTAGTTATTTAGTTGATGAGCATTACTGATTTACAGTTTCTTCCTCATCTTCCTTCTTTTTTCTGCCCCTCATCATTGCTACACCTGCAATAAGAGCAGAAGCTCCAAGACCTACAAATAATCCCGGATTAAAATCATCACCTGTCTGTGGTATCTCTGGTTCTGTATCATTAGTTACATCAAGTGTATATTCAACACATTCAGGTGCATCGCCCTTATATGTGAGTTCCACATCATAAACTGTAGAATCAAGAACATAGCCTTCAATGGTCTTTGTTTCAACCACATAATAGTGAATGTTTTCTTTAAATGAACCATCCTCGTTATAAGTGCAGATAGGCATTTCCTTTGACTGCGCCTTACCATTCACATCAGTAACCAGTGTTTCGATTACCTTTCTGTCTTTGTCCCTGATTTCAAAATGAACTCCGGCAAGCGGTTCGCCTGATTCACTGTCTGTTTTATTGATAATGATTCTTCCAACTGCCTGCTCATCCTTCATTATAACTTTCTGGACTGCTCCAGTTTCCTTTACTTCAAACTGGATTTCTTTTGCAATCTTGTATCCGTAAGGTGCTGTCTCTTCAACAAGAGTGTATTTTCCAACCTTGAGATATTCGATTCTGTGTGACTTTCCGGCAATTGATTTCCAGCTGTCTACCAGTTTGCCCTCGCTGTCAATTACAGCTAATGTTGCTCCACCAATTTCCTTTTCACCGGTAATATCTGTTTTGGAGATGTCCACCTTTGTGTAGTCATCTTTCATTGTAACTTTCTGGATTGTATCATCATCCATAACAGTGAATTTCACATCCTGTGCCCTTACATATCCGTCAGGAGCAGTTTCCTCTCTAAGGATATAAGTCTCTCCTGCTACAAGATATTTGATTTTGTGTGTTTTGTTTTTCTTTGATACCCACTTGTCAATTACATTTCCTTTAGTATCAAGAACTGTAAGTGATGCTCCAGGTATTTCCTTTTCAGAAGTAATGTCAATCTTTGAAAACTCTACTTCTGTGGGATTATCCTTAACGACATGGGTATATTCAATTACCTTAACGTCCTGACCTTGGTAGGTGGCATCAACGTTAATTACCTCTTTGTTTGTTACATAACCTGCCGGTGGATTGATTTCCTTCACATAATAATTTCCAAGTGGAAGGTCAGTATTAAATACTGCATATCCATCCTCTGCTGAAACAGCTGTCTCAATCTTTTCATCCTTTGATACAATTACATTACCTTGTGTATCAGTGATATCTTCGGCAGCAAATAATCCAAATACACCATCTGCCAATGGTCTTTCTGTTTCTGCATCAAGCTTGATAACCTTAATGCTTACCTTCTGTCTCTCGTTTGTAACCGACATTCCCGCATATACATATGGTGTGTTCTGGTCAACATATGATAAATCTGCCTGGATTGGTGTACTGTCAAGAACAAAGCCTTCAATGGTCTTTGACTCAACAAGGTAATACCTGCCAAGTGGAAGATTTTCCATTATGCCGATTCCTGAATCCTCAGTCACGATTGTTCCAATATGCTCATCCTTTTCATAGAAAACGGTATTAAGACCGTCAGGACTTACCACATCCTCAGCGGCAAACACTTCAAATGTTACGCCTTTAAGGCTCTTCTTTGTAAATCCAAAGACCATGTTTTCCAGTCTGCCCTTAACTAAATCTCTCCTGCTTACAAACTCACCGTCTTTGTTAATCACGATTGTTCCAACCGGAACTTCATCTTTCATGACAACCTTCTGAACCTCACCGGTATCTTCCACAGTGAATTCAATTTCATTTGCCACAATATATCCGTATGGTGCAAACTCTTCCCTTAAGATATAAGTTTCTCCTGCTACAAGGTGCTTAATCAGATGGCTTTCTCCTGCCACTGACTCCCATGTTTCGATTACATTGCCTGATTTATCAGATACCGAAAGAGTTGCTCCTGCAATCTCTGCTTCACTTGTAATGTCGATTTTTGAAACCTCAACCTGTGTTGGATTGTCAGTTACTTCCTTCACATACTCAATCACTTTCACATCCTGCCCCTTATATGAAGCATCAATATCAATGATTTCAGTATTTGTAGCATATCCCTTTGGTGGAAGTATTTCTTTGACATAGTATTGTCCAAGTGGTAAATCTGCGTTGAATAATACATTTCCATTTTCGTCTGAAACTGCTTCTTCAACCTTTTCATCAGCAAATACTACTGCATTTCCCTCAGAGTCCTTAATATCCTCTTTTGAATAAAGTGCAAATACACCTCCTGCAAGCGACTGTAAGTTCTCTGCATCCTTCTTGATAAGTGTAATGCTTATCTTCTGTCTTTCATTGTTGTAAGTGTCTTTGGCAAATACAACAGGTGTCACATCATCTTTGTAGATAAGTGCTGCCGGTTTTGGTGTGGAATCCAGTACAAATCCCTCGATAGTCTTTGTTTCCACAAGGTAATAGCTGCCAAGTGGCAGATTACCCATAATGCCAATGCCTGCCTTATCTGTAACGATTGTGCCGACAAGTTCATCCTTCTTATGGTAAATGGTATTCAGTCCATCCACGCTTACGATATCCTCAGCGGCATATACATTAAAGGTTACTCCGGCAAGATTCTTTCTGATATAGCTGAACTTTAAGTTTTTGGTAATTTCATCAAAAAAGCTCTTTCCTTCAAGGAATTCACCTTCTTTGTTTATAATGATTGTACCTTTTGCTGTTTCATCCTTCATTATAACTGACTGGATCTTATCAGTATCCTTTACTGTAAATGAAATCTCTGCAGCCCTTAAATATCCGTATGGTGCAAGTGTTTCCTTAAGTGTATAAGTCTCACCAACGACAAGATATTTGATTACATGCTTTTCACCTGCAACTGAGGTCCATGAATCAATTACATTTCCATTCTTATCAGTTACTTCAAGCTTTGCTCCTGCAATCTCAGCTGAACTTGTAATATCCTGCTTTGAAAACTCAAAGGTTGTCGGAGTGTTTCTGCACTCTGACTGATATTTGACAGTTTCCTGATTCTGTCCCTGATACTTAGCATCAAATACAATAACCTTATTGTTTGACACATATCCTTTTGGAGCTTTTGTTTCTCTGATTTCATATTTGGCAAACGGATAATCTTTGCCAAATACAACATTTCCGTTTACGTCTGATTCTGCTGTTTCAAGCTTTGTGCCAGCCTTAACAATAACTTTTCCCGCATTGTTCTTAATATCTTCCGCAGCATACAAACTGAACTGGGCACCGCTTACCGGTTTATCTGTCTCTGAATCCTTCTTGATTACAGATAATGAAACCTTCTGTCTTTCATTTTTAAATGTTGCTGTCTCCTTAACAACCGGAGTCCTGTCATCAACGTATCTTAAGTTTACAATCTGCTCATTCCCATTGAGCACATATCCATAAGGTGCCTGTACTTCAACAATTCTGTAATTACCAAGCGGCAAATTGCTTACAGCTGCTTTTCCCTGTGCATTTGTTGTTACTTCCTTAACAAACTGTCCTTTTGAGTAAATCCTGTATCTTTCCCCGGACTCATCCTTCTGGTTATCCTGAGTATAAATATCCTCAGCTGCATAAATCTTAAACTTTGCACCTGCTAAGTTTCCTGTCTTATACACGAAGTTCCCACTTTTGTCTTCCATAAGGCTTCCATCAAATCCATCAAGTATTTCACCCTGCTTTATAATGGTAAGCTCACCATAAGCCGGTGTGTCAGGGTAATCCACTTCAATGATTGCCTCATAAGTGTCAGCATCCACCTCATAAGCTGATTTAGAGCTGATTGAAATATCAGCATAATTCTTATTGAGAATATATCCATCCGGTGCATTTACCTCTTCTATTCTGTAATTTCCAACCGGAAGCTTCTAAGGAAGAATAAGATCACCATCGCCGTCTGTGCTGAATTTGTCATGCTTAACCTTTGACGGATAAGTGGTAATCATGGTTACATATTTCTTTGTGTCCCTGTTATAGATTCTGAATGTTGCACCCGGCTTCAATACCGTTCTTCCGGTAGTTGAATCCTTCTTAACAATTCTAAGCTTTGCTGAAAATTCCTTGTCAAGAAATACTCTCCATACCTGTGGTGTTGTAGGACTGTTTTTCCTAATATTAACTTCAAAAGGCTTGATTGTTTCCATATCCTTTGGTGTCACGGACTCAATAACAACATAAGTTCCATATGGAAGTGCCACTGAACAGGCATATCCTGTTTTATCAGTATACATTGTTGTTTTTCCGTCCTCTGTAATAACCACCGGTGTTGAATTTTTAAAGTCATAGCTTCCATCCCTGTTTACCTTAAGTGATGACTTGAGATATGCGGTAAATCCTGCTCCCTCTAATACATCAGCCTCTGTATCACTGCCCTTAAGTGCTACCTTAATAAGCTGGAACGGCTGGGTTATCGGTGTTTCCTTTGAAGTTACCTTCTGGGCAATTTCAGCTGTTTTGTCATCCTTGTAGCCGCATACTACATCATGTTCCTGCTTATCAAGAACATATCCTTCACTAGGAGTGATTTCCTTCACATAGTATTTTCCAAGATAAAGGTCTGATACAGATGCCTGTCCCTTTTCATCTGTTGTAAGCTTTTTGACTAATGCATCCTTTTTGTAGATAACACCTTTCTTTCCATCCGGATGAACAATATCTTCCCTTGCATATAATCCATATACGGCACCTTTTAATGTTCCGTCACCCTGGGCAGCTGCCTTGCCGGTCTTTTCATCTACTTTATAGAGGCTGATTTTTGCCTTTACCCTGTCATTTTTAAATGCATGGCTGAATGATGCACTGGCAACTGTGTTTGACAGATAATTGAAGGTAAATGTGTACTTCTCATCACTTCTTACATATCCTGCAGGAGCTTTTGTCTCAGTGATGTAGTAAGACTTGTTGATTGGAAGGTCAACTGTGTAGGTTCCCTTTCCATCTGTTCCCGTTGTAACAGTCTGAAGCGCTGTTCCCTTAGTGACAATTACTTTTCCATCAATGTTTTTTATATCGCTTCCTGCATAAATGGTATATTTACCACCGCTTAACGGATTCTTTGTTGATGAATCCTGCTTTGTTACAGATACATTTGCTTTCTGTCTTGTATCTGTCACAGTCACAGATTTTGTTACAATTTCAACACTCTGACCGCCATAAGTTAATGAAACTGTTTTCTCTGTGGTATTGAGCTTGTATCCGTTTGGGGCAGCTGTTTCCTTAACAATATAGGTTCCAAGATAAAGGTTGCTTACTGTTACACCTGCTTCACCTGTTGTGGTAAGTCCTGATGCAACCACATCCCCCTTCTTATAAACTCTTGTTCCATCAGCTTTGAAGATATCCTCTCCTGCTGTCACTTTAAAAGTTGCCCCTTTAAGCTTTCTTGTCTCATAAGTGAAGTTCTTTCCGTTCCATCCGGATAATACTTCCCCCTGCTTATAAATAGTCAGCTTTGCCTTCTGCTCCTTATCAGTAACCTTTATTCCCGTAGTCTTACCGGCAGTTACCGAAAGTGTGTAAGTCTTTGTATCAAGAATATATGGCTTTGGCACTGAAATTTCCTTCACATAATAAGTTCCGGGAGTCAATGCTTTTGACTTCGCATAACCATTACCGTCTGTTGTCATGCTTGTAACCTTGTTCTTACAGGCTTTGTCTGAATAGATTCCATACACGGCTCCCTTAACCTTTGCACCTGTGGATGCATCCGTTTTTGTCAAATCACCATATCCCACAGACTCTGTCTTAACCTTAAAATAAGCTGATATAGGGTCTGCCTGTGGCTGTTCTGACACAAACTCCTGGTCTTCATCATTTCCTGTCAGCCAGAATATGGAGCTTGATGTTGTTTCAACAATGCCTGCTGTTGACTTCATTTTAGCTGTTGTCGTATTTGTATTAACACCTGTCGTGGAAATGGTTATTGAATTTCCATTTTTCTCAACCTTATATCCGTCAAGTGTAATATCAAAAGTGCCTGCAACACCATTTGTATCTTTGAGAGTATATTCATATCTCTTGTTGGATTCATTCCACTTCAGGATATAGGTTGGCGCTTCACCAGAAGACTTGGCCGCAAAACTTGGTCTTGTGGCATTGAATGATTTCGAAATATTGTCTTTTAGTGTTGCATAATAAGCATATGAATTACCTGCGTTTGGTGCAACTGCACAAATCTTCGATGCGGCTGAATCTGCCTTATCTGTTCCAAAAACACCTTCTGTGATAATCCATACCATTGCCTGTGTTGCAATATACTGGTCTCTCTGCTCATCTGTAGGTGCTTTATTCTCTGTTGATGAATAACCAAAGTACATGCAGTATGCCAGCAATTTTCTTTCATCTGCAGATAATTGTGTTTTTGGATTAGTATCACTTGTCATCAACTGTGAGTTTTTCGCTGATAAACCATGATTCATACAGTATGCCGAATGACCATCTATCATCGAATATAATATATCGCCGGAATACTGTCTGCTGAATTCACTAATCTTCTCATGACTCTTTACACTGCCGTTCCACAACGATATATGAGCTTCTGCACTTGCTGCATACACAAAATCCCCATTAGAAAACAGTGTTGTGAAAAGTGTCAGAACAGCTAAAATTCCCGATAAAAATCTTCTCATTCTCTGTTTCATCCTTCTTAATTCCTCCTTAATTTTTTGTACAAAAAAACAGGTAAAAATAAGTCTGGCTTATCTCTACCTGTTCTTAGTGATTAATATTCAGTTATTATCTGTGACATCTAAATTCATAAAATACTTCACCATTTAGTGTAGTCTTTCCTGCATATGTGATATTAAATAATGGATCATTTTCTAACATCATCATTTCTGCAATATCATTGGCAATGGCATCCACGCTGCCATATTTATTTCCAACTATATCAGTAGCTTTATTAAGGTCAACATTTACAAATACACTGTAATAGCTGTCTTCCATCCCATCTAGTGGATAATACTCATCATATTCTTCCTTAGTTATTTTCCCTTCCTTCAGTAATCTCTTAAGATTATCCTCTGTGGTAATCATTCCACCCTTCTGACACTTGGCTATTGACTTTCTCACCACTTCATAAGGGTCATAACTTACAGGCATATATTGCACTGTCTCCTGCTTCTGCTCCTCTACAGGCTGGTTTGTCTGCTGTGATGGTGCCTTTGTTTCCTGAACAACAGGCTGAGGTGTTGGTTCTGCCGGCTTATCAGTACTTAGATAATTATTCGAGCAGTATCCTTCACCACCATTATAGCTGATTCTGTACCATCCGGTTGAAGCCTGTCCCGTTACCTGAACTGAAACATTAACCGCAAGGCTGCCGATAACTTCATATTCTGTACCGGGACCTTTTCTTACATTAACACCTGATATAACATACATAGTTGAATTCATATCATTCACAGTAAATGCCGGAACTGAAGGCTTTTCTGTTGATTGCTCGGTCGGTCTCTCTGATGGTTTCTCTGTAACCTTTTCAGCTGGCTTCCCTGCCTTTTGTTCTGCAGCACTTGCCTTCTGAGTCTGCTTCGCCGGTTCGGTTGTAGTCTCTTCATTACTATTTGTAACCGCCTGCGATTCATCCTTTGCCGGTGCTGCCGAACTTTCCGCTGACTGTTCTACAGCCTCCCTGGTATCCTTCTTATTGTCTTTATTGCCACATGCAGTGACCGCAATTATTAAACTCACAGATAATAATAAAATAAGTTTTTTCATAGTAATCACCTATCCCTTCTCTAGTAAGAGGGATAGGCTAAAGTGTCTGTGCCTGCCCACTCTTACTAACTTGTAAAGTGAACTGTATTCTATTTAGGCACGAGACACTGGGCTGTCTCGTATCCTGTGCATTTCTTCTCACTCCTTCATTATAACTTCTTGTAAAGCTTCATACAATAACTGATAAATCTGTTCTTCATTGTCCTCGCCTCCCTTCTAATCAAAATCCATAAAGCTTAATGCATAATCAGCAATGTCATCGTCTTCTTCAAACGTGGTATCCTCTGTTTCATTTCCTTTCATTTCTATTCCATCGGATAAAATGTTATTTTTAGAATCTGAAGCCGGTATACCTACCATCATCTGACCAATTATCGCTAAAGCCTGGTCATGTGCTATTATCCTAACTTCATTCTTTAATTCATTAATAAGTTTGTCCATTTCCTGCTTTGTAATATACTTACTGTCAGACAGGCGATTCACATTCATAAATTCTTCTTTTCCATAATTATCTAGATAAAATAAAACTGCATCCACAAAAAACTTATTTTTAGTCTTATATATGCTTTTATCAAGATTGTGAATTACCTCAAGAATCTTTTGATGCTCCGGATTATTGTAATAAAGCCTTACAGCAACTGTTTCGGAATTTCTTATCATCGAAATCACCTGCCATTCTTTTTCTTTATTGCCATTATTCCCATATGCTCAAAACCCTTTGCATTTGACTTTATGTCAAGAATGTAGCTGATATTCTTATTATCAATGGCTCCAAAGTTCTTCATTACACTGGCTCCACCACCTACAAAAACAATCCTTGTCGTCTTAAGATTAACTCCATATTCTCTAAGACTGTGATAAACCGATTCAACATAATTGTGAATCTGATTCCTGATAACTTCCACATACTCATCCGATATGGAAGGATTTTCACCTCTCATAACACTTTGGATAATACATTCATCAACTTCTTCTCCAAGCTTTCTGTAGCATTCTGAATTAACATCTCTCATACAGGTAATAAGACCAATCGGTTTTGAAATACATTTCTCATTTATTGGTTTCTTATTCTCAATAGGCATAATGTCTATTGTCCAGGAACCTACATCAACTACAATTACCTTTTGCCTGAATGTTCCAATCTGGTCAACAACAGCCGCATAACACTGTGGAAATACCGCCACATTCACTATCTCAACATCAAACAGTTCTGTGTTGTATTTGAATCTCACATTTCTGTTTGCTTTAAGATACTGAGTAAAGCTCTCTTTTTCATCACCAAATCTTGAAAGAGGTAATCCGGCTGCTATAAATACCTTTGCCTGATGTTTATCTCTTTTCTTTAATTCCTTTGCAATGGCTGCCAAAGTTAGCAGGTAATAATTATCATTTTCTGTCTTGTTTTCTTTGACCACAACTCTCTTGCATCCTATCTCATAGTACTTTCCGTTGTATTCTAAAATATTATCGAAGAATGCCGGTTCAGTGGAAATCTCTTCTGCACTGGCTTTAAATACCTGTGAAGCTGTTTTCATCATCATCCAGCCATGGTCGATTCCAATCACTTCAATGTTATCGCTCATTTCAACACATCTCCTTTTCCATAATTCACTTAATAACTCGATTATCTTCATTTTCAACACTTCTTTCATCATTTATCATTGCCATAAGCTCATCTGTTTTTGATGCCATAACAGCTAATGAATAAAATATTACTCCAAAGCTAAGAATTGTGATAACTGCCATTCCTATAAGAAATACCATCACTTGCCACCTCCTGCTTTTGTTAAATGTTTCTCCAATTCACATACACAGTTGGCTTGACATCTTCGTGCCAGTTTTTGAAAGTATTCACATCGGTAGCAATCATTTTCTGCCATAAATAGTCTTTTCTTATTTCTTGATACTATAATTCGGTATCTATTAAGAAGATAATCTTTATCAAGTGGCTCTTTTATCTGATAACTCTCCTTGTTTATTGCTTGTTCCTGGATTTGCTGATTAATACTGTCAACAAATCCAAGAAACTTCTTTTCGGTGCTTATATCT
>CAMHLZ010000074.1 GCA_946186125.1 uncultured Lachnospira sp. | reverse complement strand
AAATGAAAATGATGTTTTATCAGATAGCATTTACAATACATATGATCGGATATATTATGTTTTGTTTCCTATAGATGATGATTTTGATTCCAGTATATTCTTAAGTAAATATAATATAAAAAATAAATTTGAAATCAAGAAAAATGTAGCAAAATTTAAGATATATAAAATCAAGTAAAGTTTGAAAGGTCAGTCTGTTATGAATAAAAAAATAGTACATTTTGTAGCAAGGGACAAGTTCACGGAAGGTTATATTAATTGGATGACAAACATGTTTCCTGATATACAACATTGCTTTGTTACAAGAAAAACAAATAAAGATTTAGATTTATATGAAGAATGCAAAGTTTTTTACTACAAAAAAGAAATAGATATATTCAAATTAGATGAAATTAAGAGACTTGTAACAAAAGCTGATCGCATTATTATTAGTGGATTTTTTTATCGAACAACAACAGAAATTTTATTTTTATTAAATGTACCTAAAATAGTTAAAAATAAGATATTTATTCATTTTTGGGGAGGTGATTTTTATAAATATCGTGATATTAAAAGTATACGCGAAATAATTGAAAAGTATATTAGAAGAAAAACAATTAATTCTGTAAGAGCAATAATTATGTTAATAGAAGAAGATTATGAACAAATTAAAAATATTTTAAATATCGAAAAAGAATACTATGTTGCTATTATGCCTAATGATCCTAAAAAGAATTATATTTTTAAATCTGAGAAAAAAGTTGATAATACATTAAGAATATTAATAGGGAATTCTGCAACAAAAGAAAATCAACATAACGAAATTTTTGATGTTATTGGTAAATTCAAGGAACAAGATATCGAAATTATATGTCCATTGTCTTATGGAGATGAAAAATATAGAGAAAAAGTTATATCAAAGGGAAATGAAGTTTTTGGAAAAAAATTCAAACCGATAACTAAATATATGGATAAGCAGTCATATATTAATCTTCTATCAAACTGTGATATAGGGATATTTAATAATAATCGTCAACAAGCAATGGGAAATATAAATCTTATGTTTGAATTAGGTAAGAAATTGTATATAAGATCTGATAATAGTATGTGGAATAAATATAAAAAAGAAGGCTTTGTATTTTATGATACAACAAAAATCACAGATATGTCTTTTGATGAATTTAAAGCGCAAAACGAAAGTGATAAAAAAGAAAACTTTAAAGCAATCACAGCATTAAATGACAATTCAAAAGGTGTTGAAGGATGGAAAAAAGTATTCGATAACTAAAAAGGTGAGTTTAATGAATAGTGATTTATCCAAAACTACTGTAACCAATTTCATATGGAGATTTGCAGAAAGGTGTGGTGCTCAAGGTGTTACATTTATAGTGTCCATTATACTTGCCAGAATCATTGATCCTGAAGTATATGGAACTATTGCAATAGTAACGATATTTACCACTATTCTTCAAATATTTGTTGATAGTGGACTAGGAACAGCATTAATTCAAAAAAAAAATGCAGATCAGAAAGATTTCTCAACTGTATTCTGGACAAATTTTTTTGTATGCATTTTTTTATACATAATAATGTTTTTTTTATCTCCAGTTATAGCCGATTTTTTTTCTGATAAGTATTTAAAAAATATTATTCGGGTGTTGAGTTTGATAATAATTGTTTCTGGCATAAAAAATGTTCAAATAGCATATGTGTCAAGAAAACTAATATTCAAAAAATTTTTCTTTTCAACATTGATTGGAACATTGTTAGCTGCAGTTATGGGGATTGTAATGGCATATATGGGATTTGGAGTATGGGCACTTGTATTTCAGCAGATTTTAAACAATGTTATTGACACCTGCATTTTATGGATAACAGTTGAATGGCGACCTACATTTGAGTTTTCTTTCAAAAGATTAAAGAATTTATTTTCTTATGGGTGGAAACTATTACTGTCATCATTAATTGATGCAATTTACAATGATATTTGGCAATTTATTATCGGAAAAGTATACACAAAATCTGATTTAGCTTTTTATAACAGGGGAAAACAATTTCCACAATTTGTAGTTTTAAATATTAATAATTCAATTGACAGCGTATTGCTTCCAGTTATGTCAAAAGAACAAGAAAGCACCTATAATGTAAAAAAAATGGCGTCACTTTCTATAAAAATCAGTACATTTTGTATGGCACCAATTATGTTGGGATTATTTGCTATTGCACCTAATTTTGTAAAACTAATTTTAACTGATAAATGGTTAGGATGTGTTCCTTATCTACGTATATTTTGTGTTACATATATGTTCTATCCTATTCATACAGCAAATTTAAATGCAATAAAAGCAGTAGGAAGAAGTGACTTGTTTTTAAAACTAGAGATAATAAAGTTTATTGTTGGTATTGGATTGTTATTTGCTACATTGAAACATGGAGTCATGATAATGTCTTACAGTTTATTAATAAGTTCACTGATTAGTCAAATAATTAATTCATGGCCAAATAAAAAGTTACTTTCATATTCATATCTAGAACAGGTAAAGGATATTTTTTCTAATTTAATAATAGCTGTAATAATGTGTTTAACTATTATGCTAATTGGAACAATAGAAATACACTATTTAATCTTATTGTTTATTCAAGTTGTCATAGGAATGGCTGAATATGTGGGTTTGGCTTATATAACAAAGAATGAGTCATTTTTTTATATTATTACATTAATAGAGAAATTCATTTTTAAAAAGGAGAATAGAGATGGAAGATAAGATATTAGTAACAAAATCATCAATGCCGGAATTGCCTGAATATATCGAGGAAATCAGTGAACTTTGGGATACACACTGGTTAACTAACATGGGGTGTAAACATCAAAAATTGCAACAGCAGTTGGAAACATATCTTGATGTGGATAATGTCGAACTATTAACCAATGGGCATATGGCATTAGAGTTATCTATGCAAGCTTCAAATCTATCCGGAGAAGTAATTACAACACCATTTACATTTGCTTCAACAACACATGCAATAGTTAGAAATGGATTAACTCCGGTTTTTTGTGATATTGATCCTGTCACGTTTACTATAGATGCTTCTAAAATTGAAGAACTTATTACAGATCGTACGACAGCTATTGTACCTGTACATGTATACGGAAATATATGCAATATCGAGGAAATTGAACGAATTGCTATAAAATATGGTTTAAAAGTGATATATGATGCAGCACACGCATTTGGTGTAACGTACAAAACTAAAGGAATTGGAAGTTATGGTGACATTTCTTGCTTTAGCTTTCATGCTACAAAAGTATTTAATTCTATTGAAGGAGGAGCTGTTTGCTTTAAAGATTCTGATTTTGGAAAAAAACTATATAAATTAAAAAACTTTGGTATAAAAAACGAAGAAGTTGTAGATGGAATCGGAGCTAACGCAAAAATGAATGAATTTTGTGCTGCAATGGGATTGTGTAATCTAAGACATGTCGATGAAGAAATTAAAAAGAGAAAGCTAATCGTAGAGAGATACAGACAGCATTTAGATAACGTGGAAGGGATACAATTGAGTCCTGTGCAGAAGGATGTAAAAACTAATTATGCATATTTTCCTGTAGTTTTTGATGAAAAAAATTTCGGTGCAAGTCGAAATGAAGTGTATGAAGCACTAGCTATTAATAATATATTTGCAAGAAAATATTTTTACCCTCTTACCAATACATTTGAATGTTTTCATGGTAAATTCAATGTATATGAAACACCAATAGCTTTACATATCAGCAAAAGAGTATTAACATTGCCGTTGTATTCAAATTTACAATTAGAAGATGTTGATAGAATATGTAATATTGTTTTAAAATGTGGAGAAAAAGGAGGATGTGTTTAAATGAATAGTTTTTATAAAGAAGATGAGCTAAAAGAACTGGGGCTAAAAAGCTTCGGTAGTAATGTGTGTATTAGTAGAAAAGTAAGTATATATGGAGCAAATCAAATCGAGATAGGAGATAATGTCAGAATTGATGATTTTTGTATATTATCTGGAAATATAAAACTACAAAATTATATCCATATTGCTGCATACTGTGGTTTGTTTGGAGGAGATGCAGGGATAGAAATGCGGGATTATACTTGTATTTCATCTCGCAATGTTATATATGCAATAAGTGATGATTATTCTGGCGAGGCGCTTACTAATCCAACCGTACCTGATAAGTACAGAAAAATTATATCAGGTAAAGTTATAATAAATAAGCATGTACTTATAGGAACAGGTTCAACCATATTACCAGGTGTAATTATTGGAGAAGGGACATCTGTGGGAAGTATGTCTTTAATAAATAAATCAATTGGTGAGTGGGGAATTTACGCAGGGATTCCATGTCATTTTATACGCAATAGAGAGAAAAAAATTTTGGAATTAGAAAAAGATTTTATTTCAAGTTTATCATAATATAATCTTTATGGAGGGAAAAAATGAATGACTTAGTAAGTATAATAGTTCCTATATACAACATGAAAGAACATATAGCAAATGGTTTAAAATCTATTATAGACCAAACATACTCAAATATTGAAGTTCTTATAATAGATGACGGTTCAACAGATGGTAGCAGCAAGCTATGTGATGCTGCAATGGAAGAATATGATAAAGTAACAACTTTTCATCAAAAAAATTCCGGTGCAGGAATAGCGCGTAATAACGGTATTAAATATTCCAAAGGTAAGTATATATATTTTATGGACATAGATGATACATTACATAAGGACGCTATAAAAATAGCAGTTGAAAATATCGAAAAAACAGATTGTGATATTATAGTTTTTGGCTATGAAGACAACGATGTTAATGGGAACACTTTAAGAATTAATAAATGGAACGCATTTGAAGTATCTGGTGATTATATTAGAAAAAATTATCATGAATTTTTCCTTACAAATTATGCAATGGGCATGCCATGGAATAAACTGTTTAAATCTGATATAATAAAAAAATATAATATTACATTTCCAAATTTAAGGAGAATGCAGGATGATATATTTACTTTCAGATTTATTGATAAAGTAAATAATGCTAAATTTATAACAGATGTTTTATATTCATATACAAGAGATGATTTAGCCAAAATGTGGAAAAAATGTTTTGATAATTATATATTAATTTCAAATGCTATTTATGATGAAAGGCTTATATTTTTACACAAATGGAATTCGAAAAATAAAAAAGCTTTTTTAATTAATGATAGATTTTATATAGGCTGTATATGTACAAGTTTAGAACTTCCTTTTAGGAAAAAATATACTTTTAAAAAGACTAGATTAATATTTGATAGAATATATAATCAATCAAAAAAATTAGATATTCCCATTACAGAGATTAAGGATTTATCTCATAGAATTACTTATCTGCTATTTAAACATAAACTATTCTGCGGGTTATATTTATTAATGAAACTAAAAATATTTGTTAAAGAACACACAAACTATACTTATGGTTAAATTTTTACTTATTCAATAATAAATTATATAAATTTTAATGTTAAAAATGGTATAATTTAAAATATGTAAATATGACAACATGCAAAATGAGTGGAAGGAGATTCATAGTAATCACATTATTATGAGAAGAAAAAATGCAATACGATTATTTAATAGTAGGTGCCGGACTTTTCGGAGCAACCGTTGCACATGAAATGAAGAAAAAAGGTAAAAAAATACTGGTTATAGATAAAAGAAACCACATAGCGGGAAATGTCTATACCAAAAAGATAGAGGGAATCAATGTACACCAGTATGGGGCACATATTTTCCATACAAACAATAAAGAAGTATGGAATTACATAAATCAATTTGCTGAATTTAATAGATTTACAAATTCACCGGTGGCAAATTACAAAGGTGAATTATATTCTTTGCCTTTTAACATGTATACCTTTAATAAAATGTGGGGATGTGTAACGCCTGAAGAGGCAAAGAATAAAATTGAAGAACAGAAAAAAGAAGCTGGAATAACAGCGCCAAAAAATCTTGAAGAACAGGCAATCAGTCTTGTTGGTACGGATATTTATGAAAAGCTGATCAAAGGATATACCGAAAAGCAATGGGGCCGTCCATGTACGGAACTTCCTTCATTTATTATTAAACGACTTCCTGTCAGACTTACTTTTGATAATAATTATTTTAATGCATTATATCAGGGAATACCTGTAGGCGGATATACAAAGATGGTGGAGAATATGTTATCTGGTATAGAAGTGAAGCTCGGAGCCAACTATTTAGAAAATAAAGAATCATTCAATGAGATGGCTGATAAAGTTATTTATACCGGACCAATAGATGCATATTTTGAGTTCAAATTGGGAACTTTGGAATATCGTTCAGTGAGATTCGAAAATGAATTGTTGAACATACCAAACTTCCAGGGAAATGCCGCAGTAAATTATACAGACAGCGAAACCCCATGGACTAGAATTATAGAACATAAATGGTTTGAATTTGGTAAAGATGAAGAAGGAAATGATTTACCAAAGACAGTAATAAGTAAAGAATATTCATCAGAATGGAAACCGGGTGATGAACCGTATTATCCCGTAAATGATGAGAAAAATAGTCAGTTATACGAGAAATACAAAGTTATGGCGGAAAAAGAAGAAAAAGTATTATTTGGCGGAAGACTAGGAGAATATAAGTATTATGATATGGATGCGGTAATTGCATCAGCATTAAGAATAAGCAGAGGATTATATTAATGAATAAAAAAATTTATAAAACATAATTGGATTAGTCTTTTTTTGACTACTGAAATATAGTTATCAATTATGTTTTGGTATATTCAGCTAGTAGAGCGAAAAATAAGGTTATTATTTACGTTACAATATCATTCATAGCAATGTCGGTATTGCAATACTATTCTTATTCATGTAAAAATGATTATGCTATTGACTATAACGATTTTGGAATTGTGATTGTTTCATCATTTTTATTTATGTTAATAAAGTATTATGCCTCAAATTGCCCACCAAACAATATATTTATTTCATATACATCTAAGATTTCTTTTGCAGTATATTTTGTACATATATGCGTAATGGTAGGCAGTCAGAATACTATTGATTATGTATTCAAAGTTTTATACTTTCAAAGATTTATTATACTTTTATACTTTTATTTCTTACTTAATGATATATGTATTTTCTAAGAATAAATATGCAAGTAAATATTTATTTAGAATTAAATAGCATCATCTATATTTATCAATGGTTTGATTATTACTATCCCCACCTGTAAGAGTGGGGATAATTTTATATCATATCCGAAAAGTCGTAAGCAACACAAGCATTTTCTTATATGCAATATCGTTACTGTAAATTTAACAATAAACAAACCTCTACATTAAAATACAATTATCATACTTAGCAATTAATTATTTTATCCTATCAATATTCCACTTCCAACTAAAATATTGAACAGAAGATTTTGAAATCACGTTACTGTTATTCATAAAAGCACTGTGAGCAAATTTTTCATCAAAAGGCATTTCAAAATAATATATTTCATCATATTTATTTCGTTCACTGTCCGTCAATTCAGACAAAGAGTTTAATACCCTGATATTTAACTTATCATATTCATTATTGTTTTTATAATTATCTACTAAATTTGCACAATTAATTTGTACATGTCCATCTTTACTGCTCCAATATATTTCATTAATTCCTATAATGTTAACTCCAAATATAGATGCTTTAGTTCCAAACTCATCTCTATATTGTCTGGGTAATATTATAAGTTTATTTTCATCATATTTAATTTTTTTCAGTGACTTATCAAAACACGACTTCAAGTGTGCACATTGAAAATTATAAACAGCTGAATTGTTCATCTTTGCAAGATCTTTTCTTGATTTATCTGCAATAGATACAATACTATTTGAATCACTATTCATAGTAGATGGAATCAAAATTTCATCTACGCCTGTTCCCTGTGTCATAAATATCTTTCTCGAAAACGGATCTAATGTATAAAAATTTGATAAAATTAGCAATATAAGAAAAATAACCGAAAAACATTTTCTAGCTTTTGCTTTTTCAATACAACACTCTAACGCTATTGGTGTTGCCAATGAAATAAAAAACACAAACGGAATTAAGTATCTGTAATGAATAAATGTAATATAAATAAAGTTATACGCTACAAATGATATAAACGATATCATTATCCCCATAAAACATTCAGCTTGTAATTTTAATTTATCACTTATAATTTTTTTTCCGAATAAAATAAGAGAAAAAATCAAAAATAAAAGTAAAAAATATGGCACAAAACTAAAATTCATAAATAACATCTGCATTACTTTTGTCCATATATATTTAGGATAGATTGCAATCGTATTTAAATGATATCCGGATATTTTACCAGTATTTGAAAGTGCGCTATCTCCCCAACTTTGTCCTGAATATGTTATACGATTAATAATCCACATCACTCCTGCAATAACAGGTATAATAATATCTACAGAAAAGATTTTTTTTATATATTCTTTTATAGATATTTTTCTGTAAGCAAATAAACGATATAGCACAACTCCCATCAAAAAAAATCCATATAAAAGGCATCCTGGTTCTTTTGAAAAACAGAGCATGATTGCACACATGCACTCTAATAAATTTTTTTTATTTATAAATGCACAAATCATCCATACTAAAAAACAAAGCATTGGAAAATCAGTGTTAATTTCTGAAATCATACCCAAAAACAAGGGATTAAATGCAAATAGTGCCGTATACAGCGTTAAATCTAGTTTTCCTATTTTTTTAAATGTATTTAGTAATATATTATAAAAACATGTAATAGTAATAAATGCCATAATACAATGTATTATTCTGACACCTATAACATTGTCAGGAAATAGGAACTCTCCTATCATAACCAGCATAGTATAACCTTGAGACATATGACCCGCCAACATAAAATGATTAAAATCCCGCATGTTCCAATATTTCATATTTCTCAAATCTTTATAATATATATATCCATCAAGATTCATCCAACTGTCTGAAACTGTTAAAAACAGTAATATAAAAATTGAAAAAATAATAAAAACAGGATAATATGTTAATAAAAAGCCTTTTACATCATACATTTTTATATTTCTTATCGCCTTTAACAAAAGCAATAAAAAAACGATATTGAGTACAATAACCGCAGCTATATAAATTGCTGCATCATTTTTAAACGTATAACTTGACAACAACGAAACATTTCCAAAAACTACTAGTGGCAACAATACTAACAACAATTCAAATACATTTTTTATCTGAATTTTAAAGTTATTCTTAATCATCCTGTACCTCCTTTAAACTGTTATCAGCATAGTAAAATGCAAATCCGGCTGCATACGCAAACCTTAATATATTAGTAATTAATATTGCCAATGAAAACGTATACAAGTTACCCCAAATACTCATTGGAATTACAAGAGCTACAAAGGTAATTCCATACATTATATTAATGTATAACTGGCATTTTTCCTCAGCAAATCTTAAAATTATTGTTGTAAAAATACCACTGATAAAATAAAATATCTGACCGAGATTTGCTATAAAAAAGTATCTCTTTACAATATCAAATTCATCAGGATATAAGAATCTGAGTATGATAAACGATGCGACTGTACATGCAATACCTATTATAAAAACTGAAAATAACAGCAATACCAATAACTTCAAAACCGTTTTTTTGGTAAATTCCCCTTTATATTTTGAAATATGACCAATTACTACACTATTAAGTGGCATTGTGAGAAGAGATACAGTTTTTCCAAACAGTGATGCAATAAAATAAATAGTTACAGCACTGGCACTAACTAAAAATTTCAGCACAATCCTGTCGGAATTAAAAATCAAATTTGATAATAATTGTGCAGAAATAAGATATAAAAAAGATTTCACACAAACTGATAATTGCTTATCAAGCTTAAGAAACCCCTGTCGTATCGTAGTTCCTTTGAAAAAAACAATCAAAATTCCCAATAACTCTCCAGGAATAAGAGCTAACTGCCATATTTTTGTTATATGAAACAGCAATAAACCAAATCCATATCCTATACTAATCCATAAATAATAGAAAAAATAACCTTTATAATTAAGAGAAAGTCTGTATTCTACATCTGAGTAGTAGCGCCATAATGTTAAACACATTAAAATCCAAAATAAAATAATATCGTAAACATTCATAT
>CAMHLZ010000073.1 GCA_946186125.1 uncultured Lachnospira sp. | reverse complement strand
TGCCATACCTGATATCCTCCTTTTATGATATCAGTATAACACATAAATAGATTTTTGGCTAGTTATTTATTTTATAATATACTAGTATTCCGGGTGTAAAACGTGATAGTGCAATCACTATCATCTCCGAAACAGGTATTGATATGACTCAATTTTCAAGTTCCAAACGTTTATGTTGCCGGGCTGGGTTAATCCCTGGCAGCAACGAATCTGCTGGCAAGAAAAGAGCCATTATCGCTATTGCCCGTATGATTCTCACTGCTATCTTCCAGATGCTGTCTACTGGTGAGCAATGGAATCCGAGCGATCTTTACAAAATTGATATGCCTGCAGCTCTTGTTGAAAAACAAAAGGCAAAAGCTATCAAGCAAGCCAAAAAAGTTGCCTGATTTAGACAGCTTATTCAAGTGCGCCAATTTATGGCTTTCCTCTGCTTTTTTCACACTAATCTCCATTCCGTAGACGCATCACATCAAAGGAATCTGCAAACGCTTTGCAATATTTTTCATATTTTAATTATATATTTATTGCTTAAAATTGTCAAACTTTGAAAATATCTATGAAAACTATACATAATGTTTTAACTGTAAGCCTCTTATCCATACTCTATTATAATTGCAACATAAATGTATCATTTTTGTTTTTTTATTTACATTCATTACAATTGTTTTTCTAACACAAATATAATCACATGAAAGGAAGAGGAAATATATGAAATAGAACAATCTGATTAAATTTGCTGCATTTGTATCAATGCCAGCAGGACTCCTCTTAAGCCCGCTAAAGATGACATGTTTATCCGATAATATAACTGGTATAGTTACATATGCAATAAATACTGATAAGAGATTTAGAGATTTTAGTTATGAAATTATTGATAAGAGTGTAGATTTATCAAAAAATTGGCAAACTAAAGGAAAAAAGCTTTTTACGAACGCTCTGACTTACAAGATATCAAAATACCAAACAGTGTAACAGAGATAGGTGATAACACTTATGAACTGCTTCATAATTATAAGTGTCAATATATAACTGATATAACCATTCCTTATGGCATTACAAGAATAGGTTATTCAGCATTTAAAGATTGTCTTGCACTGAAAAATATAACTATTTCGGATAGTGTTACATATATAGGAAACAGAGCATTTAATGTGTGTCCTAAAGACCTTGTAATTACTTGCAGTAAAAATTCGTATGCATATAAATATGCAAATGATTATAAAATAACTGTTAAAAACAAATAAATAACTGAATCGTAAAATGCCCCCACATTGACAACAATGTGAGGGCATTTGTATTATCACCAACAATTCAGAACATTATATTTGGCTGGCATTTGCTCAAATAATATGTTCATTACAATATATTAAACTCCTCATAGAGTTTTTTTCTATATTCCGGATCATTAGTGGCATCTTGAATGTCAGAAAGTCTTCCAACTTTTGATAATGCTTCAATTAAGTCTAAGATTTTTCTCTCGCCTTCTTCTCTGCCTTCTTCTCTGCCTTCTTCTCTGCCTTCTTCTCTTTGTTCTGCAAAAGTTCTTGCTTCATCATATTCTGTAATACACATAATCTTAACCTCCGCTCTATTTGCTAATAAAAACGGTTTAATAATTGATTCTTCAGGTAACTTATCGATTGCGATATCAACCGCTTCTTCTAATGGCATAGTTTTCTCATTATTTCTAATCATATCCACTAATAAAGAATATTCTTTTAGTGGCATACATGCATTAAGTAAATCCATATTGTGGTTGTAGTTTATATTTATCATTGTGACCGTCAATTCGATATCTGCATATGATGGATTTTCAAATGCGTCTGACAGCTTTAGAATTATCTTATCTTCTTTGTCCGCAGTACCATTGTAAAAGCAAATACACTTCGGTGTAGGTGCTTTTTGAAGCTTTGAACTAAACCTGTGATAATTCCTGTTGACTTCTATGTATTTGGCATAGACCATTCCTGAGTAAATGAAAAATCTCATCGGCATATTGGGATTGTATGTAGATTGATGCTCATAAAAATTTATGCTATTTGCTATTAAAAAAGAGATATCATTTTTCATCCCCATATAGACAGCATCTTCAATCGTATTAATCTGAATAGCATCCGGATTGGTATAATCAGATCCATTGATCGCATTGTACAAACTGAGTATCCATTCTTTATTATCCGGATTCCCAAATATAAATCTGAACAGACAATCCTTATGATTAGAATTTAAATTGTTTTTTTCTTTCATTTATAAACACTCCTCTCTTAACAAATTTATAGCATTTTTAAGAAAGAGTGTCAAGTGACTATAGTGTATAATTTTTTGATTTTAGTACCGTATATCTATCTTTAAAAACTTCTCTACAAATTTTTAATTCCAACTCCTGTCGGTGTAAAAAATGCTTAAGTAGTTCTGCTTCACCTGATACCCCTCTATTTTTCGCATAAGGTGATTCGTTAAAATACCCAAGCATCAATGGAAACCACATTTCATTTCCGTGTTCGTCCGAGCGTTCTTTTCTGATATTATCAATATTTTCAGACACATTTTCCGTCTCAAGATATATAATCCGATATTCCTTATCTCGTAATACTTTTTCGATTTCTTCATAAAAGAGGATAATTTCATCATCAGATATATCCCTGAAAAGGATCAAATCTTCAACTATATTTTGAAAAAGTGAACACTCAAATATCGTGTCTTTTCCACTCCATTTTTCAAATCTGTTAAGTACTATTTCTTCAAATTCTTCAAATTGAATTCGCCCATTATAAATCTCATATTGCTCAAGCTCCTTATGAAATCCCTCAATATTTGTGATAATCTGTGTATAACAAATAATCACATGATTATTTTCAATATGGCTTTTTTCTTTAATGGATGTACGTATCTCACTGTATTTATCTAATATTTCGTTATACTTATCATTATTAACATATGAACACCATGCAAGCTCTACGGGCGAATAATCACCCTCACGTACGTCTGTAAGCTTTAGATACTTCCTCATCATGTTAGTTGTAAGTGTACTCTTTCCGCTTCCCTGAAGTCCCTCTATAAAATAATTCATTTTTTTACTGCATTCCTTTCCGTTTTCTGGCTGCATCAATTAATGCCTGTGCCTCGTTAAATGCTTCAGGCAGATATTGATTCGGATCCTCTTTGCCTTCTTTTTCCTTTGCTTTTATCTCTTCCCACTTCAAAAGAACCTCACCGGTGCCACTTACCTTGACATCGCCAAATACATGCGGATGTCTGCGAACCATCTTTTCTGTGATACCCTTTACGACATCATCAATTGTAAAAATGCCTTCTTCCTCAGCAATTTGTGCCTGCATTACGATCTGTAAAAGCAAATCTCCAAGTTCTTCCTTTAAATTCTCAGCATTTCCTGTTTTCTCATATACATTTATACCACACAACACTTCCACTGCTTCTTCTATGCAACCAGGTTTTAAACTGCTGTGCGTCTGCTCTTTATCCCACGGACATCCGTCCGGTGCTCTTAGTCGTCTTACTACTTCTTTTAATTCGTCAAATGATTCCATTATATTTCCTATCCTTTATTTCATGTTTGTAGAGTCGTTTTTAATTTTACTATACATACAAATGAATCACAATCTATTTTTCATTATGCATATTTTATAGAAAAATACAAAATGTTTAATTGCTTTTTTGACATTTTTATCTTGACACTATACATTTTAGCACTTTTGCGGATTTTATTATCATTTTACTATAAACTGTGGTTATATGATTTTAACTCATTTACACCAAAGATATCAGGAGGACTAATTATCATGAACACCATTGGAGAGCGTATTATATTTTTAAGAGAAGAAAGAGGGATTAGTCAAAAGCAATTAGCACATACAATTCTAATACCACCTACTTCTTTATCAAGATATGAAAATGACGTTTATGAACCAAAAGCAGAAATACTGTATAGAATTGCAAAAGCTTTAAATACGTCTACGGACTTTCTTGTTGGGCTGACAGATTATTATGAAAAGCCTAATTACACCAGTTCAGAACCATTGGGATTAACTGCCTACGAGCAGCGCCTGATATCTTCTTATCGTAAATTAAACAATGAAAACCGTATACGTATTTTTGAGCGAATTGATACACTGTTAAATATCCAGAAATGATTCACAAATTATACTCACTAAAATCTTATACTACTTTTAGTGAGTGTGTCAAGTGACAGTATTGATACTGTAACTGATAAAATATGAATGTAGGATTGGGGGTGCGGACATAATCTTGGACTTCCACACCCTCTAATTTAACCTCTGTAATCATGATATTCCTGAAGCAGTCCCTTTTCCTTTAGGAACTGGTAACAGGTAAGTATTTCATCTTTTAATATATGTCTGACAGAACAAAGATGGTCTATAGAGTCTGATGTGACATCATATTTTATATCAGTTCTCATTGCTTCTGCTATAAATTCATCCATTGTTACTTCGCCATCAGGGCTATCTATATGTTCTATTTCAAAATAATCTTCGTAATTCATTTCTGCCTCCTACGCAATTAGACCCAAGCTTTTCCTATATTGAATTGGGCTTAGTCCATTTAGAGATAGTTTTCGCCTTTTCTCGGCATACCAGTGAATGTATGTATCTAATTTCTCTATAAACTCATCGATTGAAATATTTTTCCATTCTCTTTCGTAAAACATTTCATTTTTAAGTCGACCAAAGAATCCTTCACATGCTGAATTATCAGGAGAACATCCCTTCTTTGACATAGATCTTGTTAACCCAGCTTTGTCCATTCTTTCAATCCAGCCTGGCCAACGGTAGTGCGCACCTCTATCACTATGCACTATAGGCCTTTCATCATCATTCAATGTAGTAATAGCATTATCTAGCATTGTATTAACAAGTTCTGCATCAGGATGTGTTCCTATTGTCCAGGCAACGGGCAACCCGTCAAAACAATCTATAATAGGCGATAAATATACCTTACCTGCTGGTATATGAAACTCTGTTATATCTGTAAGCCATTTCTCATTAGGGTTATCCGCATGAAACTCTCTATTAACTATGTTGTCTACAGCAGGACTAATTTCTCCCATGTAAGAATTATACTTCTTCTTTTTAACTGTCTTAACAACTAAATTTTCTTCTTTCATAATGCGCCTAACAACCTTCTCAGATATCAGCAAATTTGCATCCTGTATATCCAGATAAATCCTACGATATCCATATGTGCCATTTGAGGCATCGAAAGATGAACGTATTAATTCTCTATGTTTTTCATACTTATCAGGTCTTCTAATAACATTAGCCTGATAACAATAACTAATTTTTGACATGTTAAACACTGACAATAATTCTTTAAGAGAATATTTATTTCTAAGGGTATCAATCACTTGTGTTTTTTCTCGATTTGTCAATGTTTTCAGACTGATACCCTGGTCTTTTTTTATTATTTCAGCTGCCTTTTCCAATACGTCTTTTTCTAATTGAAGCTGATATACTTGACGTCTAAGTTCCTCAGCTTTTACATTCAACTCTTTTATTTCAGATTTTAATTCTTCCTCAGTAGACTTAGCTATTTTAGGCAATGGCACCACTTCCTTATCTCCAAGTAATTTATGCTTCCAATTATATAATGTCATCCGTTCAACACCATATTTTTCAGCAACTACCTGTGCAGTATCTTCTTTGGCACATAATTCTGTTACTGCATTTAATTTAGCATTACCAGATAAGTTTAACATTGTTTTCCAGAACGACAAGAGTATGTAAAATCAGGAACTCTTTCAATAAGCCATTGTTTTAAATAATGTCTATTAGGATAACCTATATTTCTTATTGTTTTTGCAATATTCCTGCCATACTCAAGATAATAGTTAACGGCATATTGTATCTGTTCTTCTGAATACTTGCGCTTTCTTATATGAACTTTTTTTAAATCACCATTGTTTGAGTACTCTTTAACCCATTGACGTAATGCACCTACTGAAGGATAACCGAGGATTCTTATAGTTACCGCCCAACTTTCGCATTTTAAATATAGCTCTACAGCCTTAATTTTATCTTCGTAAGAAAACATAATCCCTCCTGATATTCATTATATTTGGTCCAAGATTATGTCCGCACCCCCATTTATCGCATATAAAAATGTCGGAAAACCTACATTCTTATTTTATATTTTTCAATATATTGTTACACTTTCTTAGGATATGCAACAACATATGAATAATCTAAAAGGAGAACTGTCAGTTATGGACAATCTGGGTATCAAACCTAATTATGCTGTCCTTGGTAGAAAGGATGATATAATCTCTAAGCCCCTATTTATAAGGCTTTCAGATTCCTTTTTTATAAAATCCCCCACTTTTTTCAAAATAAACAGGTTCTTGACATTTCTGTAGATAAAGGTCTCGTTCACTCGGATTCCCTTGCCATTGCAGGTGATGGAACTCCTGTTGTTACTTCACACCGTTAACGTAAACACCGCACATGCAAATGCAACCGTTACTTATCCCAGCCTGACTGTAATATAGGATGGGATTCTTCACGTGACTGCTTTTCCACGGATATGACTTATATATGCTAGTATAGTCGTTTTAAATTAACCCTGCCTTATATTTTGGATATGATTTCACTCTGCAAGGCAGAGGAATGAGGCGTAGCCGGTGGCTACGTCGATTGACGATAACGCCGCAGATGGAATCATAGGCAAATATAAAGTGGGTGTATTTAAAAACGACTATACTAGTGGAAAGAGGTCATCTTCATAGTTTCCACTCTCTTCTGTTATATGATACAATGCTCTAAAAGGAGGATTGTAAAAATGCAAACAAATATCGAGGAACTACGCAAAAAATACATCAATAATCCCCCAGAAGGTTTAACTTCAAAGGACATTCGCTCTATGAGTGATGAAGAACTTCTGGATATGGATTATTTCATGAACGAAGAATTGGACGATGATTTTGGAGAAGAAGGGTTCTATATTTTTTAATCTCCTCTAAAATCATTAGACAAGTGCGCCCTTTTTTTCCTTATCTAACGTATGTTTGATGAACATACGTTTCTTTTTTCTGTTCAAAAAATCGAAATTTCCTATAAAGTAAAAAAAGAAGAAACAGTTCAGCCAAGAGTGGTGTAATCCCCCGGCTGAACTGTTTCCATCTTTATAAAAACCCCATAATTATAACTTCACGAATTTTATCATCGCATGACTTTAACTTTTCAAAATCTATCCACGACATAGATGTAACAAGCTGCAACTGAGCTTCATGCGTTTTCTTAAACGGTTTACATGTTTTCTATTCCAATTCATGATACTCTCTTACTATATCAGAATAACTTACCAATGTAACATTTTTCATTTCTTTTGATTTTTCCAGACATACTTTTGTAAATCCGGTTTTAGAGAAAATATAATAGTGAACCTTTTTGTAATGAAACAGGTTGCTTCGCATAATCAACGTTTCCAAAACATCCAAATCAACATTCTCATTTCTCCATTTACACTCAGCGAAAAGAGCTGCATTACTGTCCTGTTCACCCATAATATCAATTTCTGTCTGACATCTTAGTTTCGGGTTGTTCCCCCACCAACGCCCAAGCGACACAAATTCTATGGGAGAATTTCCTCTAAGTAACTGATTCCATAGGTACTGAGTACAAATATCTTCAAACACATTTCCCATATAATTACTAAACATTGTTGAAATTCTTTTATAAACCAAATCTGCTCCACCTCTTGCTATAATCGAACTATTTTGAAGAACAAAACGATACCAAAACCGGAACATATTATCATCTATCAAATAGATTGATTTTCTAGATTCTTTTTCCCCATATGGAGTTTCCTTTTTTATAATTCCAAGATTAATCATATTCTTTATGTATGAAGAACATACATTAGTGTTCTGTCCAACTTTTGTTGAAATCTCTGACATACGAGAACAACCTGTCGCAATAGCCGTGATAATTGATGTATAAATCGCAGGTTCCCTTACTTCCTGTTTCAGTAGATTAACCGGTTCTTCATACAAAAAAGACATTGGATTTAAATAAGTATTCTTAACATTATCTTCAACACTTAAATTATCATCCATTTGCAAAATATATTGCGGAGTTCCGCCAACAATTCCATACATTAACGCCTTATCTTCTTCCGACATATTTTTGAAATATCTGCAGGTTTCTTCGAAAGTAAAAGGCAGAATTTTCATCTGTGCCGTTCTTCTTCCATATAGTGGTGATTTATAAGCAAGCACATTGTCCTCCATGTATGACATAGAAGAGCCGCATAGAATAAGCATCAATTTTGACGTATTCTTATATTTATCTATTAAAAGCTGCAATGTTGAAGCTAAACTTTTTGATTCTCGTGCCACATAAGGGTACTCATCCATTGCCAAAATTATGCGTTCATCTTCTGCAAGTTTAAATACATGTTCGAGAGCTGACTGAAATGTTGCAAAATACGAATCTGTTTCAATTTTACTACTATATTCCATAATACTTTTACTAAAGTTTTCCAGATTTTGCTTCTCGTTGCTCTCTACCCCCATAAAATAAATATTATTTTTATCATTAATAAAATGAGTAATAAGTGCAGTCTTTCCCACACGTCTGCGACCATATATAACAACAAACTCAAACTTATCTGAATTGTACATTTTATCTAGTTCATCCAACTCTTTTTCTCTGCCAATAAACATACTTTTCCTCCATTCATGCTATTATAGGCTCTCGAAATCTACTTTACATCGTCTTTCCGGCTATATTCAATACAAAAAATTCGTACGTTCATCTATAGATTATATTATCACGGCAAAATTTAGTCAAGTACAATTGACCAAATCATACTTGACTAAATTTTAATTATATATACCTTTGTCTGAAAGAAAAAACATTATTTTACTACTCTATAATTCATTATCTTTATAATCTCCATCAAACCAGGGTTTTACTTCAGACAAATAATTTTTATTTATATACTTTACATGTTCTACTGCCTTATCCACAAATCATTATATATATTAAACCTATCAGCAGAATTGATAATATGACTACTTTGCTTTTCATAAAACTCCTCCAATCATAATATTCTCCCGATTATATCAAATAAACTTCTCTATAATCGGGAGTGCTATTCTTTTTTAACTGATTCTTATCTTAACCGTTACTTTTTTAGAAACTGCTTTGTACAAACTGTTTCCTTTTAACGTAACCTTGATTTTTAACTTATATGTACCTTTTTTAGTTCCTTTTCTAACTGTTATAATTCCAGTGTTTTTGTTTATCTTAAATCTGCTTGATAATTCGGTTGACAGGTTTTTATATATTATACCGTCTTCCTCTTCATCCTCATCAAATTCATCACTTTCAATTTCTATCGGAGCGTACAGCTTAATATGTTTCTTTTTTAAGGCAACGTAATCCACGTATTCCGTATAAGCAGATATTTCTAATGTTCTTGTCGCCTTTGTGATTTTAAACTTTTTGACAATTGAACCTTTAAAATCTCCTGTCCCCTTAATTACAACTGTCGCTGTACCTACCTCAACATTATTGTAATAAGTAATCTTTACCGGCACCTCTTCTCCGTCATAAAATACAGATACGTCCTGCTTTATAGGTTCTCCGGTATATATTTTGTTTTCTATTCCATATATCTCACATTCGGATATTGAAATCTTTTGCTTTGTTGTAGGTTTTTCTGTAGTGGTTTCAGGTATCTTTGTAGTAGTCTCTTCTTCTGTAGTGGTTTCAGATTCTATTGTTGTCTCTATTTTTGTTGTTTCTTTTTCTGTTGTCTCCGATTCTAACGTTGATGTCTCTAATGGCAAAATATTAAACTTCACAACATCCGAGATTATTTCGTTGTAATTATCAGTTCCTGATACCTTTGCTTTTACGTAATAAGTTCCCGGCTCATTCGGTATTTCTTCGGTAAACATAGTATCTTCATATTTTGAATAAATATATGTTGCTGTTCCTAACCCAGGTTCAGCATATGGTTGTGGCATGTTTCCGTACATAACATCGCTGCATGTTAAAAGCTGTTTCCACGAATTTATTGCTTTGTAAATATTTATCCACGATGTCATTGATGTTATCTCTTTGCCTGTTGAATCATCAATGAATATTGCCTTCACGGTATACTTTCCAACATCAACCTGACTATTTCCTTCATATTTTACAGAAACTCCACTTGGCAGCTCTCCTTTGATTTCTACAGTTTTTTCCGTTCCATCATATCTGCATGCACGAGATGTTAATGTAATATTATTAACTATGTATTCTTCAATTTCATTTTTCACCTCTGTGGTTTCCGGTATTGCTATGGTTGTCTCTGATTCTTTTATTGTTTCTTTTACTGTTGTTGATTCCTGTGCTTTT
>CAMHLZ010000072.1 GCA_946186125.1 uncultured Lachnospira sp. | reverse complement strand
GCCCCTGTCTGTCAACGGGACGTTGCTCAGCGGGTATACGAGAGGCGGAATATGCAGATGCATTTCTGTCGGACGGATTAACAGATTGCTGTGCTGTCTGTCTTGGATTTCCTTCTTGCACAGGTCGTTGGTATTGTCCGTATCTATCAGCAGTGCGTCGCTCAATGGGTCTACGAGAGGGAGGATACGATTCCGGCCTTCTATCGACCGGATTGGTAGAGGTTCGTTGTGACCGGTCGTAGCAATTTAAGGGCTGTTGTCCTGTTTGTTCTTTGTAATCCACGTTTTACATTCCACCTTTCTTGTATTTCATATTCATTCCTTCTCCTTTGAAATCATATCCGACATATCAAACCACAAAAATACTGTGTTGTCATCATAAGTGGAAGTATGACCTTCATCGGCTAACCCCATTCTACTATAGGGGTGTTCTGATTCATCCTCTGGTAGAAAATAACCCAAGTGAATTGTTTTTGTTTCGCCTGGACTGATAACCAAATGATAACTTAAATTAGTATTTTCATTATCACTGTCTGGAGCTTCAGCAAAATAGCAAAGCTTTCCATAATACGGCGTTTCGCCGCTACGATTTAATAAATAAAACATCCCAGAAATACGAAACTCGTTATAACTTTTAATATAGTAATTGTCAACATCGCTTCTTGCATCTATATTTGTTAATTCAATTTCAAATACAAAGATATGACAATTATTTTTTAAGATGCCTGTGGTAATATCAAAAACATCAGGATATTCATAGTGGTAACCTATAGTTCCATTTGCATCTTTATCTTGCTTTGTATATCCTCTATATACTTTACCACTATCACTAGTATAGCTATACGACAATGTATCACGATCCAACTTAAACAAACTTGGATTATCTATATCATTTTTTAATTCTTCACCGCAAAGCATATAAACATTATCATAAGTTGTTACATTTTTAAATTTGTATTTTATTGTACCACTGGCGATGCAATCGCCATCGTAAATCAGTTCCGACCCAATCAAGTCTTTTTTGATAATCTGATCATCGTCGATGTAGTTGTATGTTGCTTCTGCCTCGCCTGGCACACCTGTTGGCAGTGATATGCCGCCATCTCGTTTTATTCTTATAACTGCAAAAACAGAAAATACCAGCAACGCTGCTACGCCAATGATGACAGATTTTACAGGAAATTTGCGACGTTGTTTTTGATCAGACGTATATTTTTCATGAGGCTCAACGGTATGTTTCTCCGGTATTTTTTTTGAATCAGGATTAGAAACGGAGCTTTTGTTTGATTGTGTTGCTAGTCTTGGTCTTAATTCCTGCGCCGACTGCCGGTATTGCCCCTGTCTGTCAACGGGACGTTGCTCAGCGGGTATACGAGAGGCGGAATATGCAGATGCATTTCTGTCGGACGGATTAACAGATTGCTGTGCTGTCTGTCTTGGATTTCCTTCTTGCACAGGTCGTTGGTATTGTCCATACCTGTCATCGGGACATTGTTCAACGGGTCTGCGAGAGGGGGAATATGCGGAGGCATTTCCGGCGGACGGATTAACAGATTGCTGTGCTGACGGTCTTTGATTTCCTTCTTGCACAGATCGTTGGTATTGTCCGTATCTATCAGCAGGACGTTGTTCAACAGGTCTACGAAAAGGAGCATATGAATCCGACCGCCTGTTAGATTGATTTGACGAAGGTCGTTGACCATATTGATTTGCAGATGGTTGCCCCGCCGACCTTCTTTGGGCAGAATAATCAGATGATAAGCTTCGGCTGGAATCTCTTGACATTTGTTGATACTGATTATACCTATTCACATGGGATTGTTCGGTAGATCTGTGAGACGAAGAATATGATTGCATTTCTCTATCGGATGCGTATGTGGGAGACGGTTGTGTCTGATTATATTGATTGGTAAGTTGCTGCCCTACTACTTGTTGGTAACGACCATATCTATCAGCAGGATATGGTTCGTTGGGAATGGGAGAGGACGAATCTGACTCTATCTGTCTATTTGAAGAATGGTAAGCCATGGTTTACATTCCACCTTTCGTGTGTTATGAATTCTTTTTCTTATTTTATTTGCTTATTTTTAAACTATACTTTCATCACATTATCAACTATTATAAATACCTTTATTTTACTCCTTATATTTTATCTCTTAAAGAGACTTATAACAATTGATAAAGTAACATAATGTTGTAATCAGCTAATTTCAACATTGAACAATGAAAGCGTTTACATTGCTCGAAAAATGTTTGCAAAATGTAAACGCTTCATTGCTGCCAAAGTTATAATGTGGTGTTAATAAATTTGGCAATTTGATGCTATTACTTTGGCAATCAAACATCAACAAAAAGCGAGAGTTAGTTTCTGTTGATTGTAATCGCTAAAGGAATTATTATCAATGTAATATTTTTGAAACTATAGCAATCAAAATAAATAGGGAGACAAAAGGAGGCGATGACAATGAATGCAGGGCAAGACGGAGGGTAACGGTGGGCACCAGTCTACCTAGGACGACAACGAAACCATGCGCTCACTGTCACGCCGAATCTGTTTTTATACTATAAATGAGCACCATCGTCAAATTGCACAAATAAACACTTTCGATTTATCCTCATAAGCTTTATTAAGTCTTGTATAAAGCTTATGATTTGTGCATAACTAATAAGTCGTACTGATTTATAGTTTTATATTCGTTTGGATTGATATAATTCATTTAGTATTAGATGCCTATTAAGCGGTTCAATAGTAAGTTGCTTCATTATATGTTCCAGAAGAATCTGCACTCCAAACACCTGAGATTTTCTCGTCTTTTGCCGTCGTTATAGCGAGTGTTACACGAGAAAAACCTCTTTCGTTAACAGTACTATGCAGGCTATAGTTTACGTTTTTATTGCATTTTGCATAGTTTTTAGCTGCACCGTTCTTTACTGTGCAGTTGGTTAACTGTGACCAGCTCGTAACTGGATTTGAATTTGTACCAAGTACTTTCACGTCCACTTTGTTGGAAGTCACGCTTGTATTCATTTTAAAATAAACGGCTGTGGCATCTGTTTTAAGTCTGCTTGCACCAAGATACTTAAAGTCAGTAGTGGACGATGTCATAGACCATGCAGTGTCCGTAGTATTTGCTGCAGATACCGATGCAACACACATGGGGCAGAGCAGTGCGGTTGCAACGAGGAAAGATGCGATTTTCTTTCTTGCTTTTGTCATCATGATTGTTTAACTCCTTTGTTTTATTAGATTGTTTTTATGGTATGCTGCCCACTCGCCTAAAAAAAATGTTTGTTCACATTGCTATGTAATACGATAGAACCTCTTTTAATCAATTGAATTTGCATCGTTTTTACACATAACTCTGTTGACAAAATCATATCGCAAAATCTCTTTGTAACCATCAAACCTATCACAAGAAAATTATATCACAGCAAAATCTTAATTCATAGCAAGTGGTAAACTTGGACGATTTCTGGTAAACTTGGACTGATTTGACGTTGTGAACAGCATACCCATAAGCAAAATTGAGAATAAATGATATAAAATGGTACAGAGAATTAATAATAAGTCGCCTCATTATATGTGCCGGAAGAATCTGCACTCCATACGCCGGAGATAGTGTCATTGCTCGGCGTTCTCATAGCAAGTGTAACTCTGCTAAAGCCATCTTCATAAACTGTGCTGTGCAAGCTGTATTTTGTACCTTTGTTGCATTTTGCATAATTTTTCGCAACACCATTTTTTACAGTACAATTTGTGAGCTGTGACCAACTGGTAACCGGATTGACATTAGTTCCCAGTACTTTAACATTCACATAAGATGAAGAATTGCTCCCTGTCATCCTGAAATAAACAGCACTAGAGTTAGTCTTTGCGCGGCTGGCGCTAAGATACTTAAAATCTACTGCGGACGATGTCATAGACCATGCGACATCCGTCGTATTCGCTGCAGAAACTGAAGCGACGCACATAGGACAGAGCATGGTTGCAGCAACAAGAATAGAGGCAATTTTCTTTTTGGTTTTTGTCATCATTGTTTTCAACTCCTTGACTCAGTTATTTTCTTTTCTTGAAATAGATGTTTACCGACTTCGGTTCTTTGGTCTGGCAAAAATGATTCGTCGAAGCTGTGCCACAGGCAAACTGAACCGATTTGACTGCCAAAGCCTTAACTACAGCCTTGACCTTGTCTGTTGTTTTAGCCATTTTTAGCGCTCCTTTCAAGTGATTTTCCAAGCATAGCAGATCGAATTCATTAGTATATGCTAAATAGTTAGATAAACTAAGTCAAATCATTAGTATATAATATAAATGCAATGCAATGCTATAACTATTGTAGCATGTCAAATTTTAAATTTGTAGCAAGTGGTAAACTTGGACGATTTCTGGTAAACTTGGTCTTTTGCGTCTTTCGTGCACTTAACATATAGTGTTTTAATTGAAATTTATAACATTATGTTTTATAATTGTTTTGTACTTATAATAAAATAACGGTTTTATATATTTTTTTAACTAAAAAAGCGTCCATATTGCTTTGAATCACTGTAATATGAACGCTTGGTGTTGTATTTTTGTTATCTTAGTTTAAATAATTTACATTTAATTTGTTAAATATATATTTTCAGTTGAAAATTAGATCTTTCTATGGTACATTATTTATAAATTTAATCTGTGTGATTAATCTTGAGGTTGAAAATGAATATTGCAATAATTGATGATGAACAGGTGTTCTCAGAAAAACTTCAGACATTAATAAAAAATATATGTGATCATAATGGTATTCCTTACAAAATTAAAATTTATCAGGATGGCACCCGTATTATTGAAAAATTCAAATCATTTCATGTAGCTTTTCTTGATATAGATATGCCCGTTTTGAATGGGATAAAAGTTGCACAAGCTATTAATGCGCAAAAAAATGATTCCAACTTACCCTTTGTAGTTTTTATAACAAGTAAAGATAATCTGGTATTTGACGCTTTAAAGCAGTTTCCTTATTCATTCATACGAAAATCGCATATTGACCAAGATTTAGAAGACTGCATCATTAAGATATACAGTACATTAAATAAAGATCAAAATCTATATCCCATAAAAGAGGGAAGGAACATTGTATATGTTGATATAAACAGTATATTATACTGCGAAAAGCAAAAAAATTACATTGTTTATCATACCACAAATACCACGTACTCTGAACGTGGAAATATGGAAGATAAAGTTAGTGATTTAATAAAGAAGGGCTTTTTGCAAACTCATATTGGATTTCTTGTCAATGCCAGACATATCGTGGAACTTAAAACAAATAGCGTTTCTCTTGACAACGGTGTGGAAGTGCCAATCAGCAAAAGATTTCGAGGAGTAGTAAAAGAAAAATATATGAGTTGGCTGGTGGAAGAATATGCTTAATATCACTCTTGAAATAGCAGTAAATATATTTCAATCAATCATGTATATGGGTTTTCTATTTTTATTTTTAGATAAACCTGATAATAACAGAAAAAATATTGTTGCTTTTTCCGCTTTTTCCCTAATATTCTTTTGTTGTGTAACTTATATTACATTTTTTGTCAATTTTTTAAATCCATTTGATTTTATTTTCTATATATTAATCATGGAAGCTTATTCAATATTTTTTTTAAAAGGAAATATATTTGAAAAAAGTATAATGCCTGTGATAGCGTATTTAATAAATACAGTTATAAGCTACGTTTTCAGTTATGCTATAAGTCTTATTAGCCATGAATCATACTATGACTTGTTGACCAAATCTACTGTTTACAGAGACTCTTGCATAATTTTTATTAACTTAATAAACGCTTTTGTATTTTTCTTGCTTGTAAAATTAAAGACAAAGGAACTAAAACTGGTTAAGTGGACGGACTTGGTCACATTCATTTTAATTCCCATAGTGACTATTGTCATTATTTATTCCACTCTTCAAATTTTATATTTAAGTAATTTTAAGTCCGATATATTAATATTCCTTTTAGTGATATGTGTCTGTATGATTTTTGTGGCTGCAATAACGTGGATCATGATGACAAGAATAAGTAAAGAGAATGAAATGGAAACACAGCTTTTATTAATTAATCAAAAATCAAGTTTATACGAAGCAAATATTATACAAACAAATGGGCAAATAGCAAAGATGTCAAAAATCAAACATGACATTAAGAATCATTTACTTTGTATAGGGGAATTACTTGAGAGTGATCGCATTGATGAGGCAAAAAAAATATGCAATGATGTTTCCGATAAACTCGCCAATGTTTATACACCAATCAATACACCAAATGCGTTATTGAACGCAGTTATCAATGTTGAGCTTGAAAAAGCATCTAACGACAATATTGTTTTTACTGTGTTAATTAATGATTCCATAATGGAATTTGCAGGTAATACGGATTTGATATCAATTATTGGAAATATATGTGATAACGCGATAGAATACTTAAGGACAGTGGAGCAGGTTTATAGAGGGATGATATTGGAAATTTCAAGACACAACAGTTATTGTGTAATTAGCTGCAAAAACAAAATCGTAGCTTCCATTCTTGAAAATAATCCCGAATTGTTCACTCATAAAAATGACACAGAATTTCACGGAAAGGGAATAGGTATCCTAAAGGCAATTGTAAAAAAATACGACGGTGAAATAAAGTTTTATGAAAAAGAAGGGTATTTTTATTCTGTGGCAATATTAAAATTGTGACGCTTAATTATGACTTCAGCTACGATAGATATATCAACCACTATTATAGTTGGAATTATTACAAGAATTTCAGAAAAATTAAATATATTAAATATAAAATAACAACCCATACCTTCAAGTAATAAGATGATGATCGAAAGTAATTTAAACTTAACTTTTTGATCATCATCAATTTTTTTGTTTTTATTTTCAACGGGCGAAAATAATGCAACAATTAATATGGAAACTGTAATTAAAACCGATAAAGTTCCAGCATTGTACTTTGTAAAATATTGATGATACAAAAGATAGACTATCATCGTAAAAAAATATGACAAGAAATATATGATGTTACATTTCAAATAGGTTTTTGCATGATATCCGCCAGAGAAAAATCTTATTCCTGATAAAGCAAGAGAAAAAATAATGCTTTCAAAAAATAGATTGAAGATTATTCCGCTGGCAATCACAAGAACAGTTCCTATTAAGGACGACAATATCAATTCTATACCATATGTGTAAATTTCCATTGGGTAAGAATCCTCTTTATCAGAAATTAGATAAGCAATTTTTTCAGAAACTGAATGTAGCATTTAATCAAATCCTATCATTAATAATTCAAAAAAATGTGACTTAGAACCTGTTGAGAGATCTCGACGTATGGAAATCGTACCGTCAGATTTCCCACCATATGAAGGTCATTTCGCACAGCCCTACTGTCGTCGTAATGCAAACGAAATTCACAAAACATGGCAGAAAAGATGTAAGCAAGATATATGCAAAGAAATCCAACAAGCTTTGCTTGTAGAGATGGGAATTTTTATTTACTTTACTGTATTATTCTCCTTTGAAATCACATCAGACATCGGATGAAATTGTAGAGGTTCGTTGTGCCTGATCATAGCAATTTAAGGGCTGTTGCCCTGTTGGTTTTTGATAATCCACGTTTTACGTTCCACCTTTCTTGTATTTCGTATTCATTCTTTCCACTTTGATATCACATCCGACATATCAAACCACAAGAATATCGTGCTATCATCATATGTGGAAGTATGACCCTCATTAGCCAATCCCATTTTGCTGTAGGGATGTTCCGATTCATCACCTAACAAAAAATAACCTAAATGAATTATTTTTGTTTCACCAGGATTTATAACTACATGATAGCTTAAGCCGTAACTGTTGCTATCTGGTGCTTCCTCAAAATAACAAGGTTTTCCATAATAAGGCTTTTCGCCACTCCGATTAACCAAATTAAGTATTCCGGAAATATTAAACTCGTTGCTGCTTTTAATTGTAAAATTATCAACATCGCTTTTAGCATCTATATTTATTAATTCGATTTCAAAGACAAATATGTGGCAATGATTTTTTAACAATCCTGTTTCTCTATCAAAGATATCGGGATAATCATATACATATAAATAAGATCCATTTGGTAATTGTGGGTGGTTGGAATATCCATCATATACCTTACTGCCATCATCGGGAAAATCATAGCCTAATGCGCCTTGATCCAACTTAAAAAAACTTGGATTATCAATATTATTTTTTAATTTCTCGCCACAAAGTGTATATAAATTGTCATAAGCAGTCACACTTTTGAAACGATATTTCATAGTGCCACTAGCAACACTATTATCCTTAAAATCTAATTCAGTACCTATTAGTTCTTTTTTAGCGATTTTATCATCATCAATATAGTTGTATGTTACTTCTGCCTCGCCCGGCACCTCGATCGGCATGGATATGCTACTATCATCACGTTTCATTCTGATCACAACGAATACAGATAATACCAGCAAAGCTGCTACGCCAATGATTATGGTTTTCATGGGAATCTTACGATTTATTTTATCAACATAATGTTTCTCTGATATTTTTTTTGAATCAAGATTAGAAACAGAACTATTGTTTGATTGTGTTGTCGCTCTTGGTCTTGATTCCTGTGTTGACCGTTGATATTGACCATGGTCAACTGGACGTTGCTCATCGGTACTACGAAAGGGCGAATATGCAGATGCATTTCTGTCGGGCGGATTAACAGATTGCTGTGCTGTCTGTCTTTGATTTCTTTTTTGCGTAGGTCGTTGGTATTGTCCGTATCTATCATCGGGGCTGCGAGAGGGTGTATATGATTGGGACTGCCTGTTCGACGTATGTGATGGATTTGACGAAGGACGCTGACCATATTGATTTGCAGATGGTTGCCCTGTTGGTCTTCTTTGAAAAGAATAATCAGATGATTGGCTTCGACTCGAATCTCCCGTTGCTCGTTGGTATTGTCCATATCTGTCAGCAGAGGAATACGAATCTGTTCGCCTGCCAGACTGATTGGAGGAAGATCGCTGACCATATTGATTTGCAGATGGCTGCCCTGGTTGTCTTCTTTGTGCTGAATAATCAGATGATTGGCTTCGGCTTGAATCTTCTGTTGGTCGCTGGTATTGTCCATATCTGCCAGTAGGACGTTGTTCAACGTGTCTGCGAGAGGATGAAGACGCCACGGTTCTTCTATCGGATGAACTTGTGGAGGTTCGTTGTGCCTGATCATAGCGATTTAAGGACTGTTGTCCTGTTGATCTTTGATAATCCACGTTTACATTCCACCTTTCTTGTATTTCGTATTCATTCTTTCTCCTTTGAAATCACATCTGACATATCAAACCACAAGAATATCGTGCTATCATCATATGTGGAAGTATGACCTTCATCGGCTAAACCCATTCTACTATAGGGATGTTCTGATTCATCTCCTACCATAAAATAGCCTAAATGTATTGTTTTTGTTTCACCGGGATTGATAATAACATGATAGCTTAAACTTTCACTATCCCCGTCCGGTGCCTCAGCAAAATAACAAAGGTCTGCGTAATTCGGTTTTTGACCACTACGATTGACTAAGTTGAACATTCCAGAAATACGGAACTCATTTATGCTGTTGATACCTGAATCACTAGTATCACTTCGAGCATCTACATTTGTTAATTCTATTTCAAAAACAAAAATATGACACCCATTTCTTAATAATCCTGTTTCTGCATCAAAAATCTCAGGGTATCTATAATTATAGTATATATTTCCATCATCCTCTTTGAATCGTTTGCTATATCCCTCATACTCTTTAGTACCGTCATCAAGATAAGTCCATCCCCAATTTGAATGAGATAGTTTAAACAATTCGGGAGAATCAATACTTTCTTTTAGGTCATCACCACAAAGTGTATAAACATTATTATATGCTGTTACATTTTTAAAACGATATTTCATAGTACCGCTGGCTACACTGTCATTAAAACTAAATTCGGTACCTATTAGTTCCTTTTTAACAATCTGATCGTCTTCAATGTAGTTATATGTTACTTCCGCATCCCCAGGAACACTAGTTGGAAGAGATATGCTGCCACCATCCCGGTTCATTCTTATAACTGCAAAAACAGATAATACCAGCAAAGCTGATATGCCAATAACTACAGATTTTACAGAGAATTTGGGATGTTGTTTTTTATCAGACGTATATTTTTCACGAGGCTCAATGGTATGTTTCTCCGGTACTTTTTTTGAATCAGGATTAGAAACAGAACTTTTGTTTGATTGTGTTGTCGCTCTTGGTCTTGATTCCTGCGCCGACTGCCGGTATTGCCCCTGTCTGTCAACGGGACGTTGCTCAGCAGGTCTAAGAGAGAAAGCATATGCGGATGCATTTCTGTCGGATGGATTAACAGATTGCTGTGGTGACGGTCTTTGATTTCCTTCTTGCATAGGTCGTTGATATTGTCCGTGCCTATCAGCAGGACGTCGCTCAACAGGTCTGCGAGAGGAGGCATATGGTTCCGACCGCCTGTCAGATTGATTTGATGGATTTGATGAAAGGCGCTGACCGTATTGATTTACAGATGGTTGCCCTTTAGGTCTTCTTGGGACAGAATAATCAGATGAGGGGCTTCGAATCGAATCTCCCGTTACTCGTTGGTATTGTCCATATCTGTCATTAGAATACTGTTTGGCGGATCTACGAGAGGATGAATATGGCACATTTCTTTTATCGGATGAACTTGTAGAGGCTCGTTGTGCCTGATCGTAGCAATTTAAGGGCCGTTGCTCTGTTGGTTTTTAATAATCCATTTCTTACGTTCCACCTTTCTTATATTTCATCTTCATTCTTTCTCCTTTGAAATCACATCTGACATATCAAACCACAAGAATATCGTGCTGTCATCATATGTGGAAGTATGACCTTCATCGGCTAAGCCCATTCTACTATAAGGATGTTCCGATTCATCTCCTATCAGAAAATAGCCTAAAT
>CAMHLZ010000071.1 GCA_946186125.1 uncultured Lachnospira sp. | reverse complement strand
AAAAAAGAGAATATTCACTGCTTTGTTGAGATAACAAAGAAAAACTCAGAGAAGTATACAAAAGTTAAGATAAAATAGTTGGTCGTCATCAACGCTAAGTATGGCAAATAGGACAAAGTTAAAATCTTTGTCCTATTTTACTAGTATAGTCGTTTTAAATTAACCCTACTTTATATTTTGGTCAAGTTGTTCATAAATTAACATAACAGTATGTAGCAAATAGGTCAAAAACAATAAACGTCAAAAAAAACTAAAAGTCGAAGAAAAAGAACATAATTACTAAAAATATTGACAGTGTATTTATTTAGTGTTATACTACCACCATCGTACGATGATGTAGACAAAAATATAACAATGTGATGAAGGGTCATTATCCGAGTATAGATATGGGATAAGTTTGAAGGAGAGTATCATTTATCTAATTCATTATCTAATATTTGCTATGCATAATTGATAGCTGGTTTTACTTCGTGGGACGTTCTTAGAGTTTACATAGATCTATCAGTTTCAGATTTTATCATTCATTATATTTTATACAAAAGTTGACAGTTAATAGGATTCATGATTCCTAACTAATTTTTTACACACTTAAGGAGGAACAGAAGATGATTAAAAACATTGCCAAAAAAGGTATAGTTGTTGCAATGATGACAGTGATTGCATTAGATGCGTTTGGAAGTATGGGTGCAATTGCAAAAAATGCAAGTGACACAAGAGAAAAAATAAGATATGTGAATGACGGATGTGAGGTTTCTACCCGTTATCGAAAAAAAGAAGATGCATCAAGTGCATATATCTACAATGATAAGTCAGAATGTGATTTATTGACATGGGTATATGGAAAGGTAAGTGGAAGATATATAGATTGCACATATGGTAATAATATTATTTGTCATATGGGAGATGAAGAATTTCTACCTAATCTAGTAAATGAAAGAAATCGTGGAGCGAAAACTGACTGTTTTTTGAGATTAGGACCGTTGATTGCGAAGCGTGCATGGGTTAATATATTATGGAGTCCAGATTCAGTTCCATATAGAAGAAAATAATATGTAGCTGATTTATAAATTGTTTTTCACAGATACGGATTTACAGAATACGTATCTGTGAATGAAAGGTATTAATATGAAAAATAAGATAGTATGGATAACAGCAGCATTTATATTCATCGTTGTAATATTGTTATATATAGGAAAACAAAAACATCTATTGATAAGCGATACCAGTGAAAATACAGAGCAGGCTTCGGAAAAATCGACGAATAGCGAAGAAGATACCTCGATATATGATGAAGACGAGAGTGGATTTGGAAAATCAGTTCCAATAGAAGAAGTTCCAGTCTATAGAGATGATGAAACATTGTTATTAGATGGGATAGAATATTCGGGGTTTCATTTTGAATATTTACCGGAATTGGAAGAAGATGACTCTAATACCTTAAAAGGAGAGTTTTATATTTACAACCCAAATGATTATGATATGGATGTGTGGACAATAAATACATGGATTGTATCAGATTATGATATGATGGGGGAAGGGTTTTCACCTGAGGATGTATACAAAAATGATGTTCAAATTGAAGGTTTTGATACAACAATTCATTTAAAGTCACATGAAAAGGTAAAAGTAACTATAATGTATGGAGCTATTTTGGAGGAAAAATTTTCCGAGTATGTTAATAAATATGATTCTATAAAGTGGATGTATCATCCTACCGGAGCAATCGACTATTATGAAAATGCAGTTTTTGTAGACATCACAGAACAGTTGAGAGAATGGGTAAGAAACAATGATGAAAAATAAGATAGTATGGATAACAGCAGCATTTATATTCATCGTTGTAATATTGTTATATATAGGAAAACAAAAACATCTATTGATAAGCGATACCAGTGAAAATACAGAGCAGGCTTCGGAAAAATCGACGAATAGCGAAGAAGATACCTCGATATATGATGAAGACGAGAGTGGATTTGGAAAATCAGTTCCAATAGAAGAAGTTCCAGTCTATAGAGATGATGAAACATTGTTATTAGATGGGATAGAATATTCTGGATTTCATTTTGAATATTTACCGGAAAAAACTGAGGAGAATCATAAAGAAATAAAAGGAGAGTTCGGAATTTATAATCCTAATGATTATGATAAAGATGTTTGGACGATTAATACAGATATTATTCCAGATTACAACATCAAGGATGATACCTTTTCAGCAGTGGATGTATACGTGAATGATGAATTGATTGATGATTTTGATACGACTATTCATTTGAAATCACATGAAACTGCAAAAGTAGCCTTGGTATATACTGCTACATTCGATGAGAATTTTTCTGATTATGTGAATAAATATGACTCCATAAAGTGGATGTATTGGCCTACCGGTGGAATCGGCTATTATGAAAATGCAGTTTTTGTAGACATCACAGAACAGTTGAGAGAATGGGTAAGAAACAATGATGAAAAATAGGATAGTATGGATAACAGCGTCATTTATATTCATCGTGATAATATCATTATATGTAGGAAAACAAAAACATCTGTTAGTAAGCGATACCAGTGAAAAGACAGAGCAGATTTCGGAAAAATCGACGGATAACGAAAAAGATACCCCGATATATGATGAAGACGAGAGTGGATTTGGAAAATCAGTTCCAATAGAAGAAGTACCAGTCTATAAGGATGATGAAACATTATTATTAGATGGGATAGAATATTCGGGATTTCACTTTGAATATTTACCTGAATTGGAAGAAGATGACTCTAATACCATAAAAGGAGAGTTTTATATTTACAACCCCAATGATTATGATATGGATGTGTGGACAATTAACACAGACATTATGCCAGATTATGATGTGTGGGGTGAAACTTTTTCTGCTGAGGCGGTATACAATAATGATGTTGAAATTAAAGATTTTGACACAACAATTCGTTTAAAGCCACATGAAAAGACAAAGGTAACAATAATGTATGAAGGCGGCTTGGAAGAAGAGTTTTCAGAGTTTGTTGATAAGTATGATTCTGTAAAGTGGATGTATTGGCCCACTGGTGGAATCGACTATTATGAAAATGCAGTTTTTGTAGACATCACAGAACAGTTGAGAGAATGGGTGAAAGAACATGAGAAAGAAATAGGTGACGATTGATTATGAAGATATTTAAAATTGAATTAAAAAGAGCGTTTATATCAAAGAGATTCTTGATAGCACTTGCTATTGGAGTAATACTTTCAATACTGGAAAGTGTTACCGCTATATCAAAGCATTTTACGGACCTGAAATACGAAGCAATGTATGATTTGTACACGAAAATGGCATTTACACAGGACAATTCACTATATTCATGGATATGTGGAAATATGTATAATGTTCAACAGTATATCTATTTTATAATTTTACCGTTTATTGCAGTTTTGCCACATGGAGCTTCTTTGTTTCAGGACAGAAAGAATGGGTTTTATAAAATAGTAGTTCCAAAATGTGGCAAGAAAAAATACTTTATGGCAAAATTCGTTTCCGTTTTTCTGTCGGGAGGTGCAGCATTTGTATTGCCGTTAATATTTAATCTTATGACAACGATGATGTTTGTGCCTACGGTTCTGCCAGAAGTGACCACAAGTATATATGCGGTGTGGACGAGAACAATGCTTGGAGATTTGTTTTTTTCAAATCCGGCGATATACATTACCACGTTTTTAATTACAGATTTTATAGCAGCAGGACTTTTTGCAACGTTGGCGATTCCGATAAGTTATTTAACGGAGTATCAGTTCGTGGTTGAACTTATGCCGCTTTTGTTTTATATTTTTCTGTTTTCGTTATTCGGTCTGTTTGATGCTTATGAATATCAGTTGAACTATGCGATAAATGCAGCATATTCAAGGTCTGATGGTGTTATAACATATGCAGAGCTTATGGTAGTTGCACTTGTTACAATTACCTTTTGCATCGTGAAAGGACGAACTGATGAAGTTATGTAAAGAGAGACTCTACATTACAATGCTTTTGATACAGCTGCTATATTTAATAAATATCATGCTAAGTATAGATTCATACAGGAAACTTCATATCAGGATATGTCGGGCTGATTGTCTGATTGTGAATAATGATGTAATAATTTTAGGCTTATTGATAATTCCTTTAATAGCGATTTCTATGCTGGAAGAGCTGTCATTTTTTGATAAAAAACAGTTGATAGTAAAATATCAGACCTATGGCAGAATTACCGGAGAAAAGATGAAAGTATTGCTTAAGTTTGCAGCTATATTTACTGTTTATCAATTTTGTTCATCATATATATGGTCATTACTTATGAGTAATCAGATGATTAGCTGGGATAAGCCGGATGGGGCAGTGAACTGTTTTTACAACTCGGTGTGCCGGATGGGATTTGCATCGGTAGCAATGTTATACCTGATAACTTTGTTTTTTACTATATTTATCAATTTGCTTATAGTGCTTATTTTTAATGAGCTGAATATAAAATGGCTGGGAATCGGAAGTATCGTGATACTGGCACTTGTAGGTTACAATATGAAAAATACCGAGTTGTTAATCAGTCCGATAGCGCTACAATACCGGCATCTTGTGAGACCGGACAGAATTTATTTAATATGTGCCGGTTATGTGGCAGTGACAGTTTTTCTGATGTTAATAAATTACCTGATAATAAAAAATAAGGAATATACAAAATGAGATATGATATAAAAAACGGAATAATAAGAAATCTACAGATGTTTATCCCGGTGATTTTTTTAAGTTTTTGTCATTGTATTTCTATGGATATGAGTTATAAAGACCATCATCCTGCATTGGCAAACTATGTTATTGGATTTTTTCGGGGAGTAGAACCAATAAATCTGCTTGGCGATGATATAAGGTTTGAAATACCCGTAATCTGGCTGCTGTTTTACATATATTTAACGTATCTGGTTGGACATTATCCGTATAAGGATCTGGATTCCTTCGGAAAACTCGTTATGATAAAAGGAAACAGCAGGGTGAAATGGTGGATAAGTAAGTGTATCTGGAACATGGTTGTTGTGATAACTAACTATTTATGTATATATGTTGTAATGCTAGCATTTTCTACTGTTCATAATGGGATATTTATAAAGCCTGATAAGCTGCTTATCGAAAGAATGTCAGGAGTATCCATGGATGGGGTAAGTCTGAAGCCTTTGATAGTAGTAAAGTTGTGTGTGATTTTACCGGTATTGATATCTCTTGGAATGTCGCTTGTACAGATGTGTATGGCGTTATTTATAAGACCGGTATATGCGAATATTGTATTTATAATATTGATATTGGGAACGGCACATGAATGCAAGGAATATTTAATAGATAATTATCTTATGTTTATCAGGAGCTGTTTCGTAGTTGGAAGCGACGGAGTAAGATATAGTGTTGGTATTACGATTGCGATATGCATGATTATAATTGGAATTGCCGTCGGGATAATAAAGATTAGAAGGAAGGATATAATTACGGATGAAAGTTGAATTAAAACATGTAAGTAAAAATATAAAAGGCAGCATGGTGCTTGATGATATCAATGTAGAACTAAACGGCGGAAAGATTTATGGGATACAGGGAGTCAACGGTTCGGGAAAGACGATGATGATGAGAGTGATTTCCGGTCTGGTGCGTGCTTCGGTAGGAGAGGTAGTCATAGACGGGAAAATTATTGGGAAGGATATTTCTTTTCCTGAAAGTATAGGTCTGCTTATCGAAAATCCGGGATTAATTATGAATTATACGGGATTTGAAAATTTGCGTACACTTGCAGATGTAAATAATATAGTTGATGATGAAGAAATACGGAATCTGCTTCGTAAGCTTAATTTAAACCCTGATGACAAAAAGAAGGTAAAGAAATATTCATTGGGAATGAAGCAGAAAATCGGAATTGCGGAAGCGTTTTTGGAAAATCCGGACCTTTTGATACTTGATGAACCATTTAATGCTCTTGACTCAAAATCAGTAGAGATTGTAAATGGCATGATAAAGGAATATAAAAATAATGACAGAGTCATCATCGTTACCTGTCACGACAAACAAATGCTTACAGAATTGTGTGATGAAATAATATTGATGGAAGAAGGGAAAATAGTTGAGGCTTAGCAGTGAAAAAAAGATAGCTATTTTATGTGTAACAGTAATTTTTCTAAGTGTATTTGCATATAGAACTTATGCGGTAAATAAAAATGCATATCATCAGGTAGTATACAAATATTCGATTAATGAAACAGTTTTATATGAAAACTGTGAGTATACGGTGACAGATATGGAGATGATTAAAACTGATGAGGGAAGAAGAATATTAGTGCATTTGCATGTGAGCAATCCCACGGATGAAGAACAGGAGACCGGATTTTATCTGTTCAAGCTTGAATCCGGCGGATTTAATCAGGGAATGTCGCTAATGTCTTATGAAGAATATAATGATGGAAGTGATATGGGCGTATTAAAACCGGGAGAAGAACAGGATGTTGTTATCCCTTACAATGTTAGAAAATATGCATTTAAGAAGAGATACTGGAAGAACATAGATGAGAGAGAATGGTTTCTTGTATTCAGGGTGAAACCGGATAAGGTGGAAGTGGATTTGCGGGATTAACTGTAGTCCCCCTTTTTAGGGGGACTATCCCCTTTTTAGTGGGACTATCCCCTTTTTAGTGGGACTATCCCACTTTTCATGGTTACAGAAGTAATTTCGCCGCATTCTCTCCTAATATTAACTTGATTTCAGAATCATCTAATCCGCTTTGTTTAACAGCATCTATTGCTTCGCTTTGCATGCTCCAGGGACTGTCGCTTCCATAAAATACATTTTGAGCTCCGGCAAGACGAACGAGCCTTACAAATTGTTCGTTAGACAACAGGCAGGAATTGTCTTCTACAGTATCTATTCCTCCGATTTTCATTGTGTTATCATTTGTGACAGTGGTTATGTTTTTTTGGTTTATCTGCTTACGAACTTTAGTGATGGAGAAAGATGTATCCATCAAAAGCTTATATTCGTTAAGCATTTCCTCAATCTCGTTCCAATACCCCCATCCACCCATGTGCGCCATAATCATTTTTTCAGGTTTAGTATCGTTAATCACATTTTTTATCCGGGAAGGTGAAGCAAAATCCACTCCGGGGAAACCTATATCGTAACCGCCGTGAACCTGAATTATCAAATCGTTATCACATGCACAGCTTATAATACGTTTGTAGCGGATATCGTCAAAAGGAACTTCCTGATATACAGGGTGAAATTTGATTCCTTTAATGCCATTGTGTGCAATGCTTTTTATAACATCAGAATAATTACTATTATCAGGATGGATACTTCCGAAGGAAATAATTCCTTTATCCTCATAAAGTTCATTAATAGTAGTTGCAGCAGAGTTTATGGTATCAAGCTGGGCAGGGTTTGTAACAATAGGAAGAATAACGGAATAATCTACGCCTGATTGCCGCATAGATTCCACCAGACCGTCAACCGTGCCTTTTATATATGGGACAAGTCCTGAATTGTAACACAAAATAGAGATAGCTTTTTTCTCAATTTTTTCAGGAAAAGTATGTGTATGAAAATCAATAATCATTTTAATTAAAACCTTTCTAAATTATATTGACTAAATAATTATACATCAAAAATTTCAAATTTTACATGCATATATTAACGGATTTGGCAGATACTTAAATCATATAACAAATGGAGGGATAAAAATATTATGAAAGCAACAGGAATTGTGCGTCGAATAGACGAGCTTGGAAGAATTGTGGTACCAAAAGAAATACGCCGTACTCTCAGAATCAGAGAGGGCGATCCGTTGGAGATTTTTACCGATACAGAGGGAGAGATTGTATTAAAAAAATACTCGCCTATAGGTGAATTAAGCTCATTTGCAAGACAGTGTGCTGAAGCAGTATCCCAGAATACAGGAAAAGTATCTATTATAACAGACAGGGATCAGGTAATTGCTGTGTCCGGAGCATCTAAAAAGGAATATATACACAAACCGATAACAAAAGAGCTGGAAAATATAATAAACGGACGTAAAATGATTAAGGGATTGAAAGACAACATGCCATTGATAGAAGGAGAAGAGGGGGGTGAGAAATCATGGCAGATAGTTCAGCCGGTATTGTGTGAAGGAGACGTAATAGGCTCCGTAATTATCCGTTCGCGGGACGGAAGAGCGATGATGTCTGAGGCAGATATAGGAATAGCAGCAGTTGCAGCCGGGTTTCTTAGTAAGCAGATGGAAAATTAAAAAAATAAGATACAAAAGAAAGGGAAAAATTATGAATATTTATATTTGTGAGGATGATGAAAAACAACGGGAGTTTATAGAAAAGTGTGTAAATGAATTGATAATTGAGAAAGATTTAAAAATGCAATGCATAACTGCTACAGGAGAACCGGAGAAGATATTAGAGATTGTAAGAGAGCAAAAAGAACAGGGATTATTCTTTTTAGATGTGGATCTGAATTGTGAAATGAACGGAATTGAACTGGCAAATCAAATAAGAAAGTATCAGCCAAGATGCTTTGTTGTATTTATTACTTCACATTCAGAAATGTCGTATATGACATATTTATATAAAGTAGAAGCTATGGACTTTATCATAAAAGACAATTATTCAGAAATAAAGAAGAGAATATGTCAATGTATGGAAAAATGCGATTTTATTTACAATCAGTTAGATGATGGCAAGGAAAAGAATTTTTTTGTCAGAATAAATGATTATGTAAAAGCGGTACCGTATCAGGATATTCTGTATTTTGAAGTATCTGACAGATGCAGGAAACTTATTCTTCATGGATTTGATATTGAAATAGAGTTTGCAGGTCAGATAAAAGATTTAATGACAAAGTTAGATAAAAGATTTTTAAGATGTCATAAAAGTTATATAGTTAATAAAGATAATATAGAAAGAGTAGTTCATGAAAAAAATATAATAATATTAAGGGGTGGTGCGATTTGTCCTATATCCGTTCGAATGGGAAAAACGTTGTTAAAGTGAATTCTTTTGTGCTTTGTCGATTGATACGGCCGCTGAATTAAAAAATAGTCCGTAGTGGCGGCCGTTACACTACTTCAACAGTTCTTTTACAAGTTTTGATGATAAAATACATGTATCACCATTATCCATAACTATAATTTTTTTCTTTGGATAAATAGTTTCTATATGGTCTTTATTGATAATATAGGATCTGTGACAGCGAAAAAAACGATTATCTAATGAAGAAAAAATATTTTTTAATAATCCGTTAAATTCCACAACAGAATCTGATGTGTGAAGAACTATTGTATGAGATTGTGAAGTTTCAAAGTACACAATATCGTCATACGGAACAATTAGTTCGTATCCTGGCAGTTTTAGTGTGAAATTCGGATGAATACTATTACTTTGGGAAGAATACTTTGAATAAGCATCAGCAATGCATTGCTGGATTCTTCTGTAAAGTTCATTTGGTTTATCTTTTATTATGAAATCCATAGCTTCTACCAAATATGAAAATGTGAAATAAGCCAGTTCAGAGTGGGTTGTAATGAAAACAATAAAACCTCTTGGATCGTATTTGCGTATATTTTGTGCCAGTAAAAGACCGTCAATATCATTATTTAAATCAATATCTAAAAAATATAGTCCTACCTGTTCTTGAGATTTTATGTATTCAAGTATTTCATAGGGATTTTCTGTGGAACATTTAATATCAATATCGTAGTTTTCCAATGTTATAGTTTTTTCTATATAGCGTTTGATTATATTACGCTGTGTTTTATTGTCTTCGCAAATAAAAATATTAAGCATTACAATAGTGACTACTCCTTATATGTGAATTATCAAATTGGTAAATGCGTAATCATTGTGCGCATCAGATAGCATTATACCATAAAAATGCATATAAAAAGATGTTAAAAAAGCAACTAAAAAAATAAAATTGCTATATAAACAATTTAGGGCTTGAATTGTTGCATTAGCCTTTTTTTTATAATATAATGACTCTGTTTATGACTAATGAAAGGGGTATATTGCGGTGAGTTTAAATGAAATATTTCCAATAATCGTTATGGTAGTAACAAGTATGTGGATACCTGTTTTTGTTAATATAGTTGTTCGTGGAGTGTCAGTCAAAAGACGATTGGAATGTACAGGTATATTGCTGGGATTGTATATTATTGTATCAATTATTTCAAATGGATCAGAAAAGCTTATATTGGTATATATGTCGCTTACGATGTCAAGTGTATATTTTCTTATGCAACGTTCTATATGGAATTCATTATTAGTACCTTTTGCGTATATGGCAGGAGTTTTCGTTAATTACACAATGGAAATAGTTTCAGTAACATTTTTTAATCATGAATTATTAAGTTATGGTGATAAAATATATGTGTTATTTATGCTTGCAGGAACAGTATTTATAGGTGCAATCGCTTTTTTATTCCGTTTAATGACAGAATTTATAAAAACCAGGATGCCTGGCACAAGATTCGGTGATATGAAAATTATAATAATTGCTAACGTTATTATGTATACGCTTGTGTTTTTGACAAATGGTTATGCGATAAGACAGATGGGATATCCTGTTGCAATGGAATACATTACATATGTTTTGATTTTAATATACGGAATCATGACGATGGGCAGTACTATTATTTTTTATGCAGGTTTAAAAAATAAAGAAGAGTTAAGAAGAGATGAAGAAATAAGGAAAAATTTATTAGAATACACTAAACAGGTTGAGAATATGTCCGAAGGTGTAAGAAAATTCAAGCACGATTATGTAAATATACTGGCATCGATGTCTGCGTACATAGAAAATGGGGACATGGAAGAACTTAGAAAATATTTTCAGAATAATATAGTACCTACAAATGATATAATAAATAATGAAAACCATAATTTACAAAAGTTATCAAAGATAAAAAACATGGCTGTAAAAGGATTGTTATCATCTAAGATTGTATATGCAAATACGAAGGGGATAGACGTGTATATTGATATTATTGATGAGGTGGTTGATATAGCGATGAAAGACGTTGATATTACGCGTGTACTCGGAATATATTTTGATAATGCGATTGAAGCAGCGGATGAGAGTAAGAATAAAGACATTAAATTTAATATAATAACCACTCCGCGTTCAAATACAATAACGTTGATGAACACTTATGCTGATAAATATATTGATATAAAGAATATTTCAAAAAAAGGAATGAGTGCAAAGGGAGAAAATAGGGGGATAGG
>CAMHLZ010000070.1 GCA_946186125.1 uncultured Lachnospira sp. | reverse complement strand
GAAATCATATCCAAAATATAAGGTAGGGTTAATTTAAAACGACTATACTAGAATAATTGCTATCATCCAATATACCCTCCTTATACTTTAAAAAAAGTTACCATGAATTTTCATGGTAACTTCAAAAAATCCTATTTATAATATCTTAATAAAATTATGCTTCTTTCTTTCTAGCTACTGCTACGATTGCTGCTGCTACGCATAATGTACCTAACATTGCAACCGGCATAGCATCACCTGTCTTAGCTGTTGCATTTGCTGCTGTTGTTGTTGCTGCTGCCGTTGTAGCCGCTGCTGTTGTAGCTGCTACCGTTGTTGTTGCTCCCTCTGTAGCTGCTGTTGTTGCATCAGCAGGATCACCTGAAAGCTTTGCAGCAAGTGCCTCGTTTAATGAAGCCAAATCCGGAATCTCTGTAACACCGGCTGCCTGAGCGATAGCTGCCTTATCATTTGCATAATCACTCCATGAAGCATTCTTTAACTCATCAACTGTTGTCCATACTAATTCGTTATCATATCCTACAAGACTAAGCTTATAATCAACTTCTTCTCCATCAGCATCAAGAATTACTACCGCTCCAGTTGTAGTATCCCAATATACTGTGAATTCACCTTCTTCTTCATTCTCTACTCTGAATCTTGACATATTATCGCCATACTTTGTTGAACCTGCTATTAATGCATGATCCCATCCATCTGAAAATACTGTATTATTAATAATACACATCTTAAATTCATTAAGTACACGATTCTCATCAGTTGAATCATCATATGCCGGAAGAGTAAGCTTCATTGAATATACTCCTGCATAATCTGTAGCCTCTAACATATTAGCTGTAGCAAGTGGTGCCCAAGCAACTTCAGTAGAACCTCCTGCAAGTGTATAATACACCTCATCGTCACCTAAAGACATTGCATCAATTGCCTCATATGTCTCTGTGCTATCTTTAACTGTCTCTGTAGTAGTTGGAACATCTGCCTTAACTGTTGTAGCAGGTAATACAGCTGAAGTAAATGCTACTGCTGCTGCAACTGCCATTGTAGAAATTGCTTTAATTGATTTTTTCATAGTAAAATCCATCCCTTTCTTTTTTCTCTTCTTTATTGTTTCATAATGTCATGCGACACCCTATTACATCTACGATTATATTATATAAAGCACGTAATTGCAAGTAAAAATAAATGGTAAGCGGCATTTTTTATTATTTAACAAATTCCGCTTCTTCACCACATGTTTCTATTCTTTCTATTTCATCTAATGCAACCGGATTTGTAAAATAGTAACAATCAAATTTTTTATCTTCATAGAATTCTCCGTTAATTTCAAAGGAACTCTGAGCTCCTCTTTCTAATCTTACGTTGTCACCATATTGTTTACCCTCAGCCTCATCCGGATAACTCCTGAAATTTGAATCATACATTTCGCTTTCTGAACCATCCTTGAAATATATTTCAAATTCCGGAAGCATATCCTCATTATATTTTGTCTGATGGTAAAACAGCATAAACGGAGTAACAACTATATTGTTTTTTCCATATTTATACATTTTTGAACATTCTGTACCTTTTAATTCAAATTCTCCTTCAGGGGAAGCACTTTCATCAATCAATACACCATATTGATTAATATATTTTTTTCGAATTCCTATTTTAAAAGAATCCTCTTCCATTATAGGATTTGATTCAAATTGCCCATAGATATATATTTTGTTTCTTGTTGTTTCTTTCTCAAGTTTAAATCTTACAGGTACTCCGGTAATTTCAAGCACGTATTCAGGAACAATATTACAACCAGATTCTAAAGCGCCTTTAACTGCTTCACCCTTGTAATCTTCAAACAGTTTATTCATATTTGTTCCTTTTTTGGTCACTTCGATAAGGAAATATCCATAATCAACCGTACTTTCATATATATATTCTTTTAGTACAAAATGGTATCCTCCCACATCTATCGTCTGCTCATCGCTATTAACCATATCTTTTACAACATTTCTTGATTCAGGGGCAAAATAATGATTACAAACCGAATCTAACCAAATATCTCTGTCATGTGCATATAAACAATATCCTCCAATACCTGTAGAAATTAATACCGCCACAATAATTACCACTAAAACTTTTACTCTTTTTTGCATAATACTCTCCCTACATTTTATTATAAAATGGGACTACAGAAACTGCAATCCCATTTCAAACACATAATTAATCTAATTATTTTGATACTTTTACTTTAACTGCCTTTGCAGACATCTGTGTTAAAAGTTTTGTTCCTGAAGCAGTCCTGTATGCAGCTACTTTATAGAAGAATGTCTTTCCTTTTTTAGCTGTCTTGTCATTGAAAGTAACTTTTCCAGACTTTGTAGCACCAATCATCTCGTATGTGCCTTTTTCTTTTGTAGATCTGTAAATTACATATCCGTCTGCTTTTGCAACAGCTTTTGCTTTAACTGTAACTGTTGATTTTGCTGAATTCTTAGCCGAAGCTACTGAAGGTGTAGCTAATGCACAACCAAGTACTTCATTTGACGAAGCAACACCCTTGTTATTCTTAACAGCTTTTATCATGAACTTATAAGCTTTACCTGTAACTAATTTCTTACCGCTTACTTTGCTTACTTCAAAGCTGTTTGTCTTTGTGCTTCCTACTTTAACCCATTTCTTGTTATAGTAAAATACATTATAGCTTGCAGCTCCCTTATACTTATCCCAAGTTAATTTAATAGTTTTATCTGAAGTAGCTGTTGCTGCTACATTATCTACTACTGTAGATGCTTTCTTTACGTATGATGCAGGCTTTGTATCTAATAATGCCTGTGTAGAACCAGGGATTACTCCGTCAAAATCACACCAATACTCTGTAGCTGTAGAACCTTTTTTGATAATCTGGTTACCAGTCTGTTTCTTCTTCGTGCTATCTTTAATCAATGGTGAAGCCTGAAGATATACATCATCTGTATCATCTCCACCTGATGCTGTATCAGCTTTTGTATCTGCAACAAGGTTATTGAAAATAATAACACCACCGTTTGTAGCTAAATCCTCATATGTAAATGTAGCTGTATACCATCCGTCATAATCCTGCTCAGCCTCCAACTTTGCTCCAGGCCAGATAGCTCTTCCTGTCTCAGGGTTATATGCAGGACACTGTTCCTGTGTCATAACCTGAGTAGTAAATGCTACTCCTTCATATGCCCATGCACCAACATTGTCCCAGTTAGCTGCGTTTTTAAAATGAATTGTTACGTCTGTAGCAGCCATAGCTACCATAGACATAGCCATAGTCATTGCTGCTGTTGCTCCAACTACTGCAAGTTTCTTCAAATTTCTCATGAATAAATCTCTCCTTTTTATTAAATAATTACCTACCTGTTTTCCCAGATAGTATCATTATATATCAAATATATCATTTTTTCAATAGTATAAATTTGTTTTTTTAGGTAATTTTCCACAAAAGCAAAGAGACACCTTAAAGGTGTCTCCTCGCTTTGTAACAAAACAGTAAACTATTTAACTGTAACCTTAATAGTTTTTGTAGCTCCGCCACTTGTTACTTTAATCTTAGCTGTTCCCTTCTTAAGTCCCTTAACTGAAACTGTGCTCTTCTTTGTTGAAAGTTTAACAACCTTCTTTGAAGCCTTATCAGCAAGTGCTGCCTTAAATGTTGCTTTCTTAGGATTTGTAGCAACGCTAAGTTTTGCTGTTTTGCCTTTCTTAACTGTTACTTTCGTAACCTTCTTAGATCCGGCCTTAACTGTGATTGTTGGGTTCTTAACTGTAATCTTAACACTCTTAGATACTGCCCCAACCGTAGCTGTAATTGTAACCTTACCAGCCTTAACTGCTGTAACTTTACCTGTTTTGCTTACTTTAGCGATCTTCTTGTTAGAAGACTTAAATGTAACTTTTTCATCAGTTCCTGTTACTGTAACTGTAATCTTAGCTGTGTTAGAAGCCTTACCTGTGTAAATTGTCTTTGTGCTTGCCTTAACTGCAAGTGTTACGTCAACTGGTTCAGGTTCCACTACCTGTGAAGGTACTTTAGAAATCTTCTCTGCTAATGCTTTATTGATTTCTGTAAACTTAGGTATCTCTGTTACTGTCGTAGGAATCTTATCTACTTCCCAATCTTCTAATTTAGTAGCTTCTGCCTCTGCACATGTAAGGAATTTTCCTTCTCCTGCTTTAATGATTGGTGCATCCTTTTCATTTCCTGCCCAGCTGATTGTGTAATCTACTAATGCTCCGTTAGCATCCTGAATAACTACAGCACCTGTCTTTGCATCATAATATACTGTAAACGTTCCTGCTTCTGCATTTTCAATTCTGAACTGTGTCTCGCTGTCTCCGTAAAAGCCTGTTCCTAAAAGGATTGAACGTGTCCAACCTGCATCTATTACATCTTTGTCAATCTGGCAAATCTTAAATCTGTTGTTCCACTCTGTTTCTGCATCATATGCTCCAACTGTAAGCTCGATTGCATATACACCGGCATATCTTGTCTCTGTAAATTTGTTTGCTCTTCCTAATGGATTCCATGCTGTCGCACCGCATCCACCTGCTAATGTAAATACTGTTTCACCATCTGCTAATTCAGAAGGATCAAAACTTGTAACTTTTGCAGCTAATGCTTCGTTAACTTTTGTAAATGCAGGTATCTCTGTTACACCTGCTGGAATCTTGTCTGTTTCCCAATCTTCTAACTTAGTAGCTTCTGCTTCTGCGCACGTAAGGAATTTTCCTTCTCCTGCTTTAATGATTGGTGCATCCTTTTCATTTCCTGCCCAGCTGATTGTGTAGTCCACTAATTCTCCGTTAGCGTCTTTGATAATTACAGCACCTGTCTTTGCATCATAGTATACTGTAAATGTTCCTGCTTCTGCATTTTCGATTCTAAACTGTGTCTCGCTGTCTCCGTAAAGGCCTGTTCCTAAAAGGATTGAACGTGACCATCCTGCATCTAATACATCTTTGTCAATCTGGCAGATCTTAAATCTGTTATTCCACTCTGCTGCTGCATCATATGCTCCAACTTCTAATTCGATAGCATATACATCAGGAGCATCTGTCTTTACAAACTTATTTGCTCTTCCTAATGGATTCCATGCTGTTGCACCGCATCCGCCTGCTAAAGTAAACACGGTTTCACCATCTGCTAATTCAGAAGGATCAAAACTGTCAACCTTTGCAGCTAATGCTTCGTTAAGTTTTGTAAATGCCGGTATTGCTGTTACGCTTGTAGGAATCTTGTCTGTTTCCCAATCTTCTAACTTAGTAGCTTCTGCTTCTGCGCATGTAAGGAATTTTCCTTCTCCTGCTTTAATGATTGGTGCATCCTTTTCATTTCCTGCCCAGCTGATTGTGTAGTCCACTAATTCTCCGTTAGCGTCTTTGATAATTACAGCACCTGTCTTTGCATCATAGTATACTGTAAATGTTCCTGCTTCTGCATTTTCGATTCTAAACTGTGTCTCGCTGTCTCCGTAAAGACCTGTTCCTAAAAGGATTGAACGTGACCAGCCTGCATCTATTACATCTTTGTCAATCTGGCAAATCTTAAATCTGTTGTTCCACTCTGTTTCTGCATCATATGCTCCAACTGTTAACTCAATAGCATATACATCAGGAGCATCTGTCTTTACAAACTTGTTAGCTCTTCCTAATGGATTCCATGCTGTTGCACCGCATCCGCCTGCTAATGTAAATACTGTTTCACCATCTGCTAATTCAGAAGGATCAAAAGCTGTAATCTTTGTAGCTAATGCTTCGTTAACTTTTGTAAATGCAGGCACCTCTGTTACGCTTGCAGGAAGCTTGTTTGTTTCCCAATCCTCTAACTTAGAAGCTTCTGCTTCTGCGCATGTAAGGAACTTTCCTTCGCCTGCTTTAATGATTGGTGCATCCTTTTCATTTCCTGCCCAGCTGATTGTGTAATCTACTAATGCTCCGCTAGCATCTTCAACTATTACGGCACCCGTCTTTGGCTCAAAGAAAACAGTAAATTTTCCTGCTTCTGCATTCTCAATTCTGAACTGTGTCTCACTGTCTCCGTATAAACCTGTTCCTAAAAGGATTGAATGATCCCATCCATCTCCTAATACTGTATTGTCAATCTGACAAATCTTAAATCTGTTTTTCCACTCGTCTGCTTCAGCGTATGCTTCGAGGTTCAACTCCATAGAATATACACCATCAATCTCTGTCTCTGTCATGGTGTTATTCTCTGAAAGCGGACTCCATGCTGTATTTCCACATCCGCCTGCTAATGTGTAGTATACCTCTCCATCGGCTAAAACTGCCGGATCGTATACTGCTTTTGACTTAGATAAGTCACTTGCTTTTGCTGTAGAAGGTACTGAAGCAAATAATGAAACTGACATTGCTACTGCACTTGCTACCGCTACGGTACTTTTTACAATTTTTCTCATAAAAAACCCATTCCTTTCCTTCTTATATGTTTTGCTAAACGCATAAAGCAATTATAGTACATTTGATACAAATATGCAAGTTTTTTCATCCTTTTTCTTATCCATTTTTAATAATTAATTATTTCCATTTTCAACGTTTTTTGACAATAAGCAACAATTCAAGACATTATTTAATCTTGTATTTTCTTTTTTACTGTGCTATACTTTCAACCACTTAATAATAGTAGAAGGATGGTAGTAACTAATGGAATTACATGATAAATACAGACCCGGAAGACTTGATGGTGATGCTGAAATTTATAACCCTGACAGACGCGACCCCAATGCAGCCGAGCGTTGGAGAGAGATGAATACATCCGAAAGAATCAAGAGTTTTAAAGAATATTATCTCAAACCAATTATAATAGGGATAATTTTACTTGGCATAGCCGCTTATTTTATTTACTATCTCGCAAGACCGACGGAAGATGAATTATTCTTTGCCGCATTATTCAATGTCTATATAACTGTTGAAGATGACGACACAATGCCCGGAGATTTTAAGAAGTATCTCGGTCTGGATGATTCGATTGATAACGATAGAATAATTATAAAGTCTTACTATGACAGTATTTTATCCGATACTGAAATGAATAATTTTTTTGCTAAAAAAAGATATGATATCTTTATCACAGACGAGGAACGTTTCAAAACATATGCAAAAACAGATAATTATAAAGATTTAAGCGAAACACTTCCTGCAGACGTATACGAAAAGTACAAAGATGTATTGGTTTATTCGAATAATCAGGCACATAAAGACACTGATGAAGAGTTTCCTTACGGCATTTCATTGACCGACTCGAAGTATACGTTTTACGATGAACATGATAATATCATTAAAAATCCTGTTGCAGGTATCGTTATCAACAGCAAAAGAACTGATACGGCGATTAAATTCATAAACTTTTTGATGGATTAATGAAAAATGGATGTTACTAAATGTAACATCCATTTTTTTCTACTGAAGTATTGCTATTCCAAAAGGCGGAAGAACTATTGTATCTTCTGTCTGATACGGTTTATCTTCTCCCGTGGCAAGCATACCTTTTATGCTTGTATAACCATTTTCTTCTCTGTTAAGTTCAACTTCTTTTGTATCCTCTGATGATGTATTGGCAAGTATCAGTATACTGCTTCCTTCGTATGTTTTTTTCACGGCAAATATATCATCATCCGTTACGGATTCAATATCTTCCACATCACCTCTTGCAATCTGTGGGAATATATTTCTTAATTTCACTGCATCCCTTACGTATGTCCAGATGGAATTTTCATCTTTCTGCTGTTCTTCAACTGATGCAAATCTGTTTATAACATACTCAGACTGCATATTAACAGGACCTCTTGTCTTTCCGGTATCATCTGTAGATGACCATATCATAGGAGAACGCTTATTTTCATCATCACCGGCTCCGCCAAGACCTATCTCATCTCCATAATAATAGAAAGGTGAACCGTTCATCATGCTCAACAATCCAAAATCCATTTTGATTTTATCTTCATCAAACGCCAGATAATGCGCAGCCCTGTTTATATCATGGTTCCCAAAGAATGGCGCCATTATTCCTTCCGGATTTTTTTCTTTTACCGTATTTACTGAATATATAAGTCCGTCTGCAAGGAATTGTCCATTGTATGTCTCATCTCTGTCATGAACAATCATTGATAATGACCCCTGTATATCAGCGTAATTAAAATCAAAAACACTGCTTATTCCACTCTTAAGATATTCATAATAATCACCTGACCATGCTTCACCTACTACATATGCATCAGGTTTTACTGATTTAACATAGTTTTCAAACCATGTTAAAACCTCTACATTTGCCGGTGTATTTGATGAATAGTATTCTTTTACTGCATCAAGTCTGAAACCGCCGACTCCAACATCTTCAAGCCAGAATTTTGCAATATCTTCAAATTCCGTCCTAACTTCCGGATTATCCCAGTTAATATCCGGCATATCCGGACTGAATCCGCCGTTATAGTACCACTCACTGTCACCTACCTGATAATATGCACCTGATTTCTTTTCTTTTGTGAAATTATAATAGTCAACATACTTGCACTCCTCAGAATCAGGTTCCTGTCCGGGTTCTAAGCTCTCAAGGTATTCGCATGCTTTTACAAACCACTCATTTTTTGTACTTGTGTGATTCATTACAAGATCAATTATTAATTTTATACCTCTTTTATCACACTCAGACACAAGATTCCTAAAATCTTCCATACTTCCATAAGCTTTGTCTATATCATAATAATCTATAACATCATACTTATGATATGATGGCGAAGGATTTACCGGCATAAGCCAGATTCCATTCATTCCAAGGTCTGTATCTGTTTTATCATCACCGTCATTGATATAATCAAGTTTCTCTATCAAACCGTTGATATCTCCCATACCGTCATTATCGCTGTCATAGAATGAACCGACAAACACTTCATAATAATTCCTATAATTATCATCCTTAACATTTAATTCCTCTGCTATCTCAGGTGCAACCGTTTCCACCTCCGGCACTGCAGGCGTTTTATCCTTTACAGTCTTTGTACCGCCACATCCGGTCATACCTACACATACCATCCCTGTTACTGCCATAATTGTTATCCATTGTTTATTTATTCTCATATATTCTTCCTTTCTTTCATTTCCTTTTTTCTTTCATACATCTTCTTATCTGCCTCTTTTATCAAATCAGCCGGATTAAGCGGTTTTTTCGGATCATTTACCGAAAATCCGTATGCAACCTGCACTTCAAAGGGAAACCCTTTACTTCTATTTACTTTTTCAACGCATTCATTAAATCTTCTTATGCAGGCATCAGCTTTTTTCTTACCGTCATTTAAGAACCCCACAATAAATTCATCTCCTCCGTATCTTCCCACAAATGCCTGCTCATCATTCAGTTCCGACATTATCTTGTGAGCTACGAATTTTATCAGTCTGTCTCCCTGTTCATGCCCATATTTATCATTGGCAATCTTTAAATTATTTACGTCAAAAAATATTATTGAATAATCCTTTTTGCTGTCTAACTCTTCGAGCTTTTTCTTTACACCGGAACGGTTATATGTACCCGTCATGCCGTCAAGAAAGGCAATTTCCTCAAGTCTTCTCTTACCCTCAATTTCTTTTAATATACTCATCAAATATCCTCCTGACAGAGAGAATACAAAAATCATCACACCCAATATTGAAAATGAATTTGGCATAAGTTTAGCCATAAACGGTACATACCCCGATACTTCAAACCTTATAATATCAAGTACCAATACTGTACCTGATGACGCCAGTCCAACCCACATGTAATCCTTCAAAATACCTTTCATTCCGATTGACACTGTTCTCATGATAATTACTATCACCAGACCAATTGCAATCATATAACGCAGATAACGCACAACCAGTGTGTAATGAATACGCGTGGTAAAATTCAATATCGTCGTAACCACAAAATTAACAGAATATATAATTGCTAAAATCTTATTAACTTTTTTACTTATACCAACACTATCATTTATAAGAAATGAACAAAATGGCACCGGAATAAAGAATAATGCAACATATTCCACATTAGATACAAACTCCTCATTACTTATCATCAGGCAAAACATATTGTCGTATCCCATTATCCACGAACATACTGACAATACAAACAACGCCAGAAAAACGCCCTGCCTCTGTCTCTTACTAAACGAGCCAAAACATAACAATAATATTACAAGGAACATGCTGGCACCAATCGCTGAAAAGCAGAACACAAACTTAACAATTTTATCAATAAGCACATAATGCAATGCATACACGGACGGCATTAATTTAAGATTAACAAATTTGTCAAACGAATCATTTTCATAGTTAAACAGCTCTACTTCAATTTCTTCTCCCCATGAATAATCCGGCAAATCCAGCATAACAAGAGTCTGTCCAATCTGATGGTTCTTTTCCATTGCTTCACGCCCATACTCAGCCAATACATTTCCTTTGCATCTTATCGTTATAACACAATTATAGCTTGTGAAACATAATGCCGTCCTGCCATATGGTGCTTTTTCCGGTAAAGTAAACCTCGCAATTCCCGTTTCCCCCATAGGAATGTTCGGAAAATAATTAGACGGATATTCTATAATCTCTCCGTTTTTTTTCAAATGCTGCACACTAATCCGGTTATCCATTACCGTATTTTCATCCATCGTAAATTCATTAATCCATCCTAAATTAATAGAAATAATTATATATAATAGCAAAAACACGATTACAAATATCGCAATTCTCTTAACCGACAATTGTTCTTCTTTCACCAAAAAGGAATCCCCCTTTCAAAATACATCTGTATATATTTTATACCTTTTTTATCTATCAGTAAACAAAAAAATACAATTTTCTCCATACCGGTAAAATAAAAAAGGATCCTCTTTCCCGGATGTGGCTCTTCCTTCCACATCCCAGTCAAAGAAAATCCGGTATCTTAAACCCCCATAAAGAAAAAACCTGCAGATGCCGCAGCACCCACAGGCTCGTAATGATTATTTGCTCTTAGAATAACTGCCCCGGAAGCTTCAGCTTTTCCTTCGCCGGGAAACTCTTGTCAAATTCATCCACATCCTCGTCTTTCACATAGTATCCCTTCGGTGTCTGATACACCCCTGTGATACCATCGAGATACCCCGGAATCAACTCTCTGCACAGGAAGAAAGAATCATCCTCTCCCTCAGGCAGATCATGATATCGAATGCCAAACTCTCTTGCGAAGGTAAATCCGCATTTGCTGTAGAAATTGATATTTCCCTCAAACAGCACGGCACCGACCCCCATCTCCGAAGCCTTCTCCAACGAATAGTCCAGCAAAGCTTTTCCATATCCCTTACGCTTCAGCTTCGGGGTAATGCCGATCGGTCCCATCGTAAGAACATCAACCGTCCTTCCATCATCTGCTTCGATGATTGTCTTCATGAACATATTCTGTCCGATCAGCTTCCCATCCTGCTCCATAACAAAATCAAGCTCCGGAACAAATGCCGGATCATCCCTAAGCACATGGATCACATAATGCTCAGCACATCCCGGTTTATACACATTCCAGAATGACTCTCTGACCAGATTTTCAACTTCTCTGTAATCCTTCTTTTTTTCCAAACGAATTGTATAATCATTCATTGCTTATTGTTCTCCTTATATACTATAAAACGCTGTCCTTCCTCACCGATTTCTCCGGTTGCCAGAAAACCGCACTTCTCCAAAACCCTCTGAGATGCTGTATTATCGGGATCTGATTCAGCTTCCACAGCTAATACTTGTGGATGCTCGAACGCCCACTTTAACGCAAGCTTCACTGCCTCTGTGGCATAACCTTGTCCCTGAAACTCATCCAGAATGCCATATCCGATCTCCGGGTTATGACTTGCCCCTATGCCCTTAAAACAGAAATCACCGATATGGGTTCCATCCATTTTCTCAATCATCCACATCGCATACCAGTCCCACTCTTCG
>CAMHLZ010000069.1 GCA_946186125.1 uncultured Lachnospira sp. | reverse complement strand
AAAAAGAAATAAAAAATGGAAATGAATTTGAAAGCTATATAGCGAATTTAAAATTGCAACACTTACAAGCACAGTTTGTGACTGGTTATGCAGAAATTCCAAATAAAAGTCTTCAAGTATTTAGTATGTTTGGAAATAATGAGATAAAAGCTATAGATGTTGATTATGACAGAATAGTTTTTGACACATATGACTATCTGGATAAAATAATAGGTTTTAAATTAAGCGATATATTTTATGCTTCATTCAATGAATATTTTGAAAAAACAAACGACTTAAGAGCAAAGAGAATGGCTCAGTTAGTCAAGTATGGTACGGAAGACGAAAAGGAAATAATGATGCTTAGATATGGGTTTTCTTTTGAAGATATGGAATGGCTTGAACCATACATAAAGAAAATTAATCAAGAAGAAATCGTATTTAGTAGAGAAATCAAAAAACTTCCTATTGAAAAAATGGACATAATAAAGAGATTTATTTGACAGGTTTCCTATTAGAGATAGTTATTTTTTTAATAGTGTTGTCATAGATTAAGCTTAATTATAGAGAGGTATTAAATGAAAACATTGGTTTTAGGAAATGGTTTTGATATAGATCATGAGTTGCCAACTAAATATAAGGATTTTCTTTGTTTTGTTGAGGTGATAAAGGAAATTCAAATTTTAGAAGAAAAAGTAGATTTTTCATCATATGTGCTGGACACTGAATTAAAAAAGTATGTATATAATTTGTTCTTTTTAGATGATAAGAAGAAAATTAAAATTGAGGTTTTATCATTGCTTGAGTCAAATGCGTGGATAGATTACTTTTTGAATGTCAAAGGAGAATTTGGAGAAAATTGGATAGATTTTGAAGCGGAGATATCTCATGTTGTTCAGGAATTAGAAAATGTTAAAGATTATGTTATTGATGAAATGAGGAAAGGTGTAAAAGCTGTTGATGTTCCTGATTTTATGAAAAAAAGGTTGGACAAGTTGTCTCCGAATGCAGTAGGAATATATAAGGATGGTAATGAGAGGGATATTCATGATTTCATTTCAAAATGGGTAAACGATTTAAAAAGAATGATACATCTATTAGAGATATATCTTGGTGATTATGTACAGAAGCTTAAAATAGCGTACTTTTCACCAGATATTTATGAGTTAAACCCGGACAGGGTAATTTCATTTAATTATACAAATACATATGAAAAAATTTACTCATATAAAAGAAATGGTATTAAATATAACTATATTCACGGAAAAGCTTCAAGCGATAGTTCTGTAGATACTTGTAATATGGTACTGGGTATAGACGAGTATCTGGATAATGATAGGCGGAATGAAAAGACAGAATTTATTCAGTTTAAGAAGTATTTTCAAAGAATTCATAAAAAGACGGATTGTGAATATGTGTATTGGTTTGATAAGGAGTTAAGGGCGGAAAAAAGTGAAAAGAACCATGAAGAAGTATTTATTTTTGGTCATTCATTAGATATTACGGATGGAGATGTATTGTCAACAATAATAAACTGTCCTAATACATATGTTACTATATTTTATCATGATGATGTGGATTATGGAAAACAGATTGCAAATTTAGTTTCTTTGCTGGGACAAGATATCCTGCTTAGTAAGGTTTATGGAAAGAATCCAAGTATTATATTTAAATATCAGCAAGAACATAGGCTGATATCTAATAGTGAGTTTGAGGTGTCTTCTGATATGTATAAGTTAAGAAACCTATACGAATATAATAATGTACAGGCACAAGAAATCGTTAATGGCGTGATTAATAATATTGAGAATTGTAATATTTCTTATTTTGAGAATCAAAAAAATGTTGTAAATATGTACGATATATTACAAGAACTGGGATTAGCAGAAGAAAATAAAAGCAAATTATTGTCCGTTGCTAAGGTTATTTATGATGGCAAACTGCTTGGACAAAAGGTACATATTGATGTATCACAGTGGGAATATGAGGATTATGATGGGCATCACTATTGTGATAGTAAAACAGAGGAATTTATAAATGAAATAAATAGTTATAATTTGGAACAATATGAGAAACATGTATTTCCTGTACAGAACGAAAGCGATGAAGAGGAAATGTATTTGCTATATCCAAATAAAGTAAAAGATGGATATTCTATTGATGATTATGAGAAAACATTTCAATATGCTATGAACAAAATAAATTTTACAGCAACAGATACAAGAAAAGTATTGAATGCTTTGTGTACAATTGCACTGCATTTAGACAGTGAAGATGTTAAGAAGTTTTATCGTGATAAAGAGAAAAGCTCAAAGAATCCGATACTTCAGTCTAGAATAAATTATATTATGTCGTGTTATGAAGAAGATTTATATATGGAGTATCAAGCGAGACAATATGAAGAGAGCGTGAACAACGATTAGTTGGCATATGATATAAGGAACAATCGAAGGCAAATATTCTTAAGGTATATGATGAAATGGACAAAAAACAGATTTTTGGCACAAGGTCCTGTTTATTGCGAATGCTAGCAATCGCTATATAAGCAATGACTGATATTGAGCCGAGAAACTGGAATTACTATACAATATATCAGTCGCGTGCTCCATGGCGTGATGCAGAAACTGGAATATTTTGAAGAACAGACAGCGCAATATTTTAAGATGTCAGGCGATATGATTGTGACAAAGACACATGGTAAGAAATCGGTTGGCGGCACTAATAGAATGGTAACGGATGCCTAGTATTTTGATAAGAAGCTGGAGAAAGAAGCAAAGTATCAATGGGAACTTAGTGAGTATCTGAACAGAGATATCTGCCATCCAGAGGGATTTGATGCGTATGGATATCCGAACGAACTTTTTAAATTAGACATGGAACGACTAGGGATTGCTGCTAAGAGAAAGCCTGCAAAGGTAATTTATTTTACCAGGTACATAGATACTAATCGCAGATCTAACCATTAGCGCAAAAGAATTGTTAAAACAATTGTTTGGGCATAAGAAGTTAGTTTGCAATGACGAAAAGCAAGATGTATAAAATAATTCGTCGCTAAAAAAGTGACGAAAAAAGCGACGGAAAAGGAGAACATTTATGAGCATAACATTTGAAATAGTCAAATTTAAAAAGCCAACAAAAGATGATTTGTCTAATTTACATATGTTTAATCCTTATGGTTCTATTCCAATATTAGATGATGATGGCGATAGCACGGGATGGAATATTTATATGTTCAGGGTTGATGATAAGGATATACAGAATATTATAAATAGCAGTTATGCAGTCAAAATGGAACTCCCAGAATGCATTACAGATTATGATAGTTTTTTGGAAGATTTGGGATTCTCTAAAGAGGTAGTAAGGAACGGAGATGTTCGCATTATAAAATCCAATTCCAGATATATTACTATTTCTTATGGTGATAAAACAAAGGAGATAGAAAAAAGCAGGCTTGAAAAATATAAGGTGATGGTTCAAACAAAATGTGTTGTTTTGAAGATTAAGGCTTTATGGAACAGCAGTGAAAATAATCTATATGGTATAGATAAAAAGAAAGCTATAAAGTGTATACCAGATATTGAAAATTATGAATATGTTCCAGTTAATAATAGTATGCTGGCAAAAGCAGAAATTCCCTTCTTGATATTTGAAAGAAACCGGGGAAAATGTTTTATAGAGATGTATTGATAGAATCTAGAGAAAGGAATGCGTTTATGAGCAAAGAATTACAGATAAGAAATAGCACTGTTGATTTCTTGGTTTTCACACGAGATGCAGGAGAAGAAGGAATAGAAGTCAGGGTTCAGAATGGCGATGTTTGGTTGACGCAGAAGGCGATTTCGCAGCTTTTTGATGTAGATAGAAGTGTGGTTACAAAGCATCTGAGCAATATTTTTAAAGAGGGAGAATTAGATGAAAATTCAACTTGTGCAAATTTTGCACAAGTTGCTGATAATGGAAAAACATACAACTACAAATTTTATTCATTAGCTTCAATTATTGCTGTGGGCTATCGCATTAATTCAGAGCGGGCAATGCAGTTCAGGACATGGGCAACCAAAGTGTTGGATACATTTACAAAGCAGGGTTATGTTCTTGATAAAAGCAGATTGATTAATGGACAGATTTTCGACGAAGATTATTTTGAGCATCTTATTGCTGAGATTCAGGAAATCAGAGCAAGTGAGAGAAGATTTTACCAGAAAATCACAGATATATATGCAACAGCAGTTGATTATGATAAGAATTCACAGGTGACAAGAGAGTTTTATGCAACAGTACAAAATAAGATGCATTATGCAGTTCATGGTAATACAGCGGCAGAAGTGATAGTGGCAAGAGCTGATCATAATAAGGAACATATGGGACTTAAATCATGGAAAAATGCACCGGATGGTAAAATAGTAAAAACAGATGTGTCAATTGCCAAAAACTACTTGGAAAAAGAAGAACTTGCAGAATTAAATGAGATTGTGACAATGTATCTTGATTATGCAACAAGACAGGCACGAAGACATATTCCTATGACTATGGAAGATTGGAAAACAAAGCTTGACGCATTTCTTAGATTTAATGATGCGGATGTACTTCAGGATAAAGGAAAAGTAACAGCAGCTATTGCAAAGGAATTTGCAGAAAGTGAGTTTGAGAAATACAGAGTTATACAGGATTCACTATATGAAAGTGACTTTGATAAATTGATGAATGATATGGAAAAGAATGATGCTATCCATTAGTACCTCAAAATTTCTAGTTGCAGAAACATCGTCCGGAGATTATAATTTCCATAGGTGGACAAGCAAACCAGCAGAAAATTATTCTGCGAATAGTAAACGAACCTGCAAGCCACCAGAACTACACACAATAATGACAATATAGCAATGGTACTGGATTGGTACTAAAAATATGTGAAACGAAAAATAACGTGTGGAAAAAGTGTGGGTTATCAATACAAAATAGTATAGATAATCGCATTGAAATAACCTAAATCAAACTAGATTTTGCGAGATGGAGTAGACCTGAAATGGTTTAGAGGTTGGTATAACAAATCAAGTATTTTCAAGGCTTGAAATCATGTTAAGAAAACATGATTTCAGGCCTTTTTTGTGTCGTGATACTATTATGATACGATATCTTGATGCCTAAAAATGCGTTTTGCCGCAAAGAATGGTAATGGAATGTTGATAAAAAGAGAAGATGGATTATCTCAAAGATATTTTTGATAATGTATACTTGAAGGATGTTATAGATGTAAATGATACTATAAGAATGTACATTTAATGGAAAATAAAAATGTACAATCCATACTGATGTGATACCATTTCCATGGAGGTGATTCTCATTGGAAATGTCACTAATCACTCAGTTAAAAATCTTAAAATTGAGTAAGATTAAACCAAACTTTTCTAAGCTTGCACGAGAATACGAGATTGATCGCAGAACTGTCAAAAAGTATTATGACGGCTACGAAGGCAAACCTGCACATCGTAACAAGGCAAGCAAACTAGACAAACATAAACAGCTAATTGCTCAAAAACTTCAAATCAAAGGTGCTAATGTCAAAGCTGTTTATGAATTCATTGTTGATTAAACTCAAAGAATGGAGAGAAGGAGTTCTACGAGGATGTTTTACAGTGGGGAAAGCAGGAGGATTTTATTGAGCATCCGGAATTACGAGAGACTGCAAAACAATGTCTGTTGGAATATATCGAAGGCTTTGAGGAACGCAATCCGGGGCTTGAACTTATTGGAGCATATATCCATATGGATGAGGCTTCTCCGCATATGCACTTTGATTATATCCCAGTTGCTGAAGGTTATAAGATAGGTGTTCAGAAGAGGAATTCCTTGGATCGGGCAATGCGCAATCTGATTGCGGTTCGTACCGGTAGCGAATATTCCCCAAGACCAGATGAAAAGGATGCTTCCGGTAAGTGTACCGACAATGCTACCAAACAGTGGAAGGAGAAGGTAAAAACATATACCGTTCACTGCAAAAAATTGACCGTTCACTTCATGGAAGGAAGAAAACCATACGGGTTTTCCGATATAATATATGTAGTATGTCTTGGAGGTTTTTTATGAGAATAGCCATTTGTGATGATGAAAAAAGAATATGTGCCATCCTTGCCGAGAAAGTAGGAAAAATCTGCGCTGATGCGGAGATCATGACATATACATCCGGAGAGGGATTGCTTAATGTGGATGATTTACCGGATATTCTGCTTCTTGATATCAAAATGCCCGGAATAAGTGGTATGGATGTGGCAAAGACGCTGAGGGACAGGGATTGGCGAAAGATCCTGATATTTATTACAGGAGAAGAGGATCAAGTGTTCAATTCGTTTGATCTTCATGCGTTCCATTTTCTTGTGAAGCCGGTGGCAGACGAAAAACTTAAGGAAGTGCTTGATAATGCGGTAAAGGAGTTGGAGCGTTCTGTGCCAATTACACAAAAACAAGAGAAGTATATTGATATTCAGTCCGGCACTTCACATATCCGCGTCAATCTTTCACAGCTGATGTATGCGGAGGTGTATGACAGGAAGACTATTCTTCATATGAAGAATGAAAACATAGAGTATTATGGACAATTATCGGCTCTTGAAGGTCTTGTTGGAAAAGATTTCTACCGGGTTCACCGATCATATCTTGTGAACATGAAATATGTGGAGCGGTATGACAGGACATCGGTTATGTTGCAGGGTGGCGACAGTATCCCCATTGCAAGAAGGGAATATGACGGATTTCTTAAGGCTTATATGAAATACAGCCGCAGGAGGATGGATGCATGAGTATGGAGAGAATGTGGGATATAGCAAATACAATATCTGTAATAGCTGGTTTATTGGTTGGCGCTGTTCTCGTTGTAAGATTCTATATCCCCTATGTGGTGAAAAGAAAAGTGGCAGCAGTAACGGGAGCCGTGTTCTTTGTAATAATGACGATGCTTTATCTGATGCCCTTTTCCATGTCCGGAGTGGTGGCGTATATCGTTGGAATCGTTGCTATGTGCTTGGTATCCATGATTTCGGAAAGGAGAAATATTCCTCAGAAAGTATTCTTATCAATGACGGTATATATGTTTTTCTGGATATCACATGTGATTGCGGTAATACCCTGGAAGTTGATAAGCAATGCTACATACGCAAGAGAGAATCTGAATGATCCCGAAAAGCAGTTCATATGGTTTATTGTTGCGTTGGTGCTTATGCTTGTGATAGAAAATGCCTTGCTTTTCCTGGAAATCTTTATTTCTGAAAAGATATATGCAAGAAAGAGTGAGCAGATGGAGTGGAGAGAGCTGACTTTGCTCGCGTCCCCTTATGTAGCGATCATTTCGGGATATTGGATCTGCTCATTTTTGTCGGATGTGTATGTGAATACTACGGGTATATATGTATGGAACAACTATCCGATATATGATGGGATCCGTGCAGTATTTGGCATAATAGCATTCGTTGCGACTATTACGGTTATGTATTCCTATCAGCAGATTAAAAAATCACAGGAGGATGTGCTGCAGAATGCACTTGTTGCCAGGCAGGTTGAGGAACTGTTAGGGCATGTGCATACAATGGAAGCACTCTATTCCGATATCCGAGGGATTCGGCATGATATCAATGATCACATCATGGTGCTTGGGAATCTGCTGGACAAGGGAGAAAACGATGAAGCCGTAGCATATCTTAAGGAATGGCAGAATGGTTTCCCTATGCCGGAAATAAATGCAAAGACGGGAAATCCGGTTACGGATATCGTGATTTCTGAAAAGAAGCGGGAGGCAGAAGAAGCCGGTATTGAGTTCGTAGATAACTTCCGATATCCGTCAAGCGGTAAGGTTGAATCTATAGATATTGGCGTTATTTTGAATAATGCTCTTTCAAATGCTTTCAGGGCTGTATCGGATATTGATAATCCGAGGATAGAGGTTAAAGCATGGAAGAATAATAATGCTTACCTGATACAGGTGAAGAACAGCTTTTCAGGTAGGCTGTCGCTGGATCCCCAGAGCGGGCTCCCGGAAACATCCAAGGATGATAAGGATAGCCACGGATATGGTCTTATGAATATGAAACGGATCACAGAAAAGTATTACGGAACTATTCAGATTGAGCAGGACGATGATATGGTCATCTTTACTGCTATGATGATGATCCCAGGGTGAATCTTACCGTTTACATCGAGAAACCTGCCGTTCACTTAATAGGGGTTTATACGTGAGGGGTAGCATCCGAAAATGAGATTAGAAGAGGATATCCATCCCGTCATAATCAAATGAAACGGATTTCATGATTGAAGGTCAAAGGAGGATGAGAATATGGCATTATCAAGTATTATGACAGGAGCACTTTTATCGGCAAATGCTTCGAGACAAATTGCACATGTGCAGTATGCTACAAAAAAACAGATGGACGGACATGCTGGTGTTCTTGATGCGGAAATAAAACTGGACTCTGGACGAGGCGGTGATGTGACAAAGAAAAAGGAAGAACTTGAAGAGACACAGAAGAAAGCTGCGGAACTTACAGAAGCCACAGTAAATACACTTTCAACGGCAAATGAAGATCTGAAGAAGGCAGCCAAAGAGGATCAGAAAGCTCAGAGAGCTGAGAAGGCTGCTGAAAAGAAGAAGTCTGAGAAGGCTGCCGAGAAGAAGAAAGCTGAAAAGAAGGCAGAGGAAGAAAGAATTGAAAAGGCTAAGGTGTCGACTTCTGAGAGCGGTGAAGTATCTGATGAGGCCGAGGCTGTATCTACAGAAGGAACAGTTCTTGATGGTAGCTCGATTGATATTGTGTCATCCGGTATTACAGTGAGTATGGGATCTGCTGTGGAACCAGCTGGAAAAAACGTGGATGTGAAGGCTTAATAACAATCGATAGATAAATCTTCAAAAGCATCGGTAATGACCGGTGCTTTTTATTATAACTTGCTACGGAACAAATGATAATAACACATTGACAAGTAACAACAATGTCGTTACAATATAAGTGAATGGAGGTGTTGTTATGGAAAAATCAGCAACATTAAATTTAAGAGTAAATCCGTCTTTGAAGCAGAGTGCGGAATTGGTTTTGGGACGTTTGGGAATACCTATGTCTACCGCTGTGGATATGTTTTTGAATCAAATTGTTTTAGTGGGGGGAATTCCTTTTTCGGTAACTCTTCCTAATGCGCCGGAAAGCATAGATGCCACAAAGATGAGTGAAGACCAGATTCATGCTAAGATTCAGAGAGGCTATGAGTCTTATAAGGCAGGAAGAACGCAGAATGCAGCCCAAGCATTTGAAAGATTTCGGGAGAGCCATAACTAATGGAAAAGTATATAGTTGATATTACAGATGAGGCTCTTGCTGATATGGAGTCGCTTTATGAATATATAGCGACAAAGCTTCAAGCACCGGAGAATGCGATGGGACAGTACAATCGCATTGCTGATGCAATTTTAACTTTGGATACTTTCCCGGATAGATTTGGCTTGTTTGAATGTGAACTGGAGCATTCCATGGGAATGCATAAGATGATAGTCGACAACTACATTGTTTGTTATGTGATAGATCCGGGAGTGGTAACGGTAACGGATGTACTTTATGGTGCATCAGATATTCATATGAGATTAACAGAGCGACACATTTAAGCAAATCGTCCGTGGGTCCAATTTGGGTCCAAAAGTGTTAAAAAAGTTATAGATTACGTAGAATGAGTGGAATCCCACCACCATATATAGACTTGTAAACACGGTACAGAATCAATATAAAGTATCGTGACGCGAGATGGAATAAAAAATGAGTAGTGTTTAAAAAATGGCTGAAAGCCCGATAAATAAAGGGATTGACGAGGGTGAAGACCATTTCGTGAAGTCAAAAATGCAGTCATTTTGCAGTCAAAAAAGGGTAGTTTGATTGTAGTTTAAAAATAGTATAAAAAATGAGAGTAATTGATTGTAGTTACTCTCATTTTTTATACTGAATAATATTTATTTTTGTTGTTTCCAATTTTGAACAGATTTAATGATATTAGAATCTGTGACGAACGAATATAACTATCATAAAGTTACTTGAATTGCGCTTTCCATTGGGTTATTTCATCAAGTATCTTTTTATCTTTTAGTGGATTATAATTAGGTATGCATTTTCAAACAGAAAACCAAATGGAAATTTTGAAAGCAAAAAATGGGCAAAACTTTAAGAAGTTAAAGAAATAATCTGAGATAATGTTGCTAAATATCAAAATAAGTGTTATTGTTGTAAAGTGGACATAGGAATATAGATTGATGAGGTGCATAATATAATGAAATTTGACTTTGGAACTATTCGGAAATTCGTGATGTGATTTTAAGATATTAAGAGGTTTTTTATGGCTGACAGAGAAAAAGAATTAAGTAAGTACATTAGTTTGATTCTAAGACACAAGCCGGAAGTGATTGGAATTGAATTGGATGAGCATGGATGGGCAAATGTAAATGAGTTGATTGTTGGAATAAATAAAACGCATGAAATAGATTTCAAATTATTGGATAAAATTGTTAAAGAGGATGAAAAACAACGATATTCATTTAATGATGATTATAGTTTGGTTAGAGCTAATCAAGGACATTCTGTAAATGTTGATGTTGAATTGAAAGAAAGTATTCCGCCGGATATATTATGGCATGGTACAGGTGAAAAATATGTTGATTCAATTGATAAAATGGGGTTAGTAAGTAAATCAAGATTATATGTCCATTTATCTCCAGATATTGAAAGCGCTAAAAAGGTGGGTAGCCGTCATGGGAGACCGGTTATTTATGAGGTTCATGCCAAAGAAATGTATAATGACGGAATTATTTTTTATAAGTCTGTAAATAATGTTTGGTTAACAAAGAAAGTTGAAACAAAGTATCTTAGGAAAATGTAATATAAAAACACACTTGCGTACACACAATGCGGCAGTATTAGACCGATTACTGCATCATTCCACTGTTATATCAATAAAAGGTCCGTCATACAGGCTCAAAGATAAGAAACTACTTTTTGAGTCGAATTCAAAGCAAGGTTAACGGATAAAATGTACATTTTAATATTGACATTTACAATAGAGAGTAGTAGGATGAAAAATAAGGATGAGATCAACATACTTGTAGATATTTTTGCGTCTGCAATCGGAGTATTTACTAATCCGACAAAGATAACAAATACTTTTGTGACTGAAAGACATAGTAACTATACACATAAAACCATATCAGCCCACACAGATTTATTCCGGATTCCTTCAAAAAAATCGTAATCGTAAATGGAACATCAAAACCATGGAGAACCGATGATGGATATGTAATTATGGGAATGAAGTATTTTCTTTTGAATATTGATAGTTTAGATTTTTAACAGGATGATTTGGAAGGGGGTTATGACTATGACAGAACAAATATATGGGACTTCCTGCGGTGATATACATTATTGGATAAATAAAGAGTCAATAAATAGTGAGTTGCAGTTAGTCTTTTTACCTGGACTTACCGCAGATCACAGATTGTTTGAAAAGCAAATTGAATATTTTGAAAGTAAGTATCCGGTTTTTGTATGGGATGCACCGGGGCATGCTACTTCATGGCCGTTTTGTTTTGATTTTAATTTGATGGATAAAGCAAGATGGCTAGACGAAATCCTTATAAAAGAGGGATTTGACCATCCTGTTATCATTGGTCAGTCCATGGGAGGTTATGTGGGGCAGGCTTATGCACAGCTTTTTTCTGAAAAACTAAACGGGTTTGTTTCTGTGGATTCTGCACCTTTACAGCGAAAGTATGTGACCGGAATTGAGATATGGCTTTTGAAGCGGATGGAACCTGTATATCGACACTATCCATGGAAGTCTCTTTTGAAGACGGGAACGAACGGGGTGGCCACATCGAATTATGGAAGAAAAATAATGCGTGAAATGATGATGACCTATAATGGCAATCAGAAACGATATGCAAAAATAGCAGGTCATGGTTTTCGAATATTGGCGGAGGCAATGGAGGCAAATTTGCCCTATGAAATTAAGTGCCCGGCTATTTTAATCTGCGGAGAAAAGGACCATGCCGGCTCGTGTATCAGGTATAATAAGGCATGGCATAAAAACACGGGAATCCCGATAGAATGGATAAAAGATGCTGGACATAATTCAAATACCGATGAACCGGAAATTGTAAATCGGCTGATTGAAGAACTGGTCAAGAAATTATAGCTAAGAGAACAGTGAGTAGTATCACATTAGAAGAAGATGTGATACTGTAATGATACTATTTCTTCGAAAAACACAGGAAATACAAGGCATTTCAAAGAATTGTGGAGATAAAAAATGTCGTATTTAACATGGTTTACCATGAAAAACAGATTTGGAACTACCGAGATGGAATAACGGACTAAAATGCCGAAAGCCTGTATTTATGCGGGTTTCCGGC
>CAMHLZ010000068.1 GCA_946186125.1 uncultured Lachnospira sp. | reverse complement strand
ACATTATCTGTAGATATACCGTACGACTCTATAAATTTTGATAATTTTTTTTCATCTCCAACTAGAAGTAATAATTTAATTGTTGTAGATAATATTTTATGATCTTTATACTTTAAGCAAACTCCTTGCAAATATAAAGCAATTTTTTCTCTAATCATAACAGTATGGATTATCGAACCATATAACAAGGAAGCAACATAGACATCTACCAACTGATCCAAAATATAATCAACTCCTTGAAATCTTACTGTGAACGGAGAATCAATTGCATTATCTAGCATTCCTTTTGCAACATTTTCATAAAAATTTGACGAAAATCGATCAACAACCGGAAAGAAAACAGGTTCTTCACTTTCATTAATTACGTCTTGCCCCTTTGGTGTAAAATCAACAATATTACATGCATGATTATTAACTATATTCATATTTCTTAAATCAATTGCAATGTCATTTACAAACCAACGTGGTATCTTTTTTGTTCCCAAAGATAAATCTAATGCCTTAACCAAAAGAGTTATTGCATCTTTTATTTCACCCTTCCAATATGCCTGCATTGCATCCATTCTAATTACTATTGCTTTTTGCAAATTACCTGGCTGATGCATATCCTTGACATATCTTTTTATTCCTTCAAAATCAATATCTTCAATAGTTTTATTTCCTAGAATCACATTAAATAAATCACCGCATAATCGGTCAAACGTCTCTATCTTCTTAGTATATTTTTGTCCCCGAAAAACTTCACAATTCAAGATCCACTTTGTATAATCACAATTCTTATAAGCATCTTTATTCAATATTGTTCTAATATCAATCATTGCATTTTCATATGAAGGTTCATCATCCTCTTCATAATTAGCAATTTCCAATTTTGAATTACAATAACTTAGATATGTATCAATAATATCATTTATCACACTTTCATAAGCAATTTCAGGAAATTTAACAAACTGAGAAATTACTTTAAATTTTTCTCCATTAGACATGCCAATTATTTCTTTCTGCAATTCTGTTTCTTTCTTTTCAGACTCATCACAAAATATAAATATACTTTTCTTTTTTAATTCCCGTCCACGTTTAACCTCTTTCATTGTACCTTTGCCAATTCCATCTTTATTGTCAACGAGAAATACAATAATATCAGATCGTTCAAGTCTTCTCATATACGATGATACTACATCACTAGATGTTGCCCCTTCTTCCTCAAACATATAAACTTCACACATTCCCGTTTCCAAGAGCAACAATCTTAATGCTTCCCTAACAAACGTATATTTTCCATCACAATTTGAACTAATAAATATATTTACTTTTTCTTTTAATCTTGTTCCTTGCATTTTTTACCTCCAATACCTTCCATGCTAATTGGATTTATAATTTTTCAGTTTACAATCTACCAATTTTCTCTTTTCCTTAATCTTGGCGGCATATTAAAGCATTTATCAACATATCAATTTCTGATATAATTATAAGAATACTCATACTATCTTAAACTACCAGGAAATTGCTACTGTTAATACCGTAATCGAGACATAAAGTCATACTTTTGATGTCCACCTTATTAACAAAGAATCACTTTGAATCCACTTATTTATTGTATTAATAAATCCAGCACTTTTTCAACTTTGCAATAATCAATCTGATCATATATTTTCACTCTTTGTTTATCAATTGACTTATTCATATTATTTGGCTCAAACATCAACACCGAATTAGCTTCTGACTCAACCCCCTCAGAAAACTGTGACAGAATTATAAAGTCTAATTTGTTAGCACTTTTAAAAATATTAATAATATCTTTTGTCAAAGGAAATTGCATATTTTGACTATTATTGAAATACACTTTAACACCATTTAATAAAGCATATAATAAAAATGTATCACAATGGAATTCAATCAAAAAACCGATTTTCACATTATCAGAATCAATATTATTACTGCAATTATGTATGTAATCATTTATTCTTTTATAATGCTTATCAAACGTTTTTTTTAATCCTTCTATATATTTTGAATAATCAAAATCATTCGATATATTAGTATTATGATTAATAAATTCCTCAATCTCTTGTCGAGCAGATTCCACGTCTTCATTTTTTAACCCCTCCTTTTCATCATGAAACTTATTATATATCTCCCAGAGTCTTTTTCTTGATAATCTACTTTGCGATTGATTGTTATTAATTCCATCATAGCAAAAATCGACCATAAAATGCTCAATACCATAGCACTGTTCTGCAGACTTCAATACAAAATCAGGTCGTTCTGACGCGACGAAATCCTCCACAGATAAATCTTTCACTGGTAGTATAGAAATAAAATACTTTTTTGACATCTTACTAGCTTTATTATTTACATAATCAAATGTCTTCATTAAGCAATTATTTTCATCTTGCTTGTTTCCCATATTTGTACCTTCTCACTTAAAACTTTGCATATATATCTTCCACATATGTTTCAGGTGTCGCTTCTTCCATTACGTCCGACTTAGGGTCATATATAAAAGACTTCTTTAATCTTTCATAAAGGACACCGCCAACAGTATCCATAACCTGCTTCATCATTTCTGGATTGCCAAACAATCTTTTAAAGAACTCATCATTCTGTTCATATCGTTCAGCCGCCATTGTCGGGAAGTCTTTTTCAAAAAGAAGCAAAAATGTTGAACGATCGTTGTTCTTAGCGTAACTCTGCCATTTTTCCTGCTTCGCATAATCGTTTTCCATCTGAACAAGAACCTTATCCATTTCTGTAAACTGAGTTCCAAAACGTTCATTAATCTTATCAATAATGATTGTCAACGGGTCTTTCTTTGGCTCTCTATGTCCCGCTTCACCAGAAATAGGAATATAGCCTCCGTCAGAACTTTCCAGTTCAATAGGCCCTTCAAAATCCTTTTCCAGCTTGTAATATTCCAAGAGCACCTTATCATCAATATCTATCTTCTCACTGCCTTGCCCCTTAGGAAGCATTGTGTACAGGAACTTGGAATAAACACTAAACCTGTGAATATCCTTATCAAATAACCTACATACTTGTGTAATATAAGCATATAAACGGTTAAAGCTAGCAAGTGTAGACTTAAAAATATCCTGACGCTCTACTTCGAGAGTAAGATATCTATCAACAGCAGGGCGCAACTGTCCCTGTAGTTTTCCCAAATCACCTGCCGACTGCTTATCATTGGAGTAGAAAATATCAGCAAATTTTTCTACTTCGCTAGTCTGATATACCCTGAAATCATCTAACGTATTCTTCATATCATAGACAACATTAGGGTCTGTCTCTTCAAGAAGAACCGTTTCTTCATAAAATGGCTCAAACGATGCCTTTATATCTTCCGCAGAATTCACAAAATCAAGCACGAATGTATCTAGCTTTCCTCTCGCAGTACGATTAAGTCTTGATAAAGTCTGAACAGCCTTTACACCCGAAAGCTTTTTATCTACAAACATCGTATGAAGTAGTGGCTCATCAAATCCAGTCTGATATTTCTCAGCGACAACCAAAATACCATAGTCATCTGTATGGAATGCCGCTGGCAAAGCCTTCTCCTTGATGGTTTCGCCATCTTTTGTTTTATTCATTCCTTCCTCGGTGTAAGATACGCCATCATCTGTAACTTCACCAGAGAAAGCTACAAGAACATCAAGATCATATCCCTTTTCTTGAATCTGTCTCTTGAACTCCTGAACATAGCGAACCGCATGAAGTCTTGACGGTGTAACAACCATTGCTTTAGCTTTTCCATTCATTTTGTGTCTAGTGATATTCATGAAATGGTATAGCATGATTGCAGTCTTTTGGGATATATTATGTGGATGCAACGTTTCATAATTTAAGATTGCCTTTGAACCTTGTGTTGTATCAAGTTCAGGATCATCATCGATAATCTTGGTAATCTTATAGTACATCTTATATGTCATGTAATTCTGCAATACATCAAGAATGAAACCTTCTTCAATCGCCTGACGCATTGAATAAATATGAAACGGATGATAAACACCTTCTGCATCCTTATTTCCAAACATCTGTAAAGTCTTTCCCTTTGGTGTTGCAGTAAAGGCAAAGAAAGATAAATTCTTGTGGAAGCCCTGTGCCGCAAGTTCATCTAAAAGGCGATCTTCATCATCTTTGCGGTTTTCCTCATCCTCCACTTCCATATCCGCATATTCTTTTAATATATCTTCTGTATCAGCAAGTGCACGCTTTAACTTCTTAGCGGCATCACCTGTCTGTGATGAATGCGCCTCATCAATAATAATGGCAAATCGCTTATTTGCAGAATTCACTTCCTTATAGATAACAGGGAACTTCTGCAATGTTGTAATAATAATTCCAGCACCACTCTCGATAGCATCCTTTAACTGCTGTGAATTCTTATCAATCTTTTGAACGACACCTTCTACATGATCAAACTGATATACAGTATTTTGGAGCTGACTATCAAGCACCTTTCTATCCGTAACAATGATTACTGACTGAAAAATCTTTTCATCCATATCATTGTGAAGACCAGATAATCTATGCGCCAACCATGCGATAGAATTTGATTTTCCAGAACCAGCACTGTGCTGAATCAAATAGTTATGTCCTGCGCCATTTTCCTTTACATCTGCAAGAAGCTTTGTAACAACATCTAACTGATGATATCTAGGGAAGATGATTCTCTCAAATTTCAAATTACCCTTGTCATCAAATTCCTGCTGTAAATGGATATACTTTTGCAAGATTTCAAGAAGTCTATCCTTGCAAAGAACGTTCTCCCAAAGATATGAAGTATCATAGCCGTTTTCATTATTTGGATTGCCTTTGCCACCTACTTTACCAGCGCCAGCACTTCCCTGATTAAATGGGAGGAAGTATGTTCCAGCACCTTCAAGCTTTGTTGTCATATAAACGTTGGTCAAATCAACCGCAAAATGAACCAACACACGTTCTTTAAATGCAAAGATGGTATCCTTGCTAGCTCTGTCAAACTTATACTGATTGATAGCATTAGTTGTGTTCTGTCCTGTAAATTGGCATTTCAATTCCATAGATACAATTGGAATACCATTCACAAACAGCACTATGTCAATGCTGTTTTCATTCTTCACCGAATAATGAAGCTGTCTGGTGCAATGCATGATATTTGCATCATACTGAATCTGACTTGTTTCATTTAATGTGGTTTCTGGCTTCCAGAACACTGCTCGGAACTTAATCCCGCGATCTGTAAAACCATGACGGAGAACATTCAGTAAGCTTGTCTGCTTCACCTCACGGCTGAAGCGTTCAACAAGTTGCTTTTCAGCCATTGCATCATAAATCTTTACAAAGCGTTCCCACTGCTTTGGCTGGCTATTCTTAACAAATTCAATGAATACGCCCTCATCCAATCCGCTAACACGATTGAATGTTACGGGATTGCCTTTTGTATATCCCCCAAACTTAAGAAGATAGTCCTCAATATCTTCTTCAAATCGTCTTTCTTTAACATCAAAATCTGACATTGACTATACCTCCTTCTTTCCTGTAACCACTTCATATATTAGCGATTTTTTGTACGATGCTAATTTATCTACAACCGCCATTCTTCCCTCAATACTCTTATCAACAGCACTACATCTTTCGCCTAAATATTCACTAATTTTTAGTTGCTCCTCATATGGAGGCACATGAACCTTTGTTCTCGAAATACTATCTATCCCTAAATTTCCTTGGTTTGCCGTACCTGTTTCATAAAGAAATATTCCGTCTAGTATTCTATTATCTTTAAGCAAATATCCATAATAATCGGGGCAAGTTCCTGCTTTAGCTACAAAGCCCCCCACTCTTTGATTAATATATAAACGCTTTTCTTCACAATCTTTGTCTGAAACTACATGTGTAAAAAAATAATCTCTTTTCCCCTTCGTTCCCGTCATTGTAAATAATATATAGTTGGGTTTAACCAGAAATTTTTTTGCCTTTTCCGCAGTTTCGTCACTTACATAAACAGGATTACTATCAAGTGACATATAACCATTCTTTACATTTCCAATTCGCACAACCTGATTATTACTCTCGGAAACATACATATCACTATTAAAGGCATATCCACCTATAAAATCAAATAGATTTCCTAGCTTAGCAACGCTCCAATTACTTGGTATTTTCCCTACAAATTCCGCTCCGCTATCCTTCATCTCAACATCAGGATTCAATCCCTTTGTGACAGCCTCCGAAATAATCGATAATTTGTATTCCTTCAGCTTATCAATGATAGCCTGCTGTTTTTCAATAATAGCGTCTATCTTGGCACATTTTTCATCTAAATAACCTACTATTCTGCACTGTTCTTCATATGACGGCCTTATGCATGGGTAATTCATTAACGTATCTGCATTTAATGTCCACCTATTTTCAAATGACACACCTTTACCATGCGCAAAAAAAGCCATCATCCAATATTGAATCTTAAAATAGTAATCATAATAATTTGGATTATGCCCCTCAAGATATCTAAGGTTTATATATGCGGGACTAATAACACCTTCTATTTTTGATATACTGCAATTTGCACCACTATATAAATCCATTGGATTTATAAGCAAATCATCCACTTCAACTGGATTGTAATTATAGTAGCTCTCTGCAATTTGCCCCTCATTATTTGATATATCTCGTTCTTTTACACCAGCCCTCGCTAATGACAGCACCCTCGGATTATCTTGATGTGCCTCTTCTTTTTTTCGCACAAATCCATGTTTTACTCTCTCAGTTGACCAAGTACTCGGAATTGTTCCCATCCACCTGATGCCACTATCCTTCATTTCTCGCATTAGGCAAACACCTCCCCAAGACTTCCTGACAGTTCTTTTTCAAGTTCAAGAATTTCAGCCATAATCTCTGTTGATGACTTTGGTTCTTCATATTTGTAGAAATATCTAGTAAATGGTATTTCATAGCCCACCTTAGATTTCTTTTCATCAAACCACGCATCTGGCGCAAATGGTAATACTTCGCGTTTAAAGTATTCCTTGATATCTTCTTTAAGTGGTACATTTTCTGTATCTCGCAAGCTTGAATCTGGCTGTGGTTTTCCCTTCTTTAAGATAGGCTTGCCTTCTTCATCAAGTAATGGTCGTTCCACAACAATCTTTGTATAACCAAAGTCAGCATTATCATAAATCTGGCTTATTTCATTTTCTGCAAAATCACCATAAATCTTTGTAATCTCTGCAATCTGGTCATCCGAAATATCATTTCTTTTATTACCAAGTGCTTTTCTTCTCTTCTCATAAAGCTCGTTAGCATTGATAAGCTGAACCTTACCCTCTCGAACCGTTCCAGCCTTCTTGTTAGAAAGCACCCAGATATATGTTGCAATGCCTGTGTTATAGAAAATATCGTTAGGAAGCGCAACAATAGCCTCTAATAAGTCATTTTCCAAAATATACTTTCTAATATTAGAAGGACCAGAACCCGCATCACCTGTAAACAATGGCGAACCATTGTGGATAATGGCAATTCTACTGCCACCCTGACTGATGTCTTTCATTTTTGAAATGGCAGTCTGTAGGAACAACATCTGTCCATCACTTGCCGCAGGAAGTCCAGCACCAAATCTACCACCGAAGCCAAGTTTTGCTTCTGCTTCAACCTTTGCTTTTTCATTCTTCCACTCACGACCAAAAGGCGGATTAGAGAGAATGTAATCGAAAGTATTTCCAACAAACTGATCATCCGACAATGTATTTCCATCTTTGATGTAATCAGCATTGTTGCCCTTAATAAGCATATCAGCCTTACAGATAGCAAAAGTCTGATCGTTGATTTCCTGACCAAAGGAAACAAGTTCTGTGGATGCATTAAGGCTATGAAGATATTCTTCTGCAACCGATAACATACCACCCGTTCCACAGGCTGGATCATAAATCGTTTTAGCCACATTGTTTCCAGACAGAACATCATTATCATCATAGAACAGAATATTAACCATTAGTTGAATTACTTCTCTTGGTGTATAGTGCTGTCCTGCATCCTCATTATGCGACTCTGAAAATCTACGAATGATTTCTTCAAAAATATATCCCATTTCAAGATTGGAGATTTCATTTGGATGAAGATTACCACGTTCTGTTGTGAATTCCTTTAGCACAATGTAAAGAATCCCTTTGTTTGCCATAGTTGTTATATGAACATCAAACTTAAACTTTTCAATGATGTCCTGTACATTTTCAGAAAAACCATTTAAGTAATCTCTAAGATTATCTTCTATGTGGTCTGGGTCATCCATAAGTCTTTCAAATGTATATTTACTTGTATTATAAAAATCAAATCCAGATGCTTTGCGAAGCAATATATCTTTCATAGGAAGGTTTTTAACTTTCTCATATTTTGCAAGAACAGCATCCTTAGAATCTGACAGTATACAATCAAATCTTCGAATAACTGTAAGTGGTAGAATTACATCACCATATTCATGGGGCTTATATACTCCAGTTAATTTATCCGCAATAGCCCATATTAAGTCTGCTTTCTGGTCTATCTTTACACTTCTTAATGCCATTACTTTTTCTCCTTTATGTCTTTTCTCTTTGCTCTTGCCAACGTCGCCTTACTTATCCCTGTCATCTGAGTCACCTGTGTATAACTGTGATTCTCAAGCAGTTTCAAAGCATGCTCTATCTGTTCCTGACTATATTTCTTAGGTCTTCCCTCATGATAACCATCATGTTGTCTTGCTATCGCTCTGCCTTCTTGAGTTCTCTCAACTAACATATCTCTCTCAAACTCAGCAAATGCAACGATCAATTGAATAATAAATTTACCGGTAGGTGTATTATCCATTTTTCCAATGTTTAAAATATAAACACTCACACCTCTATCAATCATTTCTCTAACAAGCACTAATCCTTCAGTAGCACTTCTAGCTATTCTATCAAGTTTAGTTACAACTAAAGTATCACCTTTCGAAATCCTTTTTATAAGTTTATCAAACTCAGGTCTACTTGCTACAGTTCCGGTATATTTATCTTTATAAACAACTGTAGCTCCAGCCTCCCTGAGTTCCTTTTCCTGATTTTCCAAACTATTGCCATCCTTGGCTTTTATTTTTGTATTAACTCTAGCATATCCATAGATCATTTATCATTTCCTCCACATAAACGATCCCCCCATGCCCCAAATATATGATACCATATTATGAAACCAAGAAAAACCTTTATTTTTTTGTTTTATCCTAAATATTTTTCTCTTGTTATTGAAATTTCCTTTACCGCTTTCTCCACTTCCTATACTCTTCACACAGCCTCTTCTGCTCAGCATTTATCCTCAATATTTCCTGCAAATCTCGCATCATTGCATCCAGATTGACATCCATTTGCTCAACAGTGCCTGTACGATTACCTGAAATAATCTCATGCTGTATTTCTTCCCTTGAGAATTTTTCTTTAGTTTCAACATTCATATATCCAACTATTGAATAATCATATCCATTCCTTATATCAATAAATACCGGTGCCACCTCACCCTTAGAAGTTTTCCATTTCATAATTCGAGGGAACCAGCACAATCCTTCCTTCAGTAATTCTTTGAACGCCTCCAACAACTTACCTATCTCATATAAAATCCCACGAAATGAATTACCTGCCTCAATCTGCCTTCCTGCTTCCACCTGATTAGCATAGTCTTCTATTGTTGGTGCAAATAGTTTAAATCCATCCATAAATGATTTCACTCTATCAAGCATCGACTCTACTGCTTTGACTTTTTCCACATTTTCTTCAAGTTCAAGCTTTACATCCTGCAATTCCTGTTTCTGAATTCCGATATCATTCTGAAGCTGTGCCCTCTCTCTTTCATCACTTTTCATGAACTCCTTGTATAAATCTCTGCTTAACTTCATAAACTGAACTTCATCTTCCAGAGCCTTCTTTTTATTTGTATACTCCTCTTTTACTTGCTGCAAATTTTCTCTTTCCTTTGCCACTTTATATTCCATCACCGACAAATCATGATTTCTTCCAAGTTTCTTTTCAGACAAATCTTCATTGATAAAATATCTAAAAGAATTCCATGCTGCCTCTCGCATTTTATCCTGCAAGATTACAGAAAGTGTTTCCGGTGTAAATACATTTCTCTTGGATACTTTCTTTCTAAGTCCTCTCTTTGCTCCTTCCCACACCGGAACTCCTACCACATGAACATGCGGACTTGCTTCATCCAAATGAATAACTGCATTTGCAATCTTAAATTCAGGCAAGACTTCCTCAAGCTTATCAACCAACGCTTTATATACATGGTACATTATTCCCTTTTCAAACTCATGTGATTGCCAGAACGCTTTATCCCCACATTGAAAAATAATTTCAACAGCCATATCCTGCTCAATTTCTGCCACATGCTCAAAATAATCATTAATCTTTCTTTCTGCTCTCTTTTGCTTTTCGTTATATTCTTTTACAACATCATCAAATTCCTGATGGTAAACATTCTTTACATCCTGATACAAATCATCAGTCCCTTTTATAATTATGATTTTGTCCCTACTGTATTCTTCTGATTTATATTTTCTTAAATTATGTTTTGCCACACCCAACAATTTATTCTTACTCGTAATAGCACTTTTCTTATTGCTAATGTGTGCTGTATATGACGTATTTCCCATAAGCAAATCTCCTCTCCTTATTCGTAAACCTTTCCCACGAAGCATTGCCTTATCATCTTGGCTCTGCCACAGATGATAACCCCCTAGCAGTTTTGGCAAACCAATACTGCGGTGGCTCTCCGAGGGTTCTCTACCCTAAAATACCTGTAATATCTGCAATCAAAGCATAATACTCCATTCGAATATATTTTCCTTAAGAATTCTTAATGCATTCTCTGACTTTTCCTACACCTTTTAATGCATTTTTACATTTTGCATTACATTTCTTAAAGCACATTCGCAAGCCACCTTCACATTCCAAGCATCCTTATATACAAAAATGCTATCTTTTTACCCAAATGCTTGTAAAAAAGATAGCACTTTTCTTTTTTGCTATACATTTCTGCTAACAATATATTTTCTTAATGCATCTAATGAAATTGCATTACAAATGCATTTAAAATCATTTCCTCTGCCACCATCTTTGCCTCTTCCCTGACTCTCCACATTTCCATAGTGGAAGACATATTCTCTGGTTTATGCTGTAGCAAATATCTCTTCATCGTACTATCAAGCATTTTGTAAGCCTCTTCATTAATCTCAGCAGCCTTTTTCCTTAATCCACAATGACGTCTAAGACTCATATATCTCCCTGGATGTTCTTCTTTCATATACTCCATCCAAAGCAATCCATACTTTCCTACATCAACCTGTTCTTCAGATATACAGATGCACGGATAAAAGAGACCGTCTCTTTCTTCATACTGAACACCTAATTTATCAAATATTGTTTTATTTTCCATGATTACCATCCTTTCCGTGACGGTCGTGACGATAGTGACGATATTTACTATATATATAAAATACCGTCACAACCGTCACATATCGTCACACACCAATACATTAACGTTCTAACTTCTCATCATTTACATCATTTTCTTTACTAAGACAAATGCATCTGCCATCATGATTTCTGCTGCTTTCATATCTTATCCCATACTCATTAAACAGCCTCTCTGCAGATACATTCAATTTACGTGTTAATACATTTGGCTGCAGGTCCACATTTTCCAACAACCCGATTAACTCTGTCGGTGTTCCTTTCCACGAGCCACCTGTCTTTTCAAGAAACTGATTAATTACTTCAAGCAGCGGATCCGGTGGTTGACGCCACAGTTCCGTCTCCATCTTGATCATGTTCCAAAGGCAATGCTCCCTGTCAAATTCAAGTGTCAGCCGCAAATCCTGCTGGTCACGACCTACGATATCCATAACCGCCTGATTATCCGTTCTTTTTTTCTTCTGTACAATAAATGCTCCATCCGCCGCACCGAGAAGCCCGTTTGTACCGGATATCATATCAAAACTGTCTTCTGAACTCATTTTTCTTGTATGATGAACCACCAGCAGACAGATATTATGCTTATCACTAAATGCTTTTAACTTGGTTACGATTTCATAGTCACTGGCATATCCATATCCGTCACTACTGACTTCTCGGACTTTCTGCAAAGTATCTATGATAATCAGTCTCGCATCAGGATGCTCCTTTACAAAACAGTCAAGCTGATAATCAAGTCCGTTACTGACTGCCTTTGCCTGCGTTGCAAAATGAAGTTTCTCTGTCCCGTCCACTCCAAACATTCTTGATAATCTCTTTTGTAATCTTGCATAATCATCCTCGAGAGCAAGGTAGAGAACTGTTCCCTGATGCACTTTGTTGTTCCAAAGTGGCAGTCCTTTCGCCACATAATATCCAAGCTGTGCCATGAAAAATGATTTACCAACCTTCGGTGCACCTACAAACAGATAGGTTCCTGCATATAAAAATCCATCAACCAACACCGACTTTGGCGGATATACTGTTTCATAAAGTTCAGCCATAGAGATGGTCGAAAGACCATCCCTTACATCCATAACTTTTTTATCTATTTTGTAATCAAATATTTTCTTAAAATCCACGGCTTGCAAATTGTCAGAACAAGCCTTATCTGTTATAATATTTCTGTTATACATTGTTGAAGGTTGCTCCCCTGCTACGCCAATAGCGGGATTAAGAGTAACCTTTTCTTTTTCCTTATCCGTCATATTCATTCATCATCCCCTTCATAATGGTTGCAACCATTTCTAACACAATTAGCAGTTCTTCATTATCAGGACTCACACATTCCAGACGTTTTAACTCCTCGTAAATGAGTATCATATATTTTCTTAATGCTTTAAATACTCTTGGATTGCCCTGAACCACCACTTCGCGATCTGATAATCTTCGCAAAATATACTCCTGCTTTGTAAGTCCTGTTAATTCCACTATTCTATCCAACAATAGTGCCTCTTCCTCAGAAACCCGAAATCCTACATTTCGATTTCTCCATCTTCCTTTTCCGTCATAGCTTTTTTCCATAAGCACTAATCCTCCTTCGTCATTCTCTCAATCTCTAATTTTTCTGCCATCTCATTTTGCACAGTCGGAAATAAATGTGCATAGCGATAAGTTATTTTCTCCGCTTCATGTCCTAC
>CAMHLZ010000067.1 GCA_946186125.1 uncultured Lachnospira sp. | reverse complement strand
TCTCTTCCTGTTTTGTCGTTGTCTCTTCCTGTTTCGTTGTTGTCTCTTCCTGTTTTGTCGTTGTCTCAGACTGCTTTGTTGTTGTCTCTTCCTGCTTTGTCGTTGTCTCTGACTGCTTTGTCGTTTCAGATTGTTTCGTTGTTGTCTCTGACTGTTTTGTCGTTGTCTCAGACTGCTTTGTTGTTTCAGATTGTTTCGTTGTTGTCTCTTCCTGTTTTGTCGTTGTTTCAGACTGTTTCGTTGTTGTCTCAGACTGCTTTGTTGTTGTCTCTTCCTGTTTTGATGTTGTCTCTTCCTGCTTTTTCGTTACTGTAAGTTTTCCAGGCACATATGTAATATTATAATTACCGGTTACATTTGTTTCATCACTCTTAATTACTGTACTTGCAACCATGATTGCACCATCATACTCACCTACAACATTTCTTGAATTAAGAGTAATTATAACCGCATCACTGATGCTTTGTCCTTCAATCAGACTTCCACTTGTTACTGTTACTTTTTCTACACCTGAAACAATATTGCCATTTAATTCAACACTCTGATCCTTTGCAGTAATTGTTATTTTTCTCTCTGTAATATTTGCCACAACATTTGCCGGCTGCTCGCTAATGCAGTAATTAGCTACAGATGCACCTGAAAGAGAATATCCCTCAAATTGTACGCTCTTACCTGTACCAACATTTGCATCAACGAATTTTGCTGTTCCTGCTGTAATACTTACACTGTCACCTTCTAATACTCCTTCGAGTGTCGGAGTTCCTGTAACAGTTGCATCTGTTGTACCGTCATATTCTTTGTTGCTTACACTAAGTCCTTTAATTGTAAGTGATTTCGGACTAATTACAAATTCACATACAGCTGTTCCTTTTGTATATACATCTGTTGCGTCTACCACTGCCTTAATATAATATGTTCCTGCATTCTTTGGTACACCACCTGTACTTTCGGCACCACTGTTATCTGCAGTTGTTTTAGTCTCGCAACTCTCATCTGTATAGTATGCATACGATACAGCTCCTCCGCCAAGATTACCTGTCAGCTTAGATGAACGTGCACTCTCACCGTATGTCCATCCATCTATGGTTACATTAGGTACAAGTTCTACTTTTGAAATCGTAAAGTTTTTAGTTACACTACCGGCATACATTCCCTTACCTGTAACAATTGCTTTAGCTGTACCTCTTTTTGCATTATTTGAATAACTTACCGTGTAATCAATTCCTTCAATCAACACAGCACCTCCACAGCTTACTGTAACCTCAGGTTCTGCAATGCCGTTTATTAATGCCTGTTCCGGAATATCATCAATAGTAAATGTTGCATCCGTAAGAGATACTGTTACGTCTCCGCTTTCAGGCATATTTAACTTACAATTTCCTTCTTCATCTTTTGTAAGGCTTGCATTCTCACTTACACTAAATGTCTTCATTCCGCTTTCCGGTGCTGAAGCTGTAAGCGTGATGTTATCATTTTTCGTTGCAAAATAATATTTGTGCGCTTCTGTTCTTCCAATCGTGCGTGTATTACCTGACATTTCTATGCCATCATTAAGTGTAACAAATCCACCATTTACAAATGTACCACTTGTATTTCCTAACGAAACAGATTTAGTATAATAACAATTTTCAATAGTAGCTCTGCTACCATATATCGGACCAACCGTGCCCTGCGAATTGTTATATGTATAGCTATCTACAGATGTAAAGCAGTTTTTAATCTTACAATTTGCATACCCTGCAATACCTCCCAAATAGCCATTAACAGGACATCCGAGTCTTCCTCCTATAACAGCACAATTTTCTATTGTACCCAAATCATCATAAGCTTTTCCTACAATACCACCGACATCGTCACCAAAGAAATTACAATTATACATATTTACATTTTTTATTATAAATCCACCTGAAACAGCTCCAAATAATCCCATACATGTATATGGTTGATTTGAATGCTGGCAATTTAAAATAACATAATTATCTCCGTCATATGTGCCTCTGAATGGATGACTGTCACTATTTCCTATTTCAGTAAAACTTTCACCATCAAAGTCAATATCTGCAGTCTGCTTAAATAACAAACCTGCACAATCATTTCCAGAATTAACATATGATGCAAATTTATTTAATGTTCCTACACTATTAATCCTGTAGTATCCCGGCGTAGTATCTGTTTTTCCAATATAAGTCAGTCCTTCAATAACCGGGCCTCCGTCAACATTTACCTGTTTATATGTAGGTGTCGCGGTAACTGCCGCACAAGGCATTTTAAAAGTACGTGTATTGCCTGTTCCACTTACATTTACCTGCTTACCATCATCATAAGTAACTGTGACATAATCTAATGCATAGCCATTTGTAGGTGTCGCAGTCAGCGTGACCGTTTCTCCCGGCTTTGCTGATGTAGGGTTAGTAATCATGGTTCCCTCATAAGCATTTACAACTGAAATATTATGAGTTTCGTTAAGATCTATCAACTTAACCGTAATATTAAGTCCATCTGTTGTAATGCTATAATTTGAGGCAAATGTTACATTTAAAACATTATCAGTGCTTATTAATCCATTAAGATTATAAACCGAGTATGAAACATCCGTTGCTCCCGTTACTTTATTAAGTAAAGTTTCTGTAGAATTTGTAACTGTCAACTTAGCAGTACCATAATATGATGAAGCAGTACCTTCTAACTGAATACCATATCCTTCCGGAACTGTCATTGTAAGTGTACCATTGCAGTATTTGCTATAGTTTCCGGTTGCTCCACCATTATCATAAAGCTTAAATTCTCTGACACCTTCAGGTATGACTGCATTTACTGTTCCTGAATATGGCATATTGATATTGAGCTCATCACTTGCAGTCTTTGCGATAAATACCGGTGTAACATTAATGTCTGAATCCGGCATTCTGAATGAAGCTTTATTTGCAGCATCACCGCTATCATACCAATGACTGCATGATATTAAAGGAACGTTTACTTCTGCAGTAGTCTTCACTGTTACACCATTAAACAAATATCCACTATCTGGCTTAGCGGTCAATGAAACGTCTTCATAACCATGTGCCGTAGCCGGATCTGCAACCATAGAACCATTTTCAGCATCTATGTTTATTGCACGATTCGGTAAAGATGAAAGTGTCTGTACGTTAACATCTTCAGCAGGCATGGTAAATGTATACACATTTTCATTTTTAGTTGCCATTATACCATTACATACAATATCCTCTGTTTCACCCGTAAATGCAGGTGTAAAACTTACCTCTGTATCTGCCGCAAAATATTTTGTTCCATCAATCACTGCGGTGACTGCACTATTATATGCAATTGAGTTAAGCCCTTCTCCCAGATTTACCTTATATACTATGGTACCCTGCTTAGAACCGCCACTGTCACTGGTACAATAGACATTTTCTACATTTCCACTTCCAGAGCCCCAAATTGTATTCACACCACCGGTGCCACTACCCTTTTGGTAATTGATTTTCACAACACAATCTTTTATAGTACCTGTATTTTGATAAAAAACACATCCTCCCCTGCCGGCATAACCATTAGGTGTTTGCACCGTTCCAAGGATACTGCAATTTTTCATTGTCCCATAATTGTATATGGCAACCATTCCAAAATATACAGAAACTTTTGTAATTTTATTATTTTCAAATTTTATATTCTTTATTGTTCCAGAGTTAGAATAAAATATTCCTGTACATAAACAATTTTCAGTTTGTGAAAGTGTTGCATTTTTGATTGAATGGTTCATTCCATCAAATATACCACTGAAAGTTTTTGAATAAAGGCCATATGCCTGTTTACCTTCTTTTTTCTGAGCTTCAGTCATATATTCTTCTCTGTTAAAACCGACCATATAGTCGCTTGTAAATGATACAGTACTAAAATCAAGATCATTTCCAAGTGTCACTATCTTTCCGCTATAGTTATTTCCTGAAGCAACATCAATCGCAAATGTCTTCCACTGCTCAGGTGTTGTAATAGTTAAATCAGCGGTCTTTACAGTATAATCATATGAGATTGAACCCTTATACGGATTTAATCCTGTAACGGTAACAGTATAGTCGCCTTCCGTCTTACCGTTCCCACTCCAGCTTACTGTATAATGTGTATCTTTTTTAAGTAAAGTACCGTTTGAAGCATACACAACAGGAAGCGGTTTAATTTCATTACCTGTAAGTGTATACAATGTATCTATGCCACTAATTGTAGCAAGGGCAAGGCTGTTCATATCCATAACAGGCACAACATTGTCGCCGCTTATCTCCCAGCCTGAACCCAATTTTTCCTTAAGTGCTGAATTTGTAAATGTATTTTCAGTACCCTGTGCGTCACCAAGCAGACGGGTGTAATAGCAATTCTCGATAGTAGCACCATTACGTGAAAAAGTACTACTTCCTTCAGCACCAACCTCATTTATTCCATCCGGTATGGCAGCCGGAGCATATAAGCTGTTTTTTATACTTGCAGAACCCTGACGCCAGCCTATAAATCCACCACACTTGATTGTTGCATCAGTAGTAAGTAATTTACCATTAAATAAACAGTCTGTAATATTTGTGGTTCCACTGTTTACCACACCTGCCAGACCTCCATGAGTACCATCACCATCTACTGAACTGCTGATTGTTATACTACTAATACAATTTTTTATAGTACAGTCACCATTAATTATTGCGACAATTCCTCCTGCATACTTTGCTGATGTACTGATACTTCCTGTTACCTTAAGATTTTTTATTGTTGCACCTGCTGCATATCTGAAAGGTGCACAGCCTTCTTCGCCTGACTGATAAGCCACTCGTAAGGTATATCCACAACCATTAAATGTACCTTTAAAAGGATTGCTCTCTGTACCAACCATCGTTGAGGCTTCTATATTGTCAGAAAGATTAATAACCTTTCCTCTGTATGTGTTACCATTTTCAACATTAGCAGCCAATGTGTTCCAATCTTCTTCATCCGCTATAATATACGGATCTGTAGTTGTTCCTTTTCCTTCAATTGTACCTTCAGCTGCGTTTGCAGTAATAGATATGCCATCAATATGCATTAATCCAAACACAAGTGTTATAGTCAGCAAGACTGAAAGAAAGCTCTTTGATTTTTGTTTCATCTTTTCCTCCTAATTCTGATTCATTATTTTTTTTTAGTTCTTTTTGATTAATATCTCAAAAATCCACCTCGCAATTCTATTTATTTCATATCAAGCAATATAAAATTATGTTTTATATAATTGTATTAATTCGCAAGATAAAATCAATAGTTCTGTGACGAACGGCTTGTTTCTGTGACAAACGGATTTTTTTATTGTAAGATATTTGAATTTGTGCTATAGATTTTTGAAGATTTTTGACTTTAAAGCTAAAAGTTATGTTAATGTTAAAGTATTTATCATCGAGAAATGTAACCTATAAGAATATTTTCTAATGACAACTAAACCTTATGGTTTAGCTGTCATCTTGTTTACTTAACCACTAGTATAGTCGTTTTTAAATTTCTTTTAAACTCATCTTTAATTATTTCTTTATTGGATTTAGTCATGTTTCACCTCAATTTTAACTTGTTATCATCAACCACAATACTACCAAAACCAGTACTGTTTCTTTACTCCAATATAAACACCAATGATAACAAGTAACATAATACTGACAGCAATAATCACTATAAGCTTTATTTTACCTGCTGAAATATTTTTTTCAGTTAACAAATACTTCCCTGCTACATCAAGCTTTAATGAATTTTGATCTGCTGTATTCAATAGCTCATACTTTTTTTTCGCTTCATTGTACAGATATAATTTTTTACCTTTCACTCCATTGTCATTAAATTGAATCACAACCTGTCCACATAGGTTTTCGCTACGGTTCAGTTCAAAATACATTCCATCCGAAGTTTTTCTAACCTGAATATCTGTGTAAAACTCATTCTCATAATTGCATATTTTCTTTCCATCAATCTGTATAGTATAATCTGTTCCATGTATGAGTAAAACCTGCCCTGTGTCATAAAAATAGCGCAGCATATCTGCTGATATAACAGGATAATCCTCTACTGACACAGTATTAGTATATTCCGTCAAATTTTTTTCAGGAACGTTATCTTTACCAATGGGTTGCTCTCCCAATTCTTCTTTATTTACAATAACCGTTGCTGCTGTGCTCGTATCATTATTTTTCACAATAACTGTTGCTGTTCCACAATTTCTTGCTGTTACAACTCCATCATTACTGACAGTAATAATATCAGGATTCAAACTTTCATATAGCACATTCCGGTCTGCCCCTGCCGGATAAACTGTTGATTTAAGTGCATAATTTTCCCCCTGCTGCATTACAATGTATGTTGAGTTCAACCTAATTGCGGATGTAGCAATTTTCACTTTAAGCGGTACACTCTTTTTAATATTTCCTGCCGATATAGTTATAACCACATCACCTTCTGATATTCCTTTGACCTCACCACTAGATTTTACGGTTGCTATATTTTCATCAGATGATTCAAATGAAACCTTATTATTCGTAGCATCAGCCGGAAGAACGGTTGTGTATAACGTAAGGGTCTTATCTACCTCCAATTCATCTTCATAATCTCCAATCTCAATATCTGTAACCGGAACAATTTCACTCCCTGGTTCTATGACTTTAATATTAAAATATTTTTTAACTGAGCCACACATTACGGTAATGGTTGTTTCTCCTTTTGCAATTCCACTCAATCTTCCTATTTCATTTACCGACGCAATCTCAGGATTAGCTGATTCATAACTAATCTTCTCGCATATGGCATCTTCAGGAATAATCGTCACACTGAGCATCTGCGAAGTTCCAACCTCTATTTCATTCGGACAATCACCAACATCAATATCCCTTACATTAGTATCAGGCGCCGCTACAACGTTGAGTAAAAAGTTTTCTTTAACATTACCGCACGACACTATGATTTTGCTGGTTCCTTCACTTAACGCTGTAATTCTTCCCATCCCATTAATGTCTGCAACCTTGGGATTACCCGACTGATATGTAATACTTTGTTCGCCTGCATTCTGCGGCAAAAGTGTAACAATAAGAAGCTGTTTTTCTCCAACCGTCATCTGTGAACTATATTCTCCCAGATCAATTTCTTTAACCTCAATACGGTCTTCTGACGCACTCACTGTCATCATTTTAATTACTTTATCGGGACAGATAATATGAATGCTCATAAATACAATCGCAATCAATAATATCTTTTTATATCTGTTTTTTATCAGAGATTCCATCATCATTCTTCTCCAAACTTATTTTTTTATTTGTATTTTATACCCATCTTTTCCAGTAAATATTCAAAATATGATAACTTATCATATGCCACTCTTGCTTCAACCGTCATACCATTTGTCAGATTTGTTTTCTCTCCATATTTTGATATCAGATAATTCGTCTTTGGAAGTATTCGAACCTTAAACATCTGTGCATTTCCATTTTCTCCGCTTTCCATTGTAGTAAGGTTACTGTCTATCTGTTGTACTGTTCCTTTTATATTTCCATATATAGTCTGACTTAAGCCATTCACTTCAATCTGAACCGGATCCTCTACATGCATTCTCGCCATATCAGCTGTGCTTACATAAGCCTCAATAATCGTATCTGACTGTTCGGGCGTAATTGTCGCAACCGGAGTTGCAGTCTGCACTACCATACCTTTTTTATAATCCGACAGTAAATGCAGTACTCCTGTACTGGTCGCTTTAATCTCATATTCCAGTTTTCCGTTTCCAAGAGCAGATAACTGGGATATAACATCTAAAAGTTGGTTCTCCAATTCTTTTTTAGCATTTTCCGCCGACTGAATTGCTGCATAATATAATTCTGATTTCTTTGCCTGACCTTTTATCAGTTCATCCTGAATCTGTTCGTCTGTATACCCATATGACTTATACATCGTTGTATCTACCTCGCATTGTGCCACCTGCGCCTTATAATTCTCATATGAATTATAGTAAAGAGAGTCGTCACTGCTGCCGGCATCAAAATAATTACAATCATCTTTAATGGATTTGACAAGTCTTTCATACTGTTGCACCTGTTTTTCGTAGTTCTGTTTTGTACTCTGTAATTGTTCCTGCTGCAAATCAAATTCTGTGCTCTTAACAACAAATAAAACTTCTCCCTCCGAAACCAATTTACCTTCATTCATATATGACTCTTTTATCTCTCCTGTATAGGACGACATAACATAATTCGATTCCGAGCTGGTAACTATTCCCTGGGCACGTATCATATATACCTTTTTAGCATGCATGCTCCACAACAATGCTCCTGCCATTAACAATGCAAAAATACTTATAATCATGTATCCAAAAAACGGTAAATCTTTGTCAAATAAAATCTGACTGTCTTTCAACTCATCCAGTGATTTTGCTTTATTGCTCACGTTTATCCCTCTTCCTTTTTCGGCATGAATACATCTGCCACTATGATGCCTTCTTCTTCATTCTGATCTACATATACAGTATAACTTTCACCGGTAAGTTCAATATCATTTTCAAAAGCCTCCAGATTAATCTTGTCATAAGCAAACTTTAGTTTTTCTTCAATACCAACATATCTGCAATACATACAGTCAGGAATGCGCATAACACTTTCCATTCGATAAGGTTTTTCTACATTGTGAATAAATTTATTACATTGCATAAGAATGTTTATCTCAACCATTAATTCACCATTTTCATTCATATAGGTTTTTGAATGTTGAATTAACGGGCCAATTTGAATGGCTCCATTAACTTTAATGTATGACTGCATTTTATCAACTATCAGATTTAAATCAATTTTTTCTTTTTCTAAATCAATTTTTTCTATCATAACATTTTGTAATTTTAAAATTTTATTAAGACTATATTGTAATTTTGACATTTTATCTCCTTTTACCACAAAGCGTTTTACTCTAATCCATCTTCCTCTGAAATAACGTTTCTGATTTTTCCCACAAACATCCACACCACCTCTGTCAAAAGAAGACATGGTCCCGCAAAAAGCGCATCAATCAACAACTTATTGTACCCTGCTTTATCCAGTATATCTAATATCAACCATGCATACGGTGCTATCAACATAAGTGTAATAAGTCCAAATGTAAAATACCATTTTTTATTCATTTCTGTCTCTCCCTGAAAATAGTTTGCCCATATTTTAACTATGTGAAAATGTATCCGTCATTTTTCCATCAACATACATCATTACTTCATCACTCTTTACAGCAAAATTACTTGCATTACTAATACCTTTATTACAAAAGCAACTACCTTACTTAAATGATTATTACTTTTTCACAACGAACAAAGCAATCAAAACACTTATAACAAGTGATGATGGAATGCCACACCAAACCTTCTTTGTCACTACTGAAAAAATAACTCCTAACAGAAAGAACAACACAATTATAGCAATTTGCCGTAACCTCATAGTTTTTGTTTTCCTTCCTTTCACTTCTCAAATAAAGTGAGTGTATTTAAAAACCACTATACTAGTCCAACTTTTTACTAAAAATAGCCACTATACACAAAATTGATAACACTACCGGTAATAGCTTAATAAAATTATATTTGCCCGTAAAATACAAAATAGCAAACGCAAATATAACCAAAGAATCTACTATACCAACTATTCTCAATAACTTCTTCGCAATGCTTTTCATAATCAATAATATCCTTCCCAATTATCCACATTAAGCAATACTTTTGATCTAAAAGTCAAAAGTATTGCTTGATACATATGAAATAAATCCGCTAGAACTCATCAACCGAATTTATTCAATAATTCTACGAAATCCAATTAAAACCGTTCCATAATATATTGTAATTGAACCCTTTTCCTTTCTTCAGCCAATTAATACCCCCAACTGCAGCTGCTGCTGTTGTCAACATAGCTGCTATAGCACCAATACCAATTCCACCAACAACAGTTGGTGCCCCCAACTCAGCTGCGAGCCAAGTTGCACCAGAACCTGCAGCTAAAGCCAATGCCAAGCCTTCAGCATCTCTTCCAGTGAATTTAATTTGCACACCCCATAGTTTTACAGAAGCTTTTACTCCTCCATCAACATACATCATCTCATCTTCACTCATTACAGCATAGTTACTTGGCATTACTAATGCCCCATCATAGCACATCTCCATTTTTCTGTGCCCTCCTTTTTTTCTTCTTTTTTTGAAACTCTGCGCATTTGTTTCTTCTATGTCAACTTTAGTTAACACCATGTTTTAAATGTCATAAATTAGATTCCGGCATCCGGTTCTAAGTATATGACAGTTCATCTTCGTCAGATACCTCTTGCAATACGGGTAATGACTCTTCCTCTTTTTCTTTAATTTCAAAATTCCCCTGTTGCATCTCCCATAACCTGTAATACTTCCCTTTTCTATCAATCAATTCTTCATGCGTTCCCTGCTCTGCGATTTCTCCCTGATCCATTAGAATTATCACATCACAATTCTTTATCGTTGCCAGTCTGTGTGCAATAATCAACATGCTTTTTTCTTTTAATTTGTTATAAATCATGTCAAAGATAATATTTTCAGTCGCAAAATCAAGGTTACTTGTACTCTCATCCAATATATAAAATTCATTTTTTTTGAGAAAAGCTCTTGCCAAAGCAATTCTTTGTTTCTCTCCTCCCGACAATCCATTTCCTGCTTCTTCCAAAAAAGTATAATATTGCATCGGAAGTTTTTTAATAAAATCATGTGCATCTGCAGCTTTAGCTGCTTCCTTTACTTCTTCCAATGTTGCACTCATACGACTTATACGTATATTGTCATAGATACTTTTTGAAAACAATTCTATCGTCTGTGGAACATAAGAAATAGCTTTTCTCAGTGATTTGTTGCTTATCTCGTTTATATCAACTCCATCAACCAGTATTTCTCCCTGTTCCGGCTCATAATACTTTAATAACAATTTTGCTATTGTAGTCTTCCCACTTCCGCTGGTTCCGACCAATGCAACTTTCTTTCCCTTTGGTATTGTAAAACTTATATCTTTCAACACCGGTTTTCGATTTCCGTATCGGAATGTCAAATGTTTTATCTCAATATCTCCCTGTATCTTATCAATATCCTGATACAGGTTTTGTTCTGTCTCCGGCTGTTCTTCTTCGTAATCCATAATTTCTGAAAATCTTTTCATTGATATATTTGCTTCCTGCAACGACAACTGCAGTCCAACCAGATTACTGACCGGTTCCATAAAATAACCGGAAAGAGTATTAAATGCCATATAACTTCCCAATGTAATATCTCCCTTTAGTACATGCATAATACCCACGTACATAAGTGTCAGATTGCCAATGGTAGAAAGCAGCTTTGATATCAATCCCTGTGTATTCGATAACATCCCTTCCTTGCAGCTTATTCGCAACGACTTAATATACTCTTTTTCTATATTATCCAATTCTATCTCTTCATTTGCATTTCCCTTAATTGTTTCAACCGCCCGCAAACCTTCTATAATCTGAGAATTCAATACCGCCGACTGTTGCATCTGTTCCTCATTAATCTTCTTGTACGGTTGCTTAAAAATAAATACCAGCAGAATACTGACAATTGTCATTAAAAAAATAATCGCAAACAATCCGCTGTTCATACGGAACAAAATCACACCTGTAATCAATGCCATTCCAATATCCAATGCCAGTGTAAGTGCAATATTTGTAAATACATCTTTAATAGTAAACGCATCTGAAAATCTTGTTGTAATATCCCCCGTCTTTCTCGTTGAAAAAAATTTCATGGGAAGCTTATAGATATGTTTAAAATAACCAAGCATCAATGGAATATCTATCTTCAATGAAAGACAAATCATCATCCATTGTCTCAAAAAACTTACCACCGCCTGTGAAATACTAAACCCTAATAAAACAATGATTACCATTCCCAACACATTCTTCTGCTTATACGGAAGAATCTCATCAAACAGCACACTGTTAAATAAAGAGGATATAATACCCAGAATCGTAATCATAAGTGATGTCAGTATTCCATAAACAAATAATTTAGTTTGCGGTTTCAACAATGCCAGATAGCGTTTAAATACAGACTCACCCTTGAGTTTTCCTGTCTCAAAACTGTTATCAGGCTTAAGAATCAGCATTGCTCCGGAAAAAGTTTTATAAAATTCATCAATACTCACACGAACAAGGTCACGTGCGGGATCACCTATAACCACATATTTTTTTGTAATTTTAAATATTACTACAAAATGCGTCATACCTTCCTTGGTAAATACGTTCGCAATCGCAGGCAGGGTATACTTACTTAAAAAACCTTCTTTATCTACCCTGACTGCCTGAGTAACAAATCCCAGCTCATTGGCACATTTACTGAGTCCTAACAGATTTGTACCCTTTAAATCTGTTCCCATCATGTCTCTCAATCTTGTAATGGTTGTCTCTTTCTTATAGTGCAGGCATACCATCGCAAGACATGCAGCTGCACAATCCGTTGCATCATGTTGTTGTACATAAATATATCGCATTTTTCTATCCTCTGTAATATTATCGGGGCAATGTTGTATTACTGCCATTTTTTTACTATAAATGCATCTTTTTGGAGGCATTTTTAACCATATTCAGCATTATATATTATATTTATTCTATAATCAATCCTTTTTTATAATATTATTCTCGCTTTATCGTACTATTGTGCTTTTTATTCCATTACTTCTTTTCGGAATATTAGGATATATATCAGAAACTCTGCATAGAATTTGAATTTCATAAAGACAGGCGCCATTATTCAGATTATTCCCATTCTGCAAATAATTTAGCACCAAAAGGTACATGAAGTTTTAAATATTTACGAATAATTTTTTAGACTCTATAATAAAAAAAGACTGTGCATCAATGATAAAAATCATTAACGCTACAGTCTTTTCCACTCTCTTCATTGTTATCAAATCCGAATACTTAAACATAACATGGCAATTATAGCATGATTAATCTTTTTCCACATAAAAATCTCCAATCTTCTGAGCCTGTGTACCTGATATCAATGCTTTTTTTCCTTCAAAAGCAAATCCGTAACAATATATATTCTCTTTCGGTATACCTTTATCCAAAAGAGTAGCTGTATACTTCTTATCTTTGATCTGCTGTAATGCAGCATGTACCGTATCTTCTAATGTTTTTTCTTCATCAGGGTCATGTACTTTGAATTCTAAAACATATGCATAATCCGCTTTATTCTTAGGAACCAGCATAACATCATAACGTCCATAACCGCTCTCTCTGTTGGATAACACTTCATATTTTGGCTTTAATTCAACCAATAACCCTAATACAAAACCATGGTAAAAACGTTCCGGTTCTGTATATCCTGATGGTTTTGTTCCCGTATCAAAAGAACTAAACGTTTCTAACGCCATTTTATTCATAAAACTATTCATTTTCTTGACATTATTCTCTAAAAGGTTTCGTACAAATTCATTGTAATTTTCTTCCACATTTGATTTGTGAAACCATCCCCTGATAAACTTCGCAAACATCTGAATAACTTCCACGTTTGTCAAAGCAAGTTCATATGTCCGTTCAATTCCGCCAAAAAACGTATCTTCCTCAATTACCTGTAATACTTTAAGATACCCACTGGCAAGCAGGAGACTCCAAATGGCTTCTTCACTGTCATCCAACTGGTTATATACGAGTTCCTCATCTATTGGCACAAAAATGGATTTTCCAACCATCAAATCTTCCATCTGCTCTTTGATTTTCCGGCTTCCTTTTTGAATGAGATGGTTTACCAAAGCATTTCCACTGGTATTTACCCAATAAGAATCAAACTTTCCTGTCTTTAAAAAGTTAATAATGGACCATGGATTATACATATCTTTCTGCTCGCCAAAAACAAATCCGTCATACCAACGTTTTACCGCCTCCTTTTGCTCTCCATAGCCGTATGTGTCCATAGAAGCAAATACTTCTTCCTCCGTAAACCCAAAACAGGTAGCATATTCTTTCGAGGTGGTAGTGCACACCTGCAAATTATTCAAATCTGAGAACAT
>CAMHLZ010000066.1 GCA_946186125.1 uncultured Lachnospira sp. | reverse complement strand
GAAATAGTAAATGCACAAGACAGTACAGCAGTTGAGTCGGTAGCTCATGCAGAGGATACTACATCTGAAGAATCGATAACATTCATAGATGAGTCTCTTTCAGAAGTTATTGATGCATTTACAGAAGAAAATACATCTGAAGAATGTACGTCATTTGATGAGAAATCTACAAATACAGAATCTTCATCAATTGAAGAAACAATAGAAGTCGAATCAACTGCATTTAATAAAAAAGAGAAAAGTACCGAGAACATAACCGATGAGACTATACAGCTTGATGAATCTGAAATAATAGTGCAGGAAAAATATGATACATATGAAACGGAAATAGAAGAAGAACCATATACAGAAGGTGAAACGACCACTGAAACAGATACGAGTGATTACATAATAAGTCATGACGATGTAACATTATATCACGGAAAAACAATTACTTTAAGAGCTGATTATTCCGGTTCAAAGGATTGGAAATCCTCAGATACATCTATAGTTACCGCAAACAAAAATGGTAAAATAAATGCAATCAAACCGGGTACTGCCTACATTTATGCATATTGTGATGACGGTTATATAGAACGATGGAAAATTCTTGTAAAAGATACAACCATAAAACTAAAGTCAAAAAAATATAGTATTTATCCTGGAGAATCCATTACTATACAATATTCAAAAATCCCATACGATGCTGATGATGTTGAAATCAAATGGAATTCTTTAAATACTAATGTAGCGACCGTTGATAATACTGGAAAAGTAACAGCTGTAGACAGCGGTAAAACAGTCATCACCGGAAGTTATAATAATCAGACTGTTAAATGTACAGTAACTGTAAAAAAAATAAAGATAGATATATCATCTAATAAAGAGGTTGACATATTTGCCGGTTCCGAAAAAGATTTATTTGCTTATCCCAATATAGATAATCAAAAAATAAAATGGGAATCAGCAGATGAAAGTATAGCTAAAGTAAACAATAAAGGTATACTGAAAGCGACAAAAGCCGGAAAAACTGTTGTTACTGTCAGAGCCGGCAGTTCTTATCGGAAAATACCGGTGCGAGTATACAAAAATGAATGGGAACCTGAGACAAATGAGATATCAATGTGTTTAGGCACAGATGATTATTATATCGATATTACATCTTCCGACAGTACAGAAAACACATATATACACAAATATTGGTCATCAGGTGGTTCATATACAAGTTTTACTGACACATATATTCGTCATATGAACAAAAAATGTTATAGAGTGGAGTTATCTCCCCAAAAAGTAGGTAGTGACATTTTGGTATTACATTTTAATAAAAATATTAATGGAAGAAAAGTTGAGTGGTGTCGTAAAATCAATGTAAGTGTTACAAAAAGAGGGATAAAACAAGGCGATTTTGCATTAGCTAAAGGCATCAATCAGCAACTCTCAATTGTAAACAAGTCAAAAAGTACAAAAATAAAGAAGATTGAATGGAAGACGAGCAATAAGAATATAGCTGATATTAACAGTTCGGGTATAATATCCGGAAAGAAAAAAGGAAAATGTTTTGTATATGCAACAGTTTCGCTTGAAAACGGGAAAGTTGAAAAATATTTTTCACATGTAAGCATCTCTGATCCGAGACTTAAGAAAAATATAGTTTCAGTTAATTTGTACCACGGATGGGATAATAAACCTCAGATAAAGCTTTTAGGAAAATCCACCGACAGTACGGTAAGATTCAAAAGCAGTAATATTTCTGTGGCAACTATTGAGGGAGATGGATTTATTAATACACTAAAGACAGGAAAATCTATTGTTACTATTACAGTTGACAAAAAGGTAATGAAATGCAAAGTTTTAGTTTCAAATCCAACACTTAATAAATCATATGATATATTTAAGCTTGGTGAAACTACAAAAATGAATCTTAAAGGTATAGCAAAAGGTACAAATGTTAGGTACTCAAGTAATAATACTTCTGTAGCAACCGTTGATAATAACGGAAATATTTCAATTAAAGGTTATGGAGAAGCATTTATATATGCAAGAGTAAACGGCACTAAAGTTAAGTATTTAGTAGGTTCAGCACCTGACAGAGCAATTGAGGCATGTAAAAACGGATCAAATATATATGCAACATGCGAATACAGTCAGGAAAAGCGAATGTCAGACGGATATTACGACTGTAGTTCTCTGGTATTTAAGTCTTATGGAAGAGACGCTGAATTACTTGGCGGTACATATGAATGGGCACCAACTGCTGCAAACATGGCACTTCACATGGAGAATACAGGTAAAGTTATTGCTTACGAAAGCATTAATGTAACACAGATGAGACCGGGAGATTTAGCATTTATCGGTGGAAGTAATAACGGAAGGTATTTGGGAATTTATCACGTTCAAATGTACTATGGGGAACAGGATCCGGCGATATACGGACATGTTGTCATGGTAGCAAGACCTATTCAATGATTAGAAGGAGGGATTCTTTATGAAAAGATATGGGAAAATTTTAAAATCTGTAATATCAATGATATTGTCAGTAGGGATGGTGTTGTGTCCGATGGGAGGATATTTATCGGAAACTGGAAATATGACAGTCGCTTATGGCTGGAAATATGACAGTAACGATGAATTTGAGTATATAATTTCAGATGATTCAAATGTGGAAATAAAGGGGTATAAAGGAAGCGAGACGGAGGTTGTTATTCCTGAAAAAATTGACGGCTATGATGTTATAAGTATTGGTAATTATGCATTTTCATGGAATAATATAAAAAGTATATCGTTACCGGATTCGATTACAGTTATTGGAAATGGTGCATTTTATTGTTGTGAAGGCTTAGAATCAGTTGCATTACCAAATTCTATAATTAGTATCGGTGATAAAGCATTTTATGGATGTATTAATTTAGATATTAATACATTGCCTGACTCGGTTACAAATATTGGCTATTATGCATTTTGGGGATGTAGTATAACAAATATTGTATTACCTGATTCAATCACACATATAGGAGAGAATGCCTTTGACTTTTGCTTTTCTGGAAAATCATGTACTATTAGCGTTGATTCAAACAATAAAGTATATGATAGTAGAAATGACTGCAACGCAATAATAAAATCAGAATCAAATGAACTTATATACGGTTGTGCTAATACACAAATACCAGATTCCGTTACAAGGATTAAGGATTATGCGTTTAAATCATGTAGTGGTTTAGAAAGAATCATAATACCTGATTCTGTTACAAGTATTGGGACTGATGCATTTTGTGGATGTAATAATTTGAAAAGTATAATAATACCTGACTCAGTTACAAATATTGATGATAATACTTTTTATGGATGTAGTAATTTAGAAAGTGTAATAATACCTGACTCAGTTACAAGGATTGGTAAACTTGCATTTTATGATTGTGAAAATTTATCGGATATAAAATTGCCTGATTCAATTACAACTATTGAGAAAAGTGCATTTTCTGGATGTAATAATTTAAAAAATATAGAAATACCAGGTTCAGTATCTGAAATAGGAAGTTATGCTTTTTCTCATACCGGTCTTGAATCTATAACATTTAAAGATGAACCGGATATGTCTATTATGAAAATGATTCAGAAATATGAGCCACAAATAATAGCTAGTACTCCACTTTTAAACAATGTGACAGAAAGCTGGTATATGTCTGAAAAAGGGGTAGATGGTTATTCTAGTGATGGAAAATCTTTGACTTCATTGATTGGAAGAATTGTTGCAAGAAAACTTATTGAAAGTGGCGAAGTATCAACACTTAAAGATGCGTATGATTGGCTATGCAGAAATTGCGGTTATAAATTAAAAGCAGGTGATCACTATTCATATGCGGATGGACCATTTTTTTACGGAATAGCATCATGTAATGGAGTTGCACTTGCAATGAAATGCTTTTTGGATGAATTGGGGTATCCAAATTTTCGTATGACAGGAACAGTAGTCGGAGCTTATGGACAGTTAAGCCATTCTTTTATGATGGTTAAAGATCCTACACAGGGATGGCGTATTATAGACCCTACAGATACATCTTATGGTGATTATAGTGCATATATGATTACTTTATATAAAGCCTCTTCTTCTTATAATTGGGATTGGGATGATGATGTCTTAAATACAGGTTTAGAAAAAGCTGTAAACGAATATGAAGAGAGGACGTTGTCGGATAATCCGCTTACATACTCATTGAATGATGATGGAACATACACTATTACAGATTGTGAATCTGGTGCAATCAATATTGAAATTCCTTCAATGTATGATGGAAAAAGAGTATCAGCAATTGGTGATGCTGCTTTCAAGAATTGTTATTGGTTAGAATCTGTAGTGATTCCTGAAGGAATTGCAACCATCGGTTCAGAGGCGTTTGGTTATTGTATTGGATTGAAAGAAATTAAATTACCTAAAAGTATATCATATATTGGAGACAGAGCTTTTTGTAAATGCGTATCTCTTGAAAAAGCAGATTTGATCTCTGTAAATATTAATTCATTGCAAGGAAGTTTCAATAGCATATTTTATGGCTGCGTTGGATTAAATCAGTTATTGCTATCACCAAACATTGATAATATTGATTTTCCAATTACATCATGTAGCGAGTATTATAATTTGATAAACAGAACATCTGGTGAATGTAGGTATAACATTATCGGATATGAGGGATCAGCAGTAGAAAGATATGCAATTGAACACGGAAATCATTTTACGAGTGTTGGTAAAGTGCAAAATATTGAAGGTGTTGAAGAGAAATATACTATTCCAATAGATGAAGGTACTCTTTCATTAAATGCTTTTGCATCAGGTGAAGGGAAATTAACCTATGAAAGTAATGATTCTTCTATTGTTACAATAGATAATAATGGAATCATAACACCGGTTAGCACGGGTGAAACAACAGTAACAATATTTGCATCTGAAAAAGATGAATATTTAGCTGCAAAAAAAATAGTTCATATTGTTGTAACGGATCCGGTTGAATACAAAATTTTCTACGATTTGGATGGTGGAAAATTAAAAGAGGGAGAATCAAATCCATCGATTTATACTTTTAGTGGAGATAATATTGTAATTAAAAACCCTACACGTTTGGGATACGATTTTGAAGGATGGATTGATTCTGAAGGAATGAATCTGACACAAAATCTTGTCATATTCAAAGGAACTAAAGGTAACTTGAAATATACGGCAAAATGGACACCGAGAACATATAAAATTAACCTTATTACAAATGGTGGAATTATAAATAGTGGAAATGTCGAGACTTTTACATATGGTACTGAGACGATACTTCCTACTGACGTGACAAAAGATAATTATACATTCGTTGGATGGTATGACGAGTCTCATAATAGATTTACTGCACTTAAAAAAATATATGATGTTGAAGCTCACGATATAACTTTATATGCGGTTTGGAAAAAAATACCTGAAAAAGAATCGTCAACGCAAAATGAAACAATTACAACAAGCCAAGATTCCGGTACAATTCAAATGCAGGATACAACCAAAGATAAAACTACGACAACGCAATATGAAGAGACAACTATATATGATGAAACTCAAACAACTAAAGAGGTTCCCACAACATCAGAAACTCAAACAACAAAAGAATCTTCTACAGCATCAACAACAGATTGGGACGATAATTACGATGATGATTGGGAAGATTGGGAAGATGACGATTGGGAAGATGACGATTGGGAAGATGATGACTGGGAGGACGAAGAAGAAACAGAACCTGTTTCAACTACCGAACGAATATCCCTATCCAAATGCAAAATTACTTTATCAGAATCAAGATATAATTATGATGGCAAAGCTAAGAAACCCAAAGTTACAATAAAATATGGTAATGCTACTTTAAAATCTGGAAGTGATTATACACTTAAATACAAAAATAATAAAAATGCAGGTAAAGCAAGTGTATTAATTCAAGCTGTGAGATATGGAAAATATGTCGGAGAAGTAGAAAAAACATTCACCATTAATAAAATCAATCCGATTCTAAAAGTTGGCAAAAAACATGTAAAATTAGATATTAAGAATTCAAAATTCAAAGTATCTTTGACAACAAATACAGACGGAAAAATTACTTACTCAAGCAGTAATTCAAATATTGCTGCTGTTAATAAAGCAGGTTTAATAAAACCTAAAAAAGCTGGAACGTGTACTATTACAGTGAATGCTTCAGAAGGAAAGAATTATTATTCCCAAAAGACAACCTTTACGGTAAATATCACTAAATTAAAAGAGCAATCAATTAAATGTAAAAGTAGGATAACTAAGACTTATGGAGATTCTGATTTTAACCTGGGAATACACTTAAAAGATAACCCTAAAATAACATACATTACAGGAGACAGTACGATTGCAAAAGTCAACAATAATGGAGATGTTAAAATTGTTGGTTCTGGTAAAACAAAGATATACATTTATGTAAAAGGTACTAAAAAGTATTATCCAATAAATAAAGCCATTACAATAAATGTAACTAAAGCTTCAATAAAAAATGTAAAGGTAAAATTAAGAAAGGAAGGAGATATTGAATGGGGAACATTTGATGAAGATAAAGATATTGAAGTAACATACAAAGGACGAAAACTGAAAAACGGAAAAGATTATTATGTAGGGTCTATGAGAGGTGCTGCATCTAATAATATTTATACATATATAAGGGTGCAACTAAACGGAAGAGGAAATTACACAGGTATAAAACAGTTTGTTCTAATTAAAAAATAAACGAATTATTTTTTGTCTTATCTCTGGTTTGACGAATAGGAATTGCATCAGGCTGCAGTTAATGATAAGGTCTTGTATTCAGTATGAAGGGTTTGATATTGCAAAAAAGACGAGTTTTATGTTTTAAGAAAAGCAAGAAATGATGAGGCAAATCAGCATTATCTCGAAATACTTGAAGAAGAAAATGATGGCGGCTTGGATTGAAATCCAAGGAGACGCTTCGTAAGAATTATCTTAATCCGGCAATAGAACTTGGACTAATAAGAATGACCATACCGGATAAACCGAACAGTAGGAACCAGAGATATGTGAAACAGTAAAGCTGTCAAGAAAAAATACTTGACACCAGTGTAAATTTAGTATAGAATACCAAAGTACGCTAAATGTTTTGTGTAAGAGGTGGATTATGAAAGATATTTTAATGGATACATTATTGTTTGACTTTTATGGTGAACTTCTTACAGAACATCAGAAGCAGATTTATGAAGATTATGTATTAAATGATTTATCACTGGGTGAGATAGCATCTACTTATGGTATTAGCAGGCAGGGAGTACATGATTTGATTAAGAGATGTGATAAAGCATTATGCGGATATGAAGAAAAGTTACATCTGTTAGAAAAATTTATGAATGCGAAAAAGTCGTTCGAGAGAATGAACCGCTTATTGAAGGAATACAGAGAAACAGGCGATGAACAATTGTTTGAAGAGATAGAGAAGCTCTCTGATGATATTCTGGATGAGATGTAAGGTGGAAGGCAGGGATAACATATGGCATTTGATAGTTTATCAGATAAATTACAGAATATATTTAAAAATCTCAAAAGTAAAGGACGCCTTACTGAAGCAGACGTTAAAGCAGCACTTAAGGAAGTTAAGATGGCATTGCTTGAAGCAGATGTGAATTTCAAGGTAGTAAAACAGTTTGTAAAAAGTGTACAGGAGAGAGCTGTAGGACAGGACGTTATGAACAGTCTGACACCCGGACAGATGGTTATTAAGATTGTTAATGAAGAGATGATTTCTCTCATGGGGTCTGAGACTACAGAGATAAAGCTCAAACCGGCAAGTGAGATTACGGTCATTATGATGGCAGGTCTTCAGGGCGCAGGTAAGACGACTACCACTGCAAAGATAGCAGGAAAGTTAAAAGAAAAGGGCAGACGGCCTTTGTTGGTCGCGGCTGATGTATACAGACCGGCTGCTATTGAACAGTTAAAGATTAACGGAGAAAAACAGGGTGTTCCGGTGTTTTCCATTGGAGCGGGTCACAAACCGGCCAATATTGTAAAAGCGGCATTGGAACATGCATCGAAAAATGATAATAACGTCGTAATCATCGATACGGCGGGAAGATTGCAGATTGACGAGTCAATGATGGATGAGCTTGTAGAGATAAAGAATGTTGCTTCAGTTGACCAGACCTTATTGATAGTAGATGCCATGACGGGTCAGGAAGCCGTAAATGTTGCATCGACATTCAATGAAAAGATTGGTATAGATGGAGTAATTCTGACTAAGATGGATGGTGACACCAGAGGTGGTGCTGCGTTATCTATCAAGGCAGTTACAGGCTGCCCGATATTGTATGTTGGTATGGGAGAAAAGCTTTCCGACTTGGAACAGTTTTATCCTGACAGAATGGCTTCAAGAATCCTTGGAATGGGAGATGTGCTGACACTTATCGAAAAGGCAGAAGCTGTCGTCGATGAAGAAAAGGCAAAAGAGCTTGAGAAAAAGTTCAGAAAAGCAGAATTTGGTTTTGATGATTATCTTGAACAGATGCAGCAGATTAAAAAAATCGGAAGCATTGAAGACATTATTGGAATGATGCCGGGTATGGGTGACCAGTTAAAAGGTGCACAGATGCCTGATGAAAAAGCACTAGGAAGAGTCGAAGCAATTATTTATTCGATGACACCTGAAGAAAGAGCAAACCCGTCAGTAATAAATGTTTCAAGGAAAAATCGCATTGCAAAGGGTGCCGGTGTGAATGTATCTGAAGTAAACAGATTGATGAAACAGTATGAACAAAGCAAAAAGCTTATGAAGCAGTTCTCAGGAATGATGGGAGGAAAAGGGGCAAAAAAAGGCAGGTTCAGACTTCCTTTTTAGCAAAGACAGTAACTGTTTGAAATCTGAAAGAAAACACGGATGATTTCAAATGATTACCATAAATCAGTATTTAACCTAAGGAGGTGAAATGAAGTGGCAGTAAAGATTAGATTAAGAAGAATGGGACAGAAAAAAGCTCCTTTTTATAGAGTAGTAGTTTCTGATGCAAGATCTCCAAGAGATGGTAGATTCATCGAGGAAATTGGTACTTATGATCCAACTGTTGAGCCAAGCGCATTCAATGTTAATGAAGAATTAGCAAAGAAGTGGTTATCACAGGGAGCACAGCCTACAGAGACAGTTGCAAGATTATTCAAGAAGGCTGGTATCGAGAAATAAACTTACACTAGTGGAGGTAAGGTAATGAAAGAATTAGTTGAAGTAATTGCTAAGGCACTAGTTAGTAATCCTGATGAAGTAGTAGTAACCGAGCGTGAAGATGATAAAGGCATTGTTATTGAATTAAAGGTAGCAAAATCTGACATGGGTAAGGTTATAGGAAAACAGGGAAGAATTGCAAAAGCGATTCGCTCTGTTGTAAAGGCTGCAGCATCAAAAGAAGAGAAAAAAGTTATTGTAGACATTTTACAGTAGCATTTTTAGCATCGGGTAGGAGATAAAACTCCTACTCGATTTTTGTAACACAAAAAAGGGAAGGAATTGAGAATAAAAATGGATAAGGAAAAAATGCTTCAGGTCGGAGTAATTACACAGACTCATGGAATCAAAGGAGAGGTAAAGGTGTATCCAACTACAGAAGATGCCAGTCGGTTTGATGATTTAAAAAAAGCATATATTGATTCGAAAGAGGGTCTTATTCCAGTAAAGATAAACTCAGTAAGATATTTTAAAAATCTTGTTATTTTAAAGTTCAAAGGAATAAATGATATAAATGAAGTTGAAAAATATAAAAAATGCCCGCTGCTTATTGACAGGGAAGATGCCATACCATTAGAGGAGGGTGAATTTTTTATAACAGATATTCTGGGAATATCAGTTATAACAGATGTGGAAGAAGAACTCGGAAATCTTGTCGATGTTTTAAAGACAGGTGCCAATGATGTATATGTCGTAAAAAATGACGAGGGAAAAGAAATACTTATACCTGCTATTAAAGAATGCATTCTTAGTACGGATTTAGAAAATAAAGTTATGAAAGTACATTTGCTGGAAGGATTGAGATAGTGAAAAATTATTATGTAATGACATTATTTCCTGAAATGATTATAAATGGTTTGGAAACCAGTATAACGGGAAGAGCAAAGAAAAACGGTATAATAAACTTTGAAGCTGTAAATATCAGAGATTTTACAAATGATAAACACGGTCATGTTGATGATTATCCATATGGTGGCGGTGCCGGAATGGTTATGCAGCCGCAGCCGGTATATGACTGTTATAAATATATAGAAAGTAAAATTGGAAAAAAGACAAGGGTGATTTACCTTACGCCACAGGGAAAAGTGTTTAATCAGCAAATGGCAAAAGAAATGGCTCAGGAAGATAATCTTGTTTTTTTATGTGGACATTATGAAGGGATAGATGAAAGAGTATTGGAAATGATAGTTACAGATTATGTATCTATAGGTGATTATGTTTTAACAGGCGGTGAATTGCCTTCTATGGTAATGATTGATTCTATATCCAGAATGGTAAAAGGAGTATTAAGCAATGATGTATCTGCGGAGGAAGAATCATTTTCAACAAATCTTTTGGAGTATCCGCAGTATACAAGACCGGAAGTGTTTATGGAAAAAAAGGTTCCGGAAGTGTTGCTGTCAGGGCATCATGCAAATATTGAAAAGTGGAGAAAAAAGCTATCTGTAGAGAGAACTGTACAGAGAAGGCCGGATTTATTCTTAAACGACGGTAAAAAGGATGAATTGATAGAATATATGCTGGAGTACTATGAAGGTGATGCTTCAAGAATCCTGAATATACTTAAGGTGTGTTTGCTGGCTGATTATATAGCGAAAAGGGAAAATATTGACGAGAGAACAAGATACATATTAGAAACAGCTGCAATTGTCAGAGGCGTTGGAAGCGGTAAGAAACTGGACAGAATTTTATTAAAATTTAATTTTGATGAGGAGCTGATTAGCAGAGTAAAACTTATTGTGGAGGGTGAACATAACCAGAGCGGACTTGATAATCAAATTTTATTTGAAAGTGATTATCTGGTAAAAATGCAGGAAGAAGATATGTCGGATGAAGAAATCATAAATATTTGTTCGTCAAAGTTTAAAACAGGTACCGGAAAGTGGATATGTGAACAAATATTGCATACATAAAGACATGTCGCGTTTATTTGCGACATGCCTTTTCAATATATGTTTTCAAAGCGCTAAAACTTTCGCTGCTTATATCATGCTCAATTTTACAAGCGTCTTCTTCAGCAGTTTTTTCAGTTACTCCTATAGAAACAAGAAAATTTGTAAGAAACATATGCCTTTCATATATTTTATCAGCTATTTCAAAACCTTTGTCTGTTAAGGATATATAGCCATTTTCATCAACGATTATATAATTATCCATTCGGAGATTTTTCATAGCGACACTAACACTTGACTTTTTATATTGTAATTCATTTGCAATATCAACGGAACGAACATTGCCTTTTCTTCGCGTAAGTATCAGAATAGTTTCAAGATAATCTTCACCCGATTTATGTATGTTCATAAAAAAACCTCTTTCTTTTATATTTAGATACGAACATTATAACATGAAATGCAGGCAAAAACAAATTTTTTGTATTGTCTTATAAAAAATACAAAGTATATCATTGTGATTTTGTGAAAATGTTCTATAATAGATATATAAAAATATGGAGGCAGAAACAATGTTTGGATTTGGACAATTAATATCTATTTTAAAAGAAAACCCTAAAAAAATTGTATTTACAGAGGGAAATGACCCTAGAATACAGGAGGCAGCATCAAGGTTGCTTGCCAGTAACTTTTTACATCCTATACTTGTAGGAGATCCGGAAGAAGTTAATAAAGTTGCAGAACAAAGCGGGTTTAATATCAGGGGAGCAGAGATAATTAATCCGGATAATTTTGACAGAATGGAAGAAATGATTGATTTATTCTGTGAACTCAGAAAAAGCAAAGGTGTTACAAGAGAGCAGGCGAAACAATTTCTCGCACAGCCAAATTATTTTGGAACCATGCTGGTAAAAATGAAGATTGCAGATTCTTTATTAGGAGGAGCTACGTATTCAACAGCTGATACAGTGCGCCCTGCATTACAGCTTATAAAGACGAAACCGGGTAACACTATTGTGTCATCCTGCTTTATACTGGTAAGACCGTCTGCAACAGGCGACAATGAAGTTCTTGCGATGGGAGATTGTGCGATTAACATTCATCCTACAGAGGACGAACTTGTTGAGATTGCTACAGAAACAGCACGTTGTGCAAAAATATTCGGAGTAGATCCTAAGGTAGGATTCTTAAGCTACTCAACTCTTGGTTCGGGAAAAGGCGAAGATGTTGACAAGATGAGAAATGCAGCTGAAAAGGCTAAGAAAGCAGCTCCTGAATTGCCGATTATAGGTGAAGTTCAGTTTGATGCAGCGGTTTCACCAAGAGTGTCAAGAGTAAAGTGCCCTGGCTCGGATATAGCAGGACATGTTAATACATTTATTTTCCCTGACATTAATGCGGGTAATATAGGATATAAGATTGCACAGAGACTGGGTTCGTTTGAAGCGTATGGACCAATTTTGCTTGGATTAAATGCACCGATTAATGACTTATCAAGAGGATGCAATGCTTCAGAAGTATATTCCATGGCGATAATTACTGCTGCGTTGGCATAGTAATGTATAATAGCAATATGTACAAAAAACATATAAAAAAAGCATAAATAAACAAAAATTAGTAAAAAATATACAAAATGTGTACAAAAATCATTGCACGGATTGAACATAAATGCTATAATTGTTACTAGACATATGGTTTTTAAAACGTAGGAATTTTATTTCAGGAGGAGTGATAGCATGAGTACAATTGATCCTAAATGTTTGTGTCCGGGATGTATGGCTGTGTTGGATGAGCCGGATTTGCCTTGCCCGTTGTGTGGGTTTGATAAAACAACATATGCACCGTCCCCGAGAAGCTTGAGACCGTTTACTATACTTAATAATAAGTATCTGGTCGGAAAAGTAATAGGTGAGGGAGGCTTCGGAATCACATACATCGGATTTAATATGGAAACAGAACTTCCGGTAGCGATTAAGGAGTATTTTCCCTCGGAGTTAGGTACGAGGGATATTACAGCCGGAAATGCACTTACTATATTTTCCGGTGAGAGTCAGCAATTATACAAAGAAGGACTCGAAAAGTATCTTAGAGAAGCACGTAACCTTACGATGTTTTCAGATTTGCCGGGTATTGTAACGGTTAAAGATTTCTTTTATGAGAATGAGACGGCATACATTATAATGGAATTCATTAATGGTATTACGCTTAAGCAGCATCTCATGAAAGTTGGCGGGCGTATGAGCCAGAGTGAAGTTATAAAGATGATGAGACCGGTTCTTGAATCTATGATTAAGATTCATGAGACGGGTATGATTCATAGGGATATAAGTCCTGATAATATCATGCTTACAAAAAATAATAACATAAAGCTTACTGACTTTGGTGCAGCAAGAGTATGTAATGGTGAAGATAATAAGAGTATTACGGTTGTGCTTAAGCGAGGTTATGCACCTGAAGAACAGTATCGGGTAAAAGGTGTACAGGGACCATGGACGGATGTATATGCGTTATGTGCTACTATGTACAAGATGATTACAGGTATCACCCCTCAGGAAGCATTGGAACGTATGATAGAAGACAACGTTGAGCCGTTGTCAAAGTTTGACAGAGATATCTGGCCGGAGATTGATTACGCAATTATGAAAGGACTTTCGGTTAAAGCTCAGGACAGATTCCAAAATGTTGGAGAACTTGTTGAGGTTCTGTATTATAGTGTTACGGAAAAAGATGCTAATGGTAATGATATTCTTGTATCATCCATTACAGGCAAGCCTGTAATTCCGAGTACAGGAACGGCATCTGCACCTGTTGATGATTTTGCATCACAGCCTATTGTTGTGAATGTTGGTACATCTGTTTCAGCAGAGACACCTACACCGGTGGCACCTACACCGGTGGCGCCTACACCGGTAGCGTCTACACC
>CAMHLZ010000065.1 GCA_946186125.1 uncultured Lachnospira sp. | reverse complement strand
ACATGAGGGGCGTGTAGACATTACCGGGTTAGAACCTGGAATAGTTTACACAGCCCCTTTTTGTGTGCTTTTAATCTTTTGCTCTTCTTCCCGGTATGATACCGGGAGGAGGAGCTTTTTTTATATCTCATTCGTTTATACCGGCGTTGCCGGGAGCGCGGATGTGACTGATATCTTTAACCTTATATAACCTACGGGGCTCTGCCTCCCAAGACAAAAGTTTTAGGAGGTAGAATCCATGAAAGAAACATTAAAACGTAACCCAGAGGAATCTTATAAGGAGTATTTGACAAGAGTAGCTGCATATATCGCATTACTTAAGAAGCAGGGACTTTTGAATGAAGCAGATGAAGCATCTAATATAGCTTTTTGGGAAATCTTTGATATTATCAAGGAGATGGTGGAATGTGAAAGCCGACGCTGTAAGCTGGATGATCAGACACAGGAAGCATATATGACTAAAGTTATGAATGTAGCACCGAAATTGATTTATAAGTTTAACAATCCGGAATACATGGATGATAAATATGAAGGTAAGCAGTTTGAGGTTAAGACATTTTTTAAGAGCAGAACACAGTACTGTATCAGGGAAGCGGTGGCATCTGTACTTGAGATTACACCGGAAGAAGCGAAGGTACTTTTGAAGATTCGTTCTGCACGTGCTACACTTGCCAGTGAGAATGATAGAACCGAGGATGATATTACTGTTGAAGAAATCTATACCAAGTTAGGCGAGAAGATTTCGAAAGCACAGATTACGGAACTTATCCTGATTGAGAAGGGAAAAGAATCCTATAATATGATGACTGAACAGGGAATCGAAAAGTTTAGACCACTTGGTTCTTCTGGGGGAGGCCAGGAATCATATGATATCGATGAAGTTGTCTTTGGAAAATCATTGGACGATGATGTTAAGCAGATATTCGATGGTGTATTTGCAAAGATGAGTCGTTTAGAGATATATTTGTTGTTGAAAAACTACGGTTTCTTGGGTGAGGATATCCGTTCCATGGACATGGAGGATTTTGTACAAGATTCTGATTTCAAAAGATTCTATGCTGAGGATACATCGATTCGTTCAAGAAAGGATCCGGTCAAGACAGCATATAACAAGAATGTTAAGATTGAGAAAGCAATTGCTACAATGGCAATGCAGGTAGCAGAAAGACGTTACAACGTGGACGGTGGCTTAGAAGAATATCTCTTTGGTCTTTTGGAAGATAAGTAAGCGTTTCAAAGAGGGGTACGGACATTAGGTTCGTATCCCTCTTTTAATAGAAATAAATGTACTGGTATTTTTAATTTTCTTGTGGCTTATTGGTAAGGCATGTGTTATAATACTTTATAGCGAACAATGTCAAATTGTTCGAGAGTTTTTAAGCGAACCGGAACGAAGGAAGGAGGTAGTTATAGTATCACGGTGATACAGCTCGTGATACTAAAATGATACTATTTCTTCGAAAAGCACACGAAATACAAGGCATTTTAAGTAATAGTGGAAAATAAGAATGCCGTATTTAACATGATTTACCATGAAAAACAGATTTGGAACTACCGAGATGGAATAATTTTAGAAAGCTCGCAAAAGCCTAGTAAAATGGGAATTTGCGAGCTTGTTTTTTGTCTTGTGGTACTAAAATGGTACTACATATTAAACTTTTGTATTTTTGATAAAACCCGTATATATTAGAATTGCTAATATGTCTGCAGGTATATATAGGGTAAGATTTGCTACAAAAACAGTTACGTTGAAAGTGTTATTATTGCTTTTTGCAAGTAAAAAGCATCCAAAGATGTGTATTGGAAAAAGTAACAAATAAAATAGTATATTTTTGTCTAAGGTAATTGTTATGAATTTGTACTTTTCAGGTTCTTCATCTAATATTGTATTTATATTAAAATTAAGTGTTTGCATATCATCAGATGAATTGCATAAGTCTTGTGAAAGTTTAATAAAAGACTTTTTGTGCTTAAAGGCGATGCATAATCTACCATTATTTTGTGGACGAAGTATTAAATGTAATTTATTTATAATTTCGGTAAAGATGTCTTGTGTTTCTGTTTTTTGTAGATATGCAGAATGGATTATTCGTGAAAACCAAGTTATACTTTCTGTATATTCTAAAACAGAAATTGTTGATGAAGAAAAATATTCTAAATAGTTTGTCAAATCGTGTATGTTGCTGATTTGAGGTAATTCAAATAGTTTTTCGTAAATTATATTAAGTAATATAGCAATAGCGAACATTACAATAGAAGTGATGTAAAAATGAATACAATATTCTTTATAAACAAATTGAGTAACGATTAGTCCGATTATAGGTACATTTAGTAGTAATAAAAATACTAAAGTAAAATATTTAAGGTAAAATTTTCTTTTAAGAGTTTTTTCAAGCTTCATAGTAGATATCTCCTTATTTTTGTGGCCATGTAATTTTCCATTCAAAGTATTCGTTGGGAGAAATCTCTCCATTATTCAGTTTCGTTTTCATATCATTCCATTCTGATAAAAATTCATTTACCAATCCATAATCAAATGTAATTGCAACAGGAGGTTCTGTTGTATCATAGGAATCTTTATCGTATGTCATAGAAGTTTCTTTTTGCTTTTTGCCAGCTATCATGGCAGATAAATGTATGAGATTTCCCGGACCAGTATATTCAGGAAAACGAGGACCTTTGCCACGGGCTGGAAGAGGTATTGTACTTTCTTCTAACCAAAAAAGTGTTTCGATAATATCTTCAGCTGAACCTGATCCATAATCAGATAGAGCTTTGTAATTGCAATTGAGAGCATCAGCTAATCTCAAAATCATATCTTCTCTTGGAATACGGTCGCCTGTTTCATACTGTGAAACACGGACAGACATATTCTTACCTTCAAAACCAAGGGCGGCACCAAGTTCGTCCATTGTCATTTTACGAAAAATTCTTATCTTTTTAATTCTTTCGCCAACAGTCATTGTGTAGTTCTTCCTTTTTGACAGTGTTTTTATAACATTACATGCAATGCAAAATCTCAGTTTGTTAAATACTAAGACACAGTATAACACACTAATTGGAAAAATGAAATATTTTCTATACAAAAAAAATTAGAAAAAAGTATTGACATTCTAAATTAAAAAGTATAGAACAACAACAATCAAATACTAAACACTATAGTATAGAAAATTGCATTGCTGGTGAATATATGTTTATTCACTAATTGGGATATGAACCACTATTAACGCAGCCGGAGAATACATAATACGGTATTTATGAGATGAGTCATGAATTAAGTTTCATAATTTGCTGTATTGAAAACAAAAGAAGGGAGGCTGAATGTATGGACGAAAAGTTTTTAAAAGTGGATGAAGTGATGCAGATACTTGGAATATCCAAATCGGTTGCGTATAAGATAATGCGACAAATGAATGATGAGCTTAAGAAAAAAGGTTATGCAGTCATTCGTGGGAAACTAGTCGCAAGTATTTTAATGAACGATTCTACGGAATGAAAGAAGAAATTTAGTAACAAAAGATATTTGTACACAAGCAGGTAGAATGAATTTTATTCTGCCTGTAGCAAGAAAAGGAGATGAGGTATATGCCAGCATACAAGGATAAGGAAAACGGTAAATGGTTCGCCAAATTCTATTGTAAAGATTGGACAGGGAAGAACAAGCAGATAAAGAGAAGGGGATTTGAAACAAAAAGGGATGCCTTAGAGTTTGAACGCAATTATAAGCTTCGTCAGGAAAATAATCTGGATATGGAATTTGAAGAGTTTTGGAAACTATACACTGAAGATGTGAAGAAACGTGTAAAGCTTAATACATGGCTTACGAAAGAACATATTGTTGAAACAAAAATATTGCCGTATTTCAAAAACCTAAGAATGAATGAGATTTCTGCAGCCCATGTAAGAAAGTGGCAGAACACAATGATAAGTTTTCGTTATGAAAACGGTGAAGGTTACTCTGAAACGTATAGAAAAACCATGCATAATATTTTGAGCGCAATTTTTAATCATGCCTGCAGATTTTATAATTTAAAAACTAATCCGGCAAGATTAGCTGGAAATATGGGAAGAGAAGAAAGTAAAGAAATGCTTTTCTGGACTGTCGAAGAGTATAAAAAGTTTTCGGACGCAATTGTAGATAAACCTATTTCCTATTATGCATTCGAAATGCTTTATTGGACAGGTATGAGACTTGGTGAATTGCTTGCTCTTACAATGGAGGATTTTGATTTTGAAAATGGTACAGTTCGAATAAATAAATCATATCAGAGACTTAAGGGACAAGATTATATCACGACACCAAAGACTCCCAAAAGTAACAGGACAATTAAACTGCCAAAATTCCTATCAGAAGAAATGAAGGATTATTTTGCAATGATTTATGATATCGAACCAAAGGATAGAATCTTTCAAGTGACAAAGAGTTTTCTTCATCATGAAATGGAGAGAGGTGCAAAGCTGTCTGGAGTAAAGAAGATAAGAATTCATGATCTTAGGCATTCTCATATATCACACTTGATTGATCTTGGTTTTTCTGCCGTTGCTATTGCAGACAGAGTCGGTCATGAGAGTATAGATATTACGTATCGCTATTCGCATTTATTTCCGTCAAAGCAGGTGTCTATGGCTGATAAATTAGATGAAGTAAATGCAAATTTTGAAAATGATGAGCAGGATGTAATGTCGGATAGGACTGTTGACAGGTCAAAAACAGAAGAGGCAGTTAGAAATGATAATAAAATTCTTGATATACAAAAGTATCTTGTGGGCTAAAAAGAATGGGATAACAGAGAGATAGGAAATGAGCAGAATGAGTGAAAAAAGAGTTGATGCAAAAAACAGATGGAGAAATGTAATGGTTTCATTTCGTATGTCACCTGAAGAAGCAAAAGAACTTAATGTAAAAGTTGCAAGAAAAATGGAGATGTATCTTGAAGCACTCCTTGAGGAGCTGCAGTTTTATGATGAGAAAAAAATGAGTCAGATGGATTTGGATGAGATTCTTATTCCCTTAAAGCACATTTTAACGATATTAAACGAATCAGATTAGAAAGGATTGGTGTTTATATGATTACAAAAGAAACAACTTTATTTGAAAAGAATGGAATCAGATATGAACAGAGAGGAGATTATTTATATCCTGTGCTGGGTGCATGCGATAATGCAACTATTGCAGGGGTTGGCAAGTATGGAACACTTTGGATGACATGGTTGTTTGAGCTGGATAGAAAGCTCCATCATCAGTATCTGCTGGAAGAAATATTGGTTGAAAAGGCAATTGAATTTCAAGAGTATGCATGCGAACTAGAGGAACAGATTATAAACGAAGAGGGACTACCACTAGGGAAAAAGGATGATTATTTGTCGGTTGTAGCACTTATGAGACAAAGATGGGAGCTTGCACAGGAAATTATATTTCACGATGGGATTGTTGCCATAAAAAAGAATAAGGAGCTTCGTGAACAGAAAAAACTGAAGAAATTGGAGGTAACGAAATATGAGAGATCTTAGGATAGACGAGTCTTTAATATTGGCTGTAGATCATGGCTACGGGAATATAAAAACAGCTAATACTGTATTCAGTAATGGAATAGTAAAGAGAGAGACAGAACCGGTAATAAGTACAGATTATTTGATGTATGATGGGGATTTTTATGTTCTTGATCAAGGGTATAAAAAATTTACGAAAGATAAAGTGCAGGATAATGATTTTTATGTCCTTACTATTGCTGCAATTGCAAAAGAGCTGTATCTGCGCGGTGTCTGTAGCGAACAAATACACCTGGCTGTCGGAGTACCGCTTAAGTGGATGGATTCACAAAAAGAGTCTTTTAAACAGTATATGCTGCAAAATCCGGAAATTCGGTTTTTATATAAGGACAGAATTTTTAACGTGAGAATAACCGGTTGTAGTGTTATGCCACAATGTTATGCAGCAGTTGCAGAAATACTGCCGGAGTTTAAAGGGCTGAATATGATTGTAGATATTGGAAATGGAACAATGAATGCTATGTTTTTGCAGGATGGCAGACCGGTAGAAAATAAAATGTGGACGGAGTTGTTTGGTGTGAGGCAGTGTGCTCTAAAAATCCATCAGGTATTATTGGATAATTATCAGGAAGATATTCAGGAGTCGATAATCAACACATTTTTGATGAACCGAATGGTGAATATTGATCCGGAATATGAATACTGTATGGAGAAAACTGCAAGAGAATACGTGAATGATTTATCAGCAAAGATATTAGATTTGGGATATAACGAAAAGACCATGAAAATGTATGTCTTAGGTGGCGGAGCAAAGCTTTTGGATAATTTCAGTACTTTTGATAGAAGAAGAATAACATTTAATTTTGACATCAACGCAAATGCGAAGGGATATGAATATTTCTGCTATGTTGCGTTAAAGAGAAAGAAGCTGGGAAATGTCGGATAGGTGAGAGCAGGTGAGACAATGAAGAAGATAGAACAGAAAATCGTCCGGTTCTATTCTGATAATCCAGAGCACCAAAAGGCGTTTGATATTCTTCAACACATTGATATTGATAAGTATTCATCAGTGCAGAATTATATAATTACGGCAATAAATATGCTTGGTGAGATGGACGCTAATGAAGATTATACGTTGAATGAAAAGAAAACATGGGAAGATCCCATTGTTGAAAGAATTTGTGATGCTGTTGAAAAAAACATTAACGAGAGGCTTACACAGGTTGTTGCCTCATATCTTATCGGAATTCAGACAGGACAGACTTCAAATTCTTTACTCACTACATTTTCAACTGATTTGAGGATGACATCTAAAATTGAAGATACTAAAACTGAAAGTGAAGATGAGATAGAAAAAGACCTTGAAGCAAATGAAATGTTAGATTTGGATGCTTTTTTCTAGTGATAACAGCAATGATAGCGTAATCAGGTGAAAAGATATCAAAAACGGCACCTTTGATAGCAAAGAAATGAGGAAAAATGCGGTGCTATCAAAAAGTGCCGTAAAGATATAAATATCATAATATTTGCTATCAAATTAGATAGCAATAAAAAATTTACTGGGTGCAGGTGCTCCTGCCAAGACAAAAAATTATGTAAACGCATGAGCATTTATATATTTTTAGGGAAAAGGTCCGACCTTTTCTGTATCTTGCAAACCCAGTGAACACTACTTTTGGAAAGGATGAAGAGCAATGGGACAGATAAAAATAAGTTGGTATGGAATTGATTTTTTGAGGTACGGAAGGGGATTTTGGTATGGCAGGTGGAAAGAGAAGATACAAGTCTGACAGGAAAGATTATAAGATTTCTGTTAAGCTGTCAGAAAAGGATATGGATATTTTAAATGCAGCAGTCAGCAAAAGTGGAAAAAATGTTAGTGAATATGTGAGGGAATTGATCCGGTCAGGAGGAAATGTTGATTTTCGATATCCGGAAGACAGGGCAAGAGTTATAAGAATTTTTTCAGGCATTGCAAATAACATCAATCAGGTGGTGAGGCTTGGAAATACGCAGGGGAAAATATATTTTAGTGACATTGATAAGCTGCAGAGAAGCCTTGAGGAAGTTAAAGGATTATTTGTGGAGGTGCTTAAGATATGGCGATTACAAAGATCCTGAATATAAAGGAATCGAAAGGCCGAAATCCGGCATCACATTTAGAAAATGCTTTGCAGTATATCCAAAATCCAGATAAGACAGAAAAATGTATTCTGGTAGGCAGTATTAACTGTCTGCTGGACACAGCATTTGAGCAGATGGTGGAAACAAAGAAAATATTTCACAAGACAGGTAACAGACAGGGATATCATATTATTATTTCATTTTCTCCTGAGGAGAATGTATCGGCTGAACAGGCGATGTATGTAATTGAAAATTTTGCGAAAGATGTTCTTGGAGATGATTATGAAGCTGTGTATGCGGTGCATACAGACAGAGAACATATGCATGGTCATTTAATCTGGAACAGCGTGAATATGACAACAGGTAAAAAATATAATTCGCCTAAAGGAAACTGGAAGAACCATTTACAATCGATTACCAATAAGTATTGCAAAGAGCTGGGACTTGGTGTTGTTCCGGCAGAATACAGTAAATCACCAAAGAATATCAGCAGAGATAAATGGGAAAAAGAAATGTCTATGAAAGAAATAATACTGCGTGATGCAAAAATGTGTGTTTATGCCGCCGGAGATGTTGAGCATTTTAAATATCTGATGAGAAGTCTGGGGTATATATTAAAAAAAGGTGTGTGGTTAGAGGTACAGGCACCGGGGTTCAGGTATTATCATAGTCTGGGAAAGATGGATGAAATGTTTTTGGAGAATAATCTTAAATATAATGTGGCTATGCCATGGAAAGTGCATCCGCATTATTACTCAAAAAATATTCATTATTTGAAAAGGTCAAATCTGTCTGTGTTCCAGAAGAAATATTATGCAAAGATGTATTGGATTCGTATAATTGAGCAAAAAAGATTTAAGGTTAATGCAGTTAAATATGCAGAGGATTTGAAAAGATTTCATCAGTTACAGGATGAGTATTTGATGTTAGTAAATAATGATATCAGAGATTTTTCTGATTTGCTGGATTATAGAAGTGAACAGGAAAAGAAAATGAAAGAGATTGATAACAGGCAGCAGGAGATCTATAGACGTAGTTCTAGTAAAAAGCGGGCAATTAAGACAGACGAACAATATCGGGATTATCAATTATGGCACTTGAATGTACAAAAAGAACTGGATGAACTGAAAATGCAGAAGAAAGAAGTAAAAAAGCAAATGGGACTTGCTGAAATGACAATAAAAGAGAAGCTGTATACTGCAAGTTATGAAGTGTCTGAAGAGGAAGAGCTGATTGAGGATGAAGCGATAGAGATTCCACAGATGAAATCAAGTTCTTTTTATTCGTATGCGGATTATCTTGGTAGTACGGATGTAGACAAAGCTGGGATGGCAGGTATTGATGAAAATGATGAGGTAGTTGCTGCATATGAAAAACTTAATGATTTGTACAAGAAAATGGGACATGAAGTTGATATCGATATCTTGTTTGAGGAGGCGAAGCGTTTGCAAGTGGCTATGAAAAAGAACAATGTGGAGGATAAGAGTGAAATAGTTGCAAGAGAACTTTTGGAGTTTTGTCCTTATAAGTATTTGAAAACTTCTGTAAAAGCAGATGCTTTTAAGTTTGATGTAAGTGATGCCAGTGGGAATATGAAATTGTTTATGGCGGTGTTAGGTAAGCTGGGAGTGAAGCTGGAGGGGGATAGGTTGAATGAGGAGTATCAGATGATTTATGAGGAAAGCGTTAAAAGAAGTGCTGAAAAAGAAAAGGTAGAAAATAAGATATGGAATAAGGGCAGGGGAAGGTGATTCCTCTGCTCTTTTCATTTATGTATAGGTTAAAGAAATAATTGATATCAATAGAATTAAATATATTAGTTAAGTGAATAATTATCTTATCTACCTGGGCTATGTATGCTTAAAAAAAGTTTTGACATCATCAAAAAATATATTTATAATATAAAAACAGATAGCAATCAGGAGGATTAATGCATGACGATATCAGAACAAATAAAAGTGTTATGTGTGAGATGCGGTGTAAGCGAAGCTGAATTGGCAAGGCGACTAGGAAAATCTCCGCAAAGTTTTAATTCAAAAATGAAAAGAGAAAGCTTTACAGTAGAAGACTTGGATAATATTGCGTATGCACTAGGAGTCGAATTTAACAGAGAATTTATATTAGCAAATGGAGATAAAGTTTAATGAAGAATAGTGTAAAAGAATTTAGACTTGGAGAATTGTTTTGTGGTCCTGGCGGATTAGCACTAGGAGCAACGACAGCGAAGATTGAAAATTCAGATTATAAGATTATTCATAAATGGGCAAATGATTATGACAGAGATACATGTAATACATATATCAGGAATATTTGCCCGCAAGATGGTGAAAGTGTTATTTGTGGAGATGTTAGAAAACTTGATATTGAAAGCCTTGGCGATATAGATGCATTAGCTTTTGGATTCCCTTGTAATGATTTTTCTGTTGTAGGCGAACAAAAAGGATTTGATGGTGTTTATGGACCATTATACACATACGGAGTGAAAGTATTAAAGAAGTATCAGCCATTATGGTTTTTGGCAGAAAACGTTGGTGGGTTAAAGAGCGCTAATGATGGAAAAGCATTTCAGAAGATACAGGAAGATTTGAAAAATGCAGGATATAGAATATATCCTAATCTGTATAAGTTTGAAGAATATGGAGTGCCTCAGGCACGACACAGGGTTATAATTGTTGGCATTAGAGAAGATTTACCATATGAGTTTAAGATACCAAGTCCAAAGCCATATGAAAATATTGATGTGACTTGTAAAAATGCAATAGAAAATCCTCCGATAGGAAAAGATGCTTATAATAATGAGTTAACAAAACAGTCTGAAATAGTTGTTAAGAGGTTACAATACATTAAGCCAGGGCAGAATGCATTTACTGCGGATTTACCAGCAGAATTGCAGCTTAAGGTAAAAGGGGCGAAGATAAGCCAGATTTATAAAAGATTAGATCCAGATAAACCGGCATATACAGTAACAGGTTCTGGGGGTGGTGGAACACATATGTATCATTATTCAGAACCAAGAGCATTGACTAATAGGGAGAGAGCTAGATTGCAAACATTTCCTGATGATTACATTTTTGAGGGCGCTAAAGAATCTGTTAGAAAACAAATTGGAATGGCGGTACCGGCAAAAGGAGCTAAAATTATATTTGAAGCTATTTTAAAGACATTTGCAGGAATTGATTATGAAAGCATAGAACCAAGCATAAAGGAGTAAGGGATGTATACTGAGGATTTCGAAGATAGAATTTTATTTACACCAGCACGAAAAGATGGTGAAGCGTGTAATCATTTAAAAATAGTTACAGCATTTACGGACGCAGAGAGAATATCAAGTCATCTGATAAAATTATTTGATGGCAGGAACAAAGAGTATGTGTCTGGAATAAAAGTTGACATAATACTTGGAATGACAAAGGGTGCTGGGCTCACACAGAAAAAACACGAAAAAATTTGTTCGTTGATAAGAAGACTAAACAGTGTATCTGGAATGCCGCGGATATCATGTAAGTATATCGTAGAGGGAAAGCAGGTACACTCTAAGGTGTATGTATGGTGTAAAGGAAGGAAAGCAATAAAGGCGTTTAATGGTTCGGCAAATTATACAATGAATGCATTTTTTGTTCGAAGAGAATGTATGGATGAATGTGATTCTAAAGAGGCGAACCATTACTTTAATAGCCTGCTCCCTGATACGATAGAGTGTTTTGATGGACAAATAAAAGAGAAAGTTTCATTTTCCAGCAAGAAAAATGTAGAAGATGATATTGCAGATACTAATCTGGAGAATTTATCGTGGGAGAAGTATCAGAATGTTGAACCAGTAGATACTTTAGAGGTTTCTTTGTTGAAAGCAGATGGAAGCGATACGGGATATGGATCTGGTGTGAATTGGGGAATACGTAAGAATGGCTATAAAAGAAATAGAAACCAAGCATACATTCCATACAATGTAGCAGATCATAAAGAGGGATTTTTTCCTGATGCAAAGGCTGATGGAACTTATCATGTGTTTAAAGTTGTAACAAAAGAATATGATGCATTCTATATGAGGCAGGCTCAGGCAAAGGGAAAAGCATTGGAGACACCAGAGAGTAATGCGATAATTGGAGAATGGATAAGACATAAACTTGGAGTTCCAGATGGTACATATATTACAAAGCAGATGTTGGAGGATTATGGGAAAACAACGGTTCTATTCAAAAAGTATGAAGATGGTATATACACGTTAGAGTATTAATTCTGGCATTAAGGAGAAAAATATGGAGCAGGAAGTTAATGTTAATAATTTAGATGATGAACAAAAACAGGCACTTGTTTGTATGTATTATGCTATGCTTCCTAAAACGGATGCAAGATATAAACAGCGGGTACATGATTGGACTGTGTTAGAAAAGAAATTTGGAACAAAGAAAACTACATATAAGTATGCAAAGGATGCATTTGATTTTTATTTCCCTAATAATGGAAGAAAAGGCTGGGGGGATGATCGGGATTTAAGAAGACGAGGCATTGCATATCAGGAAGTTTTTGATCTATATAAGGATTATTCTGTTGATCAATTAGAAAAAGCTGTAGTGGAGATTATTCATGAATATGAACATGAAGGACTAACTTTTGTGTCTATGAAATGTGGTTTTCCAGAAACAGTGCATAATATCTTGAATGGTAATAAGGATATAACAGTTGATGGTGTTTATACTCTTAAAGAGGAATTGAGCATAGGAAAAACAGTATTTGTTACATTAGGTGGCGATACAGGAAAATCGGAAGTGGATTGGACTCCGGGATTTATTGGAGTAGCACATGTTATTAAAGAACCTTATGATTTTGGATATAATGGTAAAGAAAAGTACTTTAAATTTGATATAGAAGTTGATTGTGTTTTTGAGAAACCATTTAAAAGAGAAGATTTTTTGAGTTATAGAGAAGCATATGATGCTCCATATATCGGACCTGAGCTTTCACGAGATCCATCTCAGGCACTAAGTACATTGGATATGATTAAGGCTGTTGCTGTTATACGAGCGGTACTTGATGAATTCCCAGATATGCTTGAAAGATTCAAAGAAATCTTCAGCAAAGAATTTATGGACAGGGTACTGGGAGCGGTTACTGTAATGATACCGACAGCTGTAAAATTTGGAGAAGGCAAAGAGGATGCATTAAATACTATTCGTGAAGAAATGAACATAGAGGACGAAAGCTCTGAGGAGGATGAAATGGAATATAAGCCATATATTAAACCTAATTATTATACAGGGTGTTCACGCAAAAACAAAGATACTGGTAAGGTATATTCGCATAATAGAATTGTATTTGGTGCACCTGGAACAGGAAAGAGTTTCAAACTGGATGGTGAGCAGAAAGATATTATCTCTGAAGGTGGAGATTGTGAAAGAGTTACATTTCACCCAGATTACTCATATGCTAATTTTGTAGGAACTTATAAGCCAGTACCTACTAAAAAAGGAATATCGTATGAGTATTTACCAGGACCATTTATGCGTACATATGTAAAGGCGATAAAAAATGGGCAATCAGAGAATAATGAAGATATAAAACCTTTTCTACTTCTAATAGAGGAAATTAATAGAGCTAATGTCGCTGCGGTATTTGGAGAAGTATTTCAGCTTTTGGATCGTGATGATAGAAATGCAAGTCAATATCCAGTTAAGCCATCGGAAGATATAAAGGCTTATTTGGCAAAAGAGCTTGGAGGAAAGCCAGAACAATATGAGGAAATAAAGATTCCTGATAATATGTATATCTGGTCAACAATGAATAGTGCTGATCAGGGTGTATTTCCAATGGATACAGCATTTAAGAGAAGATGGAATTTTGAATATATCGGTATTAACAATGAGGACGAGAAAATTAATGATACATATTTAGTCTGCGAAAAAGCACAGATTCCATACAGAGCTGCATGGAATGAACTTAGGAAAGCTATAAACTCAACACTTGCTTCTAGAGATTACAAGATAAATGAAGACAAGCTTATGGGACCATTCTTTGTATCTAAAAAAGTCTTAGAAAATAAAGATGAATTCAAAGAGACTTTTAAAAATAAAGTTATTATGTATTTGTTTGAAGATGTGGCGAAGCAGAGAAGACATATGTTGTTTGATGGCTGTGATGAGGACATAAGAAATCAGTATTCTGCCATTTGTGAGGAATTTGATAAAAGAGGAATCGATATTTTTTGTAAAGATATTCGAGACAAGGTTAAGAAAGAATACTTGAATGAATTAGAATGAGAAGGGAATGTAACTAGATGATTTCTAAATATGTCAAAGAGCAGAAAAGATATACTCAAGATGAACTTAGAAAAATATTTGAATGTAATATTGATGAAACGGTGCAGATTATAAGAAAATTAAAAGAGTATGGCATCGTGAAAAATGTAAAGAAAAGCGATAGACAAAGTATGCTCTCTGACTTAGTGGAGGAAGATGTCAGGGTAACAGATATCGAGAGTGGAGAACGAGTACTTTATTATGTGTTTTCGTTTGTAGGAGTAATTGTTGTATATGGCCGGGTTTTAAAGTGCTATCCAAAGTATATTAATTCCAGCAATAATCCAATAAAGCAGATGAAACAGATTCTGCGTGTTTTGGAAAAATATAATTCAAAAGAGCAGGTAATAAAATTATATAATGAAAGTGATGATGGTGGTTCGTTTAATTTGCTGGCTGTAATGCTGTATCTGCTAGAAGATTATTATGATAATGGAATATATTCTAATGATGTTGAGGTTGTTG
>CAMHLZ010000064.1 GCA_946186125.1 uncultured Lachnospira sp. | reverse complement strand
GGTACTGGCAGGAGATATTCTTTTTCAAGGGCGAATACTTCTGCCGGTATCTTTTTTGTTGTTCCATGTTCTTCTGCATTTCCGGTTCTTTTAAGCCATGCGATACAGTCTTCGTTGAAACTGTCGATATCCCGCAGTATTCTGTGTTCTGCAAAGCCATGCTTGGCATATTTCACCACATTTTCTACTTTGCTTTTGGATTCTGGATCTGCACCACGACATAGAAATACATCAAATTTAATTTCGTTTATATAATTCTGAAAAACTTCCGTATAAATGATATCTCCATTATTTTCGGTAACTGCAAGAATCTTATCCTGATCATATACGATTTCTCTTGGCCGACCTCCATAAAACTCAAAGGCCTTCACATGGGCTGTTATAAATGTATCCGTTGTAAACGGATTCAGCTGCCACCAGATAAACTTATATCTGGAATGGGAAAGCACCATTGCGAAACAATACACTTTTCTATATCTTCCGGTTGTGGTTTCAATCTTAATCTCTCCCATATCCACCTGTGCCTGTTGTCCCAAAGGAAGCTCGTCCACAGCTTCATAGTCCCTTGTAGATACAGGTTTTGTAATCCCGTATTCTTTACGTATTTCCTGAACATAATTCCGAAAAGCACGTTTTTTGAAATCCAAAGTTTCCAAGCAGGTTCTTTCCTTAATCCAGTCATAAACCTGGGCTGCTGACATATCCGGATACTTTTTCAGACATTCCACCACAAAATCTTTGTATTCATCCGCTTTCTTTTTTCGTTTCTTAGAAGTTTGTTCGGCTTCCGCGTACTGTGCCGGGGACATATCCCAGTATTTTAGAATAGTTTTATAATCAACCCCCAATCTTCTTGCGGCCTGACTCTTCTTGAGTCCGTTTCTTTTGTATTCTTGGATTTTTCCATAATTCATCCAATCAATCATCCTTTCTTCACCTCCGTGACTAAGTATATCACGGAATAATATTTGATTGAAAACTATGGAAAATTAATTGCCACTTTCTATGGAAAATAGTATACCACTTACACTTTCATTTAAAAGTTGACCAAACAATCAAAAAACAACATGAAAACAATATCATTATTCTATTTGATTCCATAAACATCGACTCCTTCACTACGCAAACACGAAACAACTACGTCCTTATAATCATTCCTGCTTTAATGGTTTTATCATTTTACTCTATGTCGTATTATCTGAATGCAGCCTACCACGAAAACAAAGTATAATATGTAGCTAAATACCTTGCTGCTTCCAAATTCTGGAAATAAATGTGTAATAAATAACCTTATTATTACAAGGACAACAACAAATATCAAACAATATCCAAACGCAAACAATATCTTTTTCATAATCAACTTACTCCATACTTATTTAATAACATCTCGGAATCGTCTTTTCAGCTGTATTCCTAATAAAATATTAATCTTTACATATGTGCAATAAACCCACCCAACATATATCCGAGATTATACATTCCATTTAATCCTGCTGCCACCAAATACATAGTCCATTTCATCTTGTTGTATAACGCATAAATTCCTCATCTTATTCACTACCGATTAAAAACATCTTTTTTACAGAAGTTGGGATTTTTTCATCAATACTTCTTGCTAATTCACAATATTTTTGAGCTAATACTTTGTCACGCTTTTCAAATGATGTATACATAACATAATAAGCATAGTACTTATACATATAATCTTCCGAATTCATTAATGTCATACACTCTTCTTCTTTTATTTGCATTTCTTCCCCTTCTACTACAGCTTTTTCTACTATATGCATTATTTCCAGTTCTTCTTTTGCTGCAGTTCCACCATTTTTTATTCTTTTATATCTTTTTCCATCATTATAAAAAAAACCAGTTCTTAAAGACGAAGGGACAATATTTATCAATCCTATTGCTAAAGAATCCAGACCAAACATCAATATAAACAATTTTTTATAAAAAAAGAACATAAATAGAAAAAAAAATCCCGCAACGATTGAGAATATCGGACCACCAATCAAAATTCTTGCCCATATTTTTATATTTTCATCATTTGATTCTTCTGGAACTGTCGCACACACGCCACACCAATTTAAGATATTTTCTTCGAATCCTAATTTAATTTTTTCATCCATATGCTCTCTGTATAGTTTCATTGGACCTATAGATAATGAGAAAAATCTCCATCCATTTAATAAACCCACACATAAATGCCCTATTTCATGAATATACAAAGCTAATACAAGACCGACTAACCATGATATGAGCATTTCAACTATTATAATCCACATTTATTTACACCTTTCTGCATATAAATACATATACATAATATTATCATTTATATATATCCTAATTGCGATGGCTGATTCATGACTCGTTTCATATATTTACCATATTCTTTTTTAACTTTGACTCACTCCAAAGCTTTCTTTCTATATATGCCCTCCCCTCAAATATGTCTTGCCTCAATAAGTTTTCATGTACTATTTCATAATCATTGTGAGAAATCTTCTCCTTATCATCAAGTAAATATCGCACCCTCAACGCTGCATAATCATCGCATATCCCCGATACATACAAGTCCTTTTCACTTGTCAACAACTCTTTTTGCAGTTTCTCATCATCTAATACAATTGCCAACCATAATAATTCATATTTTATATAATTACGGTGGTATGCCGGTAAGAATTCATAGCCATATAAATTTAAAAAAATCTGTTTTGCTTCTATGTATTTTCTATTTTTCATCAATAAATACGCATTGTCGATACGTAAGCAAATATCATATACATTTTGATCGTCAACCAATTCATCTAATACGTTTTCTAAGTCATCTAAATCATCCACATTACCTCTATATAAATTTCCTGTAATGTACATTAACTGCAGAAAAGGTTTAGAATTCTTAATTTTGTACATATGATAAATCATATAACCATCACTAGCTAATTCACCTACACAATAAGGCACGCTACTAGAAATGAATAAATAAAAATTCACCAAAAACAGAACAGCATAATATTTATCATATTGTGTTTCGTGAAATCGAATAATACCTACCAAACCTGTAATCGTCAGTATTAAGTTTTGAAATATCCCTGCACCGAACACCAAAAGCAAACTTTGCCATTTAATGTTAAAAGACATAGGGACAAATATACACTGTCCTAACTGTTTTGTTTTATGTATAAATGTAATTTTTATCTTATTTTCAATTTTAAACATGATATGCCACATCTGAAATCCTATGCATTTTAAACCGATGATTTTTCCAAAAACAACATGTGAAAACTCATGTATGAACACAGATATCGCCAAAACACTTATCAAAAAAATAATTAGACCTATTTTCCCTAGCATACTTTCCTCCGAAATCTATAAGCCTCCAAAAAGGTGTTCTTCAATAAAGCCGCATCGCTATTCCAAGTTAAGCTTTAAAAAATTTCCTTCTTTCTTCCTTTACTATACAAAAAGGAAATAAATACAACATTCTGATATCAATACCTTGCAGCTTATAGGCTATTGCATAAACTATTTCATGTAAATACATTGAAAACAATTGTGAAATCAAAATAATAATTATTTATTTCACAAAAATAAGCATCCATCACCATGCAAACAATATCTTCTTCATAATCAATTTACTGAAAACGTATTTAATAACCTCTCGGAATCGTCTTATTTGTAGCCAAAAGAAACCAATCTTTCCTATTTTTTAACTATCTAGCTTTTTATAAAACGATTTTGTACAATATATCATAACATCATCCCCAAATTTTAGGAGGACAGTGTCTCCATCCTCCCAAAATATTTCTGAATTATGCCAAAACTGCTATTGCCATTGGCAGGCACTCTTATCTGCTGAGTGTCGAAAGAGAAACAAACTCTTCCCATCGTGCACTTATACTATTAACAGCAAAAACTATTTTTTATTTTTCATTATGCAATATGCTGAATTTTCAAATGCCCATGACAAAATCAACATACTAAAACTTTGTGTATCAAATCCCGACACATTAAAATCTATAATAAGCATAACTAAATAAGTAACATATACTATACAACCAAGTAAAAAACTGATAATTACAACTTTCCCTTTACTTTTCTTAATGCCAATTATATTCATGCATAAAAACAATATAAAAAACAGATTACCAATAATGTGAACAAATATCATATTATTACCATCCTGAAATTGCGGTTAATACTCCGCCTGCTATTCCTACTCCAACAACAACCACTCCACCGCCAGAGACTATAGCGCCTGCTACTATTAGTCCCCCGCCAACTACAGAAAGCCACCCACCAGCGTCAACCATTATAGTTTCTTCTTCGTTTAATTCCAAAAAATTATTATTCATCTTCTATCCTCCCTATATTCCTGCATCTATTGCTGCAAGTGATGCACCTGCTAATGCAAGTCCTGCGCCTGGATTTAAACACGCAACAGGTATCGACCATGCAAGTCCAACCGTTCCTCCAAACACACATAATGCTGATTTCCAACCTCCAGCATCAATGTCTACTTTCTCAAGTTCTGACAATTCGCAAAATCCATTACTTAAAACCATTTCCATTCTTTTCAATCTCCTTCTATTTTAATTCTTTTTTGCACTTATTCGTAAAAGTGATATACTCTACCCGGGTACTTTTTCAAAAGTGCTATCTTTTGAGACGCTGATGGTTTTCGCGAATTTTATCAGCGTCTTATTTTTATATAAAACAGTTTGCAGACAAAATTGCCTTTTGCAAATCTGATTTATAACGTAAATTATAATATGTTAGGACTTATTCCTACATATACGTCTACTTCTGTATTGTCCGGATTTAACATATCCGTCTTCTTTGTTACATTATATCCTACAGTTATCGGCTGTAAATTATGCTCTGCTATGTACTGATTCAATCTGCCACATGCATCCTGTAACCTCATCGGATGCCCCTTAAAAGCAGCAACCACAGCATTAACTATTTTAATTTTATTTTTGAAAACAAATTTATCTGAAGAATCAACACTTACGTCTATCGGCATAAGCAATTCTATATCAATTGTATCGCCTTCAACTGCATAGGTTGCAGTGATAGGATTCCCCTTTCTCTTCGCTCCCTTATTCTGAATGTAGCTTTCCATTTCCTTTCCTACATTCTCAATTTCTGTCTGCTTTATTTTTCCTCTGTAGCTAATAATATTATCAATATCTAATTCTTGATTTTCTTTAATTTCCAGCATATTGTTCTCCTTTTTTATCTGTATTCAACCAATATAATTCTAACGGAAAAATTTCCAAATCCAAGAAATATCAAATATTCTCATAGTTTTCCTCCCTTTTATTTACATGCTCATCTTTTTGCAAAAATATATTATCAAATTCTCCCCATCTATACAACTCCATTCATCCCTATTTTACTACCGTTCATCACTTTTTATATTTTGTCTAACATCCGCCTAAAGTAAACATAATATTTAACTCTTACCTATTAAGATTATTTCTGATAGATTTTGCATTAAAATAGGCTGTCCCTAGCGACAGCCACCTTTCAAATTTCTATTCTACATTTTTCTAAAATACACAAAGAACCATCAACGAACAGGTAAGAATAACTATCATTATTTTATTACTGTTCATAACTTATATTTCAATTATATCCGGAATGATAATTTCAGTTTTAAATATATTATCTTTTACTTCCACATTATACATTCCATTATACTTTTCAATACATCTTTTCACATTAAGCAATCCATACCCATGTCCTTTCCCTTCTTTCGTCGAATTAAACACTCCATTTTCATTCAAATCCACATTTCCGAATTGATTTGATATTTCTAGAACTATATTTGATTGATGTACTCGAACCTGCATCTTTAGTTCTTTATAATCTGCCTCATCGGATGCTTCAAATGCATTTTTGAGTAAATTGTAAAACAGAGAACATATATCTATTTCCTGCATTTTAAGTGCAGGAATTTTCCCTCTCACTTCTACTTTGACCTGACTGTATTGAACCACCAAGTTATTCAAAATCATATCAACATATTCGTTTCCAGTCGAGAACGCAGCTGAAATTTCATTAACTCTATTTGAAATTTGACTCAAATAAGTATCTAATGCACTGTAGTCCTTTTTCATATGAAGTGTTTGAATACAAAATATGTACTGTTTTATATCATGCCTGAATAACTTGGTCTCTTCTTCCCTTTTCAGCATGCTTTTATAATAAATTTCTTGAATCTTAACTAATTCCTGTGCCAACTCTTTTTCATACTGCTCCTGCTCTCTTTGCTTTTTTATCCTCAATAGAACAACTGATAAGATAAAAAGCACAGACAAAAGTATGATTGATAAAATATTCAATTTATCTTTAAATCCCATTACTCGCATCTGCAAAAATGCTACAAAAATCAATATAACAATCGCACATATACTAAAAATAAATGCATCATTATACTTAAAAAAATGCGCTTTCATTTTCCTTTTTTTCAAAAGAACGCAAATTACGAATATAAAGAAAAATAAAGAAATCATATTTAACAGTATTATAACCTTTGGATTTTCAATAACCTCTTTGCTAAGCGAAGGACATAATTCAAAAATCAAAATAGAAATAGCAACATCAATAATCATGATAATCAAATTACTGAGTATAACCCATCCTATATTTTTCTTTTTTTTCAGAGTCACGATAAACACGAAATACATACACAATGTATATACTAACGGACTATCTTCAACAATATAATACCAAGGCGTAACAACTGACATTACAACAACCGATGCTACAAACAAATATCTAATATTATTTTTATATTTAATATCAAATATATTCTCTGAAACGAGTATTATTTTTATAAATTCTACTACATAATAAATGCAACTCAAAAATATTTTTTCCATATTCTTACCAATTAAGTTAATCTTGCTTTTTCTTTTATATATGCATGATATGCTTCTTTAAACTCAGTCCTGTTTCTTCTCGACATTGGAATCTCTTCATCTAAGTCTACTAAAACAATTACATCTGTTTCGATTCTCTCAATATACCTAAATGCAACAACATACGATTTATGCACATGATAAAACCGCGTTTCTCCCAACTCATATAACCACTGTTTTAGTGTTTTTTTTACATCAAGAGCTTTATCCTTTAATCTTATAATTGTTTTGTTTCTATCAGACTTTATATAATATATATCCGAAGGGTTGATAGTATATTCAGAACCATAGTCTTTAACAATAATCTGTGCATTATCTAATACCTCCTTTTCGACATCATCAATAGTCTCTTTCAACTCATTAGAATCGACCGGCTTTGATAAATAACGAAAAGCTTTTACTTTAAACGCTTCCTGCACAAATTCTATATGGCTCGTTAAAAATACAATAGCCCCTTTATATCCTTTTTCACGCAAAAAATATGAAACATCAATCCCATTAACATCTGGCATTTCAATATCTAAAAAAATAATATCATATTGTGAATGATTTTCTAAAAGTTCTGAGCTTGAATTATATATGTCAATATTGCAACTAGATTTCACATCAATTATTTTGTTATATATATCTTGGCTTATAATTTTTTCATCATCACAAATCGCTATATGAAACCGCATGTCAGTCCCCCTTTTTCTTTTGTTATCCACTTGTCATATTATGCCATCAAATCAGCAATACTCATAACCTATTAAACAGTTGAGAATAAACAAAGTTCATTCGGATTAAGGTATACACATCTTATCCATAGTTATTCACTCCAATACTATGTAAAATCCTAAATCATATCACCTATATTGTCAAGTTTCTTACAAACAAAGGAGACGTACCCTTGATAAAGATACAATCTCCTTCGTTTCAGAAAATACCTATTTTACAACAATAGTATACACTACTTTTCCTGATTTGTAATTTTTATTTCCCTTTGCCGATACTGTAATCTTATAAGTTCCTTTTTTACATTTTTTAGGAACTGTAACCACACCTTTTGCCGTTACTTTTATTTTTGCACTTACAGCTTTTTTATTAACACTGTATGTCACTGTACCCTGTGCATTATTTACGGAAATTTTAAGTTTTTTAGCTTTACTCAAATCCGTCTTAGTTTTAAGTGTTACTTTTGCTTTATTTAAAGTAACTGGATTTTTTGCTTTGGTAATCTCAAATGCAACTTCTATCTCGTCTGTATAGTTTCCAATTCCCTTTATCGTAACCGTTGCAGTTCCGACATTCTTATTATTACTATATGTTACCGTGTAATCTGTACCATTTACCAGAGTTGCACCGTCAAGTGCTACCGATGGAGTCGGTGTTTGTTTTTTACCATTGTATGTATAGCTTGATTTCACACCTGTAACAGTAGCATTTTTGATTGAAGAAGCCGTCGGCTCTTCTTGCTGTGATGACTGTTTTACATTTACAGTTATGGTTGTATTTCCTGTAATCTTCGTAATTCTGTATGTATTAGCAGGAATCGTCTCATCATCCGCACTGGTCTTAATATTTTTATAAGTTCCATCTGTAACCGTAATGCCTGCTACTTCATATCCTGCTGCCGGCGTAACCTTAAAATTAACCTGACCTTTACCGTCTATCACCGGATTTCCACTATCTCCATCTCTCACTATCGCACTCTCTACACCAGTCTCATCTGACTTTGTATAATCCTGCTTATAATATACATCCACCGTAGCATTTGATACATCAAATGTTGCCACATAAGCATTCGCCGTCTTAGTATCTGTGTATTTCACACCTGCACTGCTTTCATAAGTTGCAGTGAAGGTAATCGTTGTCTTATCCTCGTTAAGCACACTGGATATAGCTGTATCTTCAAAGGTTACGGTATTATTACAATCCGCACAGTCAAATGTCACCGCCGCTTTTGAACAATCGTCATCCCATTTCCATGTAGGATTAGAAATATCAGCATGTGAGCACTTTGCTGTTTTGACTGTTACATTCACATCTCCGGATATCTTTGTAATTCTGTATGTATTCGACACATTTGTGTCTCCCGGTCCCTTCACGTTTTTATAATTCGCATCTGCTGAGACACTGCTGACAGAATATCCGTCATTTAACCGTACAAGGAAATTAATCTGACCGTCACCACTTATATCAACTTCTCCCGTGTCACCATTTCTGGCAATGGCAGTTGTTATATTCTTCTCGCTTGGTGTCGTGTAATCCTGTGTATAATATACATCAATTCCTGCCACACCTTCATCATTGTCAAATGTAATTGTGTATCCGTTTACGACGTCAGATGTCGTCTCCAAAATATCATTCCCGGAACTATTTCCTCCATCCGGCGGTGCCGCATAAGCAGCCGATGTTGATGAAATAATCATCATAATCGCCATTGCAACTGAAAGTATTTTCTTTGTTCTTCTCCTCATAAAAAATCCTCCTTTGTCATGCATCAATGCATTGTAACACTAACACTTTAATTTTACAAAATATCTATGTATATTTTGTGAATAGTAACTATTTTTTCCAATAAAAAAGCTGCAACCAATTGTTACAGCCTTTTTGTATTCCTAAAACTCTTTTACCTTAGCAAAAATTCCTTCTGCATCCAATCCATACTTATGTATCAATTCAACCGCAGGACCTGACTCACCGAATCTGTCATTAACACCTATCTTTAATACCTTAGCCGGATACTCTTCACACAGAACATCACATACGGCACTTCCAAGTCCGCCAATGACTGAATGTTCCTCAACAGTAACTACCTTTCCCGTCTTCTTTGCTGATGCAACAACCAATTCTCTGTCTATCGGCTTAATCGTATGAATGTTAATTACCTCTGCATCAATACCTGCCTCAGCAAGCATGTCAGCTGCCTTAAGTGATTCCGAAACACATAGTCCTGTTGCAAAGATAGTAACATCTTTTCCCTCTCTTAAGACAATTCCTTTTCCAATCTCAAACTTATAATCAGGATTATCATTAAATACAGGAACCGCAAGTCTTCCAAATCTCAAATAAACCGGTCCGTCATATTCATATGCCGCCAATACGGCAGCCTTAGCTTCCTCATAATCTGAAGGATTAATAATAACCATTCCCGGAATAGTTCTCATTAACGCAATATCTTCATTACACTGGTGTGTCGCTCCGTCTTCACCAACCGAAATACCTGCATGTGTCGCACCTATCTTAACATTTACATGAGGATACCCTATAGTATTTCTTACCTGTTCAAATGCTCTTCCTGCTGCAAACATTGCAAAGGAACTTGCAAAAGGAACCTTTCCGGTAAGGGCAAGACCTGCTGCCACGCCCATCATATTACACTCTGCGATACCGCAATCAATATGTCTTTCAGGAAATTCTTTCTTAAACATATTTGTCTTTGTCGCTTCAGCAAGGTCAGCATCTAGAACATATAAATTATCGTATTTCTTTCCAACTTCAACAAGGCCTGCACCATATCCTTCTCTTGTTGCATACTTTTTTACTTCTGACATAATGCTTCACCTGCTTTCTTCAAATCTTCCATAGCGATTTCATACTTCTCATCATTTGGTGCACTTCCATGCCACTCAGCACGATTTTCCATAAATGATACGCCCTTGCCTTTCACACTCTTAGCAATAATAGCTGTCGGCTGTCCCTTTGTCTCTCTTGCTTCCTTAAGTGCACCTGCAATCGAATCAAAATCATGAGCATCAATATTAATTACGTGGAAATTAAACGATTCAAATTTCTTATCTATTGGGTAAGGCGAGCATACATCTTCAATATTTCCATCAATCTGCAAGCCATTATTATCCACTATAACAACAAGGTTATCAAGCTTTCTGTGTCCGGCGAACATTGCAGCTTCCCAAACCTGTCCTTCCTGTATCTCGCCGTCTCCGAGCAATGTATAAACTCTATAACTCTCATTAGATAACTTTGCAGAGAGTGCCATTCCTACTGCAACAGAAATCCCCTGTCCCAAAGAACCACTCGACATATCCACTCCCGGTGTTCCTTTCATATCAGGATGTCCCTGAAGATAAGACCCTACATGTCTCAATGTCTTTAAATCTTCTACCGGAAAATATCCCTTATGTGCAAGAACCGAATATAACGCCGGTGCAACATGTCCCTTTGACAATACGAATCTGTCTCTGTCAGACTTCTTTGGATTCTCTGGATCAACATTCATTTCTTCAAAATACAGATATGTAAGAATATCTGCTGCCGAAAGAGAACCACCCGGATGTCCTGACTTCGCACTGTGAACAGCGGTAACTATTCCCTTTCTTACCTCATTTGCAATCTGCTTGAGTTCATCATTATTCATAGCTATAAAACCAATGCCTTTCTTAATCTAATATCTACAAACATTTACCGAATACACTATATCACATACCTATTTTTATTGCAAGTTTTTATACAATCCTTCCGTCCTCAATTACAATTCTTCTGCTACACAAATCTGCAACTTTCATGTCATGCGTAATAATAATGATGGTTGCTCCCTTCCTGTTCAATTCAAGAAATACATTCATAATATCTTCGGCCGTCTTAGAATCTAATGCTCCTGTTGGTTCATCTGCCAGAATAAATGACGGCTCATTTACAAGCGCTCTGGCTATGGCAACTCTTTGTTTTTGTCCGCCTGACAAATTTTTTACATTCTTTTTTGCCTGATCTTTCAGACCCATCATCTCTATCTTATCCATTGCCGTCCGTTTCATCGCACCGCTTCGACAGTCAGAAAAATATAATGGCACCATTACATTTTCAAGAACCGTATAGTGGTCAATCAGGGCAAAATCCTGCATTACTATACCTATTCGCTCATTTCTGAGCTTTGCAAGTCCCTTTTCTCCCATTCCCGATACCGGTTTTCCCGCAATGCTGTACTCTCCGGATTCAAATGAATCTATACACCCTATCACATGCATGAGTGTTGATTTTCCCGCTCCGGAGCGTCCTGTAACAGCCACCATCTCTCCGCTTTCTATCTTAAGATTAATATCTTTTAATGCATGAAATGCATTTGGTTTTCCATAATTGTATGTTTTATTTACTCCTGTTAATTCTATCACTATATATCCGTTCCTTTCTGCAACATTTGTATCTTTTAACTGTTAAGTATAAGTTTTCTGATATTGCTTGTCTTTAATACAATTAACGGCGATATCACACTTACAAACAGCAGTACTGCGAATATACCTAACGTGACAAGCAGATTGTTTTTCATATATAAAAATCCGTAATCTATCTTAAACCTCGACATATTTATCATGAACATTGCAAGTGCCGAAACTATGAAGGACGATAAATACGTTACGATATTACTTGATATGCTTAATACAACGCATTGAAGCCATGTTGCACCGCACAGATAGCATACTCCGTACTCTCTCATCTGGTTCATCATCTGTATTACAGATGCACTGATTATTCCGATACTCATAACTATAAAGGCTCCGATAAATATAGGCAAAACCCTTTTTTGCAGAGTTTTTACATAGTCCTCACTCTTAGCAAAAAATTTACCCAAAGTAACATAGTCCGCAGTTCTCCCTAAAATACCATTATTCTTTAAGTAATTGGATTTGCTTATGCCATTGTCATATGTAATAATTTCTCCAACCATAGGATCTATTCCTGCATACTGCTTTAATTTATCTCCATTTACATACATGAAAATATGATTATTAGATTCATTATAATCATAACTTTCAAAAAAACCGTTACAACAATTCTTAGAGGTACAGCTACTATTTATTATATATGTAGGATTCGATAAAACTCCGACAACTTTATATGTGATATCCTCCTGAAAATCACTATGAACTTTTATAACAGACCCCAATCCGTAGCACGATGTATTCTGTGTAATAACACATTCTACATAATTTCCGCTATCTGACATTAGGTTCCAACTTCCCTCTGCTAACGGAATATTGATGTTCTTATAAAATTCAGTCTCCAATCCTATCACATCTACATCTTTATTACTTTTAGGATCTGCAAACCAATCCCAATATATCTTGTGAGTTGTAAAGTTTCCCTTTAACTTCTTTTCAATTTTTTTTAATAAAACCATACTGTCATCATCAGGGTCAGCATCAAATTTATTAAACATCACACCTGTCTTACCCTGCAGATATGAAAATGGCTGTAGTAATATATTCCTCGAATTCATATTCGCCACCATAACGTTTACCGCCACCACAATAACCGTAATCTGAATAAACATAAACAGATTCAGCCATAAGTTCTTACTGATTCCATTAATTCCTAACTTTAATACTTTCATAATATCTCCATTCAGGGCTATTTGGTCTCAGCACAAATAGCCCTGTGAAAATCATATATAAATATGATTTTTCACACTATCCTATTACTTTAACTCTATTACATTTTTATTTACTACCGACATAATTCCGATTCTGAATATTATCATCGAAATTACTATGTATATCAAAACTGACCGTACATACACCTCTGCACTGTAGATTTCCCTGTAAAATTGATTTAAATCTAACATTCTCGGATATACCATCCATCTGAATATAATCATTCCGATAAGCAAATTAGTAAAAAGCAATACGCACATCTCAAGCATGAAGATGAACCTTGCCTTTTTTACATCACAACCTGTTAATCTGACTACCATTAACCAGTTCTTTCTCTTTTTTAACACATATCCAAAACATATGAGAAGATTTATAATTACTATCGCTATAGTGATAATTACGCCAAAATTGATAACGTTATTTCCCTGTATCTGCAGCAAATCTATTGGTTTTTCTAAATCTGTCACCTCCACATTAACTCCAAATAGTTCTCTTACCTTTTCTGTAATTCTCTCGCATTCCTTTACAGACACCATCCCCATAAGACATAATTGTGCACTATGCACCACCACTTTATCCGGTATTGTCCGAATAGGCATAATCGGAGATAGTCCATTATTTTTTCCTCTGATTTTATACTCTACCCCATCGTATACATAAGGCTCTTTCATATCACCTTTATAATCTTTGGGAACAATAACAATGTATTCATCACTTATTTTCTCCTGATAAGTTAAGTGCTCATCATCTTCATCTTGAAGTTCATTTATAGATACATCCGAATATATACCAGTGCCCACGGTAGTACCATCAACTTCCGGTATATGAGCAATAAAATCTATTCCCCAAAAATTTTCTCCCAAAAAATCCTGGAGCTCATGTCCTGCTTTCTCTGCCTCTCTGATAGGGATTTCCTCTCCTTCATCGCAAAGTATCCATATTACCCAGCCTAACTCGTGCACATCATTATCAGCCTGTGCTTTCATTTCCCTAAATGTGCCTATTGATGTAATAAAAATGACAACCGAAACTATCTGTCCGATACTTAATATTGTAAAGAACAGGGGTTGGTTTATTATGAAATTTTTTATGTTTTTAAATAATAGTGATATTATTTTTTTCATCCGACTTCTCTCTCCCACTAGTTGTATTTTACTGATTTATCACATCCCACAAAATATATAATATTTCAAAAACAAATTCCTATCTACTTTTCTTATTTAAGCAATAATGATAATATTATTTAGGATATCTATTATCTAATCACAGCACTGCTATATACTGTCCGCATATACTTCTCTGCAGTACCTGATTTATCATCTGCAGTTCTCGCAACCGTTCCTCTATGATATCTTCTTGCCGCATATGGACCAACTGCTTTATACGGTGTATTTACATACACATTTCGTCCACTCGTGTTTCCATCATATAGAACATTATAATCACCATTTCGATATCCACTTACATGATAAGTAACAGTTTTATAGCTTCCATTATAAATACTATCTGTAGAAGTTACTTGAGTATATCCCGGTCTACAATCTGTTCTAATATGTGCTCCATAATGGTTATCCTGATAATTATATAAATTCTGGTTTCTTATTGGATTATCCCCTATCTTAGCATATACACTTCCCAATTTTGTTCCGATAATCAGCATAAAAATTATCAAAACAATTATAAGATTAAAACGCTTTCCTTTTATCATATTATAAACCTCTTCTTTCTGTATGGTAGTGTCAAGTTTACTACCTTATTTTTTATTAAAAACCTTTATTTTAGGG
>CAMHLZ010000063.1 GCA_946186125.1 uncultured Lachnospira sp. | reverse complement strand
AGCACTAGCTTTTTCAAGATTTCCCTGCTCACTCATATTGTGAAAACCAAATTTCATCCAATCAGCATTATCTTTAAAATCCTGTTGAAATTTATGTGTGCACTTTAATAAATTAAAATCATCATTTTGATAAAAACAATAAAAACTAAATACTGCACCATATTTTTCATGTAATTCTTTACAATATGCCAACATTTCATTGTCAAATAAAGAATCATATGTGTCCTGATTTTTAGTAATATCCTCAAACACACTAATTGTATCATCAAACGACATATGAATATATCCGCCATCCGGCGCAGATGGTGAACTGATATAATTATACATTGTAAAACCTGTATATGCTAATAAGATCAGTATTATTCCCGTTATAATAACCTTAACAATTCTCTTTTTCATATCGAAACCTGCTTAATTTTTTGTAATTTTAAGGTAAACCTTTACCGGGAAATTTTTCACAAAATTTTTCACTTTTAAAAATCTTTTTCTTCCCTTGGGATATTCCTTATTGCTTTCAACCAGCTTTGTTGATAAAAATTTTCTCATTTTCGGCTGAACCCAATGAGATTCCTTACCATCCTTAACAACAACTCTGTCACGCATTTTCAAATATACAGGTGAATCCAGCTCAGGTATTGCGCCCATAGTTAAAAATGCATGCGAATTATAACAATGGCTGAGATGACAATAGCCCATTGCCTCAAACTTAATCGGCTTATTAATATCTTCAAAAATATTCTGTCCGCCATACGTATAATAGCAAGGCTTAAGTATGCCAGTTACAAGATTCAAATAACCGGTCCAATCTCCTGCATAACAAAATTCTTTTCTCTTTACACCAAATGTAGACATTTTAAAACGGAACATATCCGAATCAAATGTCTCCCATGTCTTAATGTATTCGTCTTTTGATAAATCTGTAAGAATAGGGATTGCTGTTTTTGAAGCATCTCTTGCAACTGTTACATGACACAATGCACCTACATTATCCAAACATACTTTTTTAATCTCATCTATCTTATCTATCAATCCATCATGAGGAGTTATCTCCAATGAAAATGATGCTCCCGCATCATGCATCATCCTAATATTATCAAAAAATTTATCCATCATATTAAGACGCAACAATTCTTCATAGTGAAACGAAAACTTAAAAGAAAGTCTCTCCAGATATTCTTTCGGAAATTTCGCAATAGCTTCGAACCGCTTTGTAATCGTTCCATTTGTGATAATCATCACGTAATGACCCTGTTTTAAAATATTATATATGATATCAACCATTTCAGCCGGAATTAATGTTTCTCCAAGCCCGCAAATATTTATGTGACATACGCCACCCAGACGTTCCTGAGATAATCCTTCTCCAATAACTTCCGGTGAATACTTTAATTTTGGTAATTCCTCATTCCATTTATTTTCCTGTGTTATATAACAATATTGACAACGCAAATTACATTTAGTCGCCGTATATGTGCAATCTATAAATCGTTTTACCTTATCCATTTTGTCCTCCTGTTTATGAACCAGAATACCTTATTTTGTACATCTTTATTAATATTCTGTAATTAATTGCTGTCATAACAGCACTCAATTTAAATACTATACCAACATAATTACAAAAAATAATATTGCCCAAATTCTTTCGGATATCTCCTACAATCTTACGTATCAGTTTTTGGTCATATTTTTTATTTTTCCCCATGGATACTATTATAGCCATTTCTTCTATCATTCCATAATTAATAATCTCTTTTTTTAGAGACGGAAACTGTTCTACCAGTTTTTTTCTGTATGACATATACATATTATATGACACAATACGTTCTTTATTAAATCCACCTTTACTCATGGTTGTTGCTGCCTGTATGTAATGATATTTGCATCCGGAACATACAGATACTATTTTTGAATGTAAAATCGCCTGAAGAACAATGCTATAATCTTCACCTATGATATTTCCTTCTGGAAAATCCACTTCTTTAAAAACTTCTTTTTTGTACAGTTTATTCCACGCGTATGTCATTACTTCACTACGTTTATGAATGAAGGAAATTGCCTGTTCAGGGGTCAGAACTTCTCCGGATTTCAGTGGAAAATACACATTCTCAGAACGAGTTCCATAATCCATAAAAAAACCAATACTGGCAATATCTGAATTATTCTTTACCATATTATCCATCAAACATTGATACATATCCGGCTCTATCCAATCATCTGCATCAACAAATCCTATATATTCTCCCGTTGCATTTTCTACTCCGGTTTTACGAGCCTGAGGCAAACCTTCATTTTTTTTATGAATTACACGAACACGTGAATCGACAGACGCATACTTATCGGCAATATCTCCACTTGAATCTTTACTTCCGTCATCTATAACCAATATCTCAAGATTTTTGTATGTTTGATTAATAATACTATCTAAACATCTCTCAATGTCTTTTTCAACCTGATACGCAGGTACAATAACACTAATCTTCATCTGTAGCTCTCCTCGCATGAATCTTATTTAACAAATCCCACAAAGGTTTACTATCCTCATTAAAATTTTTCGTAGAATACTCAACATTTGAAATATTCATTAAATATTCCAGCTGCTGTTCAATTGAATCTTTATCAGCAAACAATACATAATCTATATCCCTTAACCGATTAAACACACCCTGCACTTTATGTGATGTATTATCAAATGCGAGACATGGTGTAGACGTTATAATCGCAAAAATCATGCCGTGCAATCTATCTGTAATCACTAATGATGCTTCACTGTACTGAGAAATCTTTTTATTTAAAAAAAAGCTTCTTGCAAACGCAGGAAATTCACAATGTTCCCTAGTCATAGATATTTTTTTTGTTTTATATCCTTTTTTATTCAAAAATTCCGATATTTTCTTTTTAGTATCAGCATCCAATACCTGTTCTTTATCATTTCTAAAACATAAAACCGCATTTTTTTTCATATTCTTTTTTTTGGGATAACTCAACCCCAAAACCATATCCGAAACCAAATAGGTATAATCCTTCTTTTCCGGAAGCCACTGCTGTGTAACAAAATCATATGAATTCTTTTCACGCAAACAGATGTACAAATATTTGTGATTTAAAAAATATTTTTTGGAATCTGACATTGCTTTTTCATCTTGAAAAAAAATAGTCTGCGGAAATATTACAATTTGATTTTCAGTATATGTTCTCAATATTTCATCTGTATTTTTTTGAAATTCCGGCCATATATCACCTAAAAAACCGCCGCCTGATATTATCAAAATATCATTACGTGAAATATGCGATTTTAAGAATTGTTTCCAGTATTCATAAAAATTAACAGAAATTTCAAATACCTTTTTATCAGGGAAATTTTTTTTCAGATACATCAATGACGAATGCGCAATTGCATGGTCGCCATAATTAACGTACTGTGGAGATAGCAGTAGGAGGACTTTGTCGCCCTTAAAAAAAATCAATTTAAAAAAAGTTCCTAAATTCATAAACCATTCAATCAATTTTTTTAAATTCTTCATACTATACTCCTTAAACGAATATCCTTTTTTCTATCAGGCAACTATGTATATAAATCCTTAAGTACTTTACTTAATGAGACGTAGCGTTTGCAAAGCTGATTGACGTGGGTGTTTAAAACTGAAAAGTCTCTTCAGATTTTTTCAAGAATATATAGAGTTTCTTTTCTTCGAGGAGGGTAGTTGGGGAATGGAGATTAATAATTGCAATAAATCGTTTGATTTTGCACAAAATATAAGTTGAAATGTGCGATTTCGTTGACTTGTATAAAAAAATCGACTATAATATTCAAGAGGAGGTGTATGCGATGCTAGAGATATCAGCAACTGAGTTTAAAACAAATTTTGGGCATTATTTGGATTTGGTTTCCACAGAAGATATTTGGGTTACTAGAAACGGAAAGTATGTTGTACGTTTAGTCAATCCTAATGTTTCCGCTGTTGACGCCATTTCGGGCATATTAAAAGGAAAAATATCCGAAGATATTGACAGACACAGTATAAGAGACGAAAGGTTTTCACATAATGAGATTGATGATTGACACAAATATAATTCTTGATGTTTTTCTTGAAAGAGAATCTTTTTATGAACAGTCAAAGGAGATTCTTACCATGTGTGAAAATAAAGATATATATGGATTTGTATCTGCTTCGACAGCCACGGATATTTTTTATTTGGTTCGTAAGGCGTTAAACAGCACTGATGAAGCATATAAAGCACTTGGAAATATTCTTAATATTGTAAAAGTTCTGACTGTTACAAACGACGATGTAAATGAGGCATTTGTATGTCATGCAAAAGATTTTGAGGATTGTCTCCTTGCAACATGTGCGAAGTCTAACAAATGCGATGGTATTGTAACAAGAAACAAAAAGGATTTTATAACATTTGGAATTACACTTTACTCACCGGAAGAGATTATAGAAATTATAAAAAAATAAGAGTATTGATTTATCTCCACTCTGTTTTTATGGAGTGGAGATTTTTTACAAAAAAATAGAAACTCATACGCTTGCATTGACTCTTTAAATAAAACCGACTATACTTCTATTACACTTAAAAATATGTTTGTTATTAAATTACGTTATAAAATGGGCGATTGAGGCGACATAGGAACGGGAGCGATAGAAATGAAAATGAAATTGGCAACAGGCATACAGAGCTTTGAAAAAATAAGAACGAAAAATTTATTTTATATAGATAAAACAGAATTTATAAAAAAATGGTGGGAATCAGAAGATGATGTGACCTTAATAACCCGTCCACGTCGTTTTGGAAAGACATTGAATATGAATATGTTAGAGTGTTTCTTTTCGTTAAAATATGCAGGACGTAGTGATTTGTTCGAAGGATTATCTGTCTGGAAAGATGAGGAGTATCGGGAGTTACAAGGGACATTTCCGGTGATTAATTTAAGTTTTGCGGATGTGAAAGCTACTACTTTTGAAGAAGCAAGGTATACAATTTATCAATTATTGATAGATGTATATATTGAATATATTGATGTTTTGAAAGAAATGGATTTATCAGATCAAGATAAGAATTATATTCGCCGAATTGACCGACAAATGTCAGACGATATTGCTAAAAATAGTATGAAGAAATTATCTTCATTTCTTTCTAAAAAAGAAAAAAAGGGAGTTATTATTCTTTTGGACGAATATGATACACCTCTTATCGAAGCCTACACCCATGGTTACTGGAAAGAAATGACAGAATTTATGCGTGGATTTTTTAATGCTACTTTTAAGTCAAATACAAGTCTGTATCGGGGTGTGATGACGGGAATTACTAGAATAAGTAAGGAGTCTATGTTCTCAGACCTAAATAATTTAAAAGTTTGTACAACTACATCAAAAGAGTATGCAACCTGTTTTGGATTTACCGAAGAAGAAGTTTTTGCTGCTATGGATGCTTATGGTTATGGCGAACAAAAAGATGCGGTGAAGCGTTGGTATGACGGTTTTATCTTTGGCAATCAGAAGGATATGTATAATCCATGGTCGATTATCAATTTTTTAACGTATGGAAAATTGGATAATTATTGGGTAAATACCAGTGGAAATGGTTTGGTGAATCAGCTTATACAAAAGGGAAGTGGAAAGATTAAGGAGCAGATGGAGAGTTTATTGGTGGGAAAATCCATTTTTGTACCTATAGAAGAGGAGATTATATATAATCAATTGGATTATAGCGAGGAAGCTATTTGGAGTCTTTTACTTGCAAGTGGATATCTTAAGGTAAAGCAGGTAACAGAAGAAGATAATGATTTTGGCGGAATTGAGAGAATTTACGAGCTGGCATTGACAAATGTAGAAGTGATACAGATGTTTGCTAAATTTATCAGAGGATGGTTTCATAATTCAAACGTAGAAAGCACATACAACGAATTTGTGCAAAATCTTATGCAAAATAATTTAAAGAAAATGAATAGATTCATGAATAAAGTTGCATTGGAGACAATCAGTTCTTTTGATACGGGAACAAAACCGTCTGAATATACAGAACCAGAACGATTCTATCACGGCTTTGTTTTGGGATTGTTGGTGGAATTAAAGAATAAATATGAAGTGTTGTCGAATAGAGAAAGTGGCTATGGACGTTATGATGTTATGCTTGTACCTAAGGATATGAAAGAAAATGCATATATATTTGAGTTCAAAGTATATGACCCTGATGATGAAAAAACACTTGAAGATACTGTAAAGGCTGCACTACAGCAGATAGAAGACAAGAAATATGTGACATCACTTCTGGAAAAAGGCATACCGAAAGAAAATATTTATTGTTATGGTTTTGCATTTGAAGGAAAGAAAGTATTGATAGGGAGCGATAGAAATGAAAATGAAATTGGCAACAGGCATACAGAGCTTTGAAAAAATAAGAACGAAAAATTTATTTTATATAGATAAAACAGAATTTATAAAAAAATGGTGGGAATCAGAAGATGATGTGACCTTAATAACCCGTCCACGCCGTTTTGGAAAGACCTTAAATATGAATATGTTAGATTGTTTCTTTTCGTTTCAATACGCAGATCGTGGTGATTTGTTTGAAGGTTTGTCTATTTGGAAAGCGGAAGAATACAGACAGTTGCAAGGAAACTATCCGGTGGTAAATTTAAGCTTTGCAAATGTAAAATGTACGGATTTTGAGAGTGCATGCAAGTTGATTTGTCAAAATATTGCAAATGCCACGCGCCCTTATGCAGATTTGAAAAAAAACAAACACGTAGATGATGCAGATCGACGTTTTTTAAAGCAAATAGATATAGACATGCCAAACCATGTTGCAGTACAGAGTATACAAGTGTTATCTTCTGTCTTACAGTCTTATTATGGCAGGAAAGTGATTATCTTGCTGGACGAATATGATACACCTCTTATCGAAGCCTACACCCATGGTTACTGGAAAGAAATGACAGAATTTATGCGTGGATTTTTTAATGCTACTTTTAAGTCAAATACAAGTCTGTATCGGGGTGTGATGACGGGAATTACTAGAATAAGTAAGGAGTCTATGTTCTCAGACCTAAATAATTTAAAAGTTTGTACAACTACATCAAAAGAGTATGCAACCTGTTTTGGATTTACCGAAGAAGAAGTTTTTGCTGCTATGGATGCTTATGGTTATGGCGAACAAAAAGATGCGGTGAAGCGTTGGTATGACGGTTTTATCTTTGGCAATCAGAAGGATATGTATAATCCATGGTCGATTATCAATTTTTTAACGTATGGAAAATTGGATAATTATTGGGTAAATACCAGTGGAAATGGTTTGGTGAATCAGCTTATACAAAAGGGAAGTGGAAAGATTAAGGAGCAGATGGAGAGTTTATTGGTGGGAAAATCCATTTTTGTACCTATAGAAGAGGAGATTATATATAATCAATTGGATTATAGCGAGGAAGCTATTTGGAGTCTTTTACTTGCAAGTGGATATCTTAAGGTAAAGCAGGTAACAGAAGAAGATAATGATTTTGGCGGAATTGAGAGAATTTACGAGCTGGCATTGACAAATGTAGAAGTGATACAGATGTTTGCTAAATTTATCAGAGGATGGTTTCATAATAAAACAACTTCTGAAAATTATAATGCTTTCTTGCAATGTTTAAGACAACATGATATAGATGGTATGAACGAATATATGAATGAAGTGGCGATAACGGTGTTTAGTTGTTTTGACGTCGCAAATAATGAGAACACAAAACAAAAAGCGGAGAACTTCTATCATGGATTTGTACTTGGACTGTTAGTGGAATTACGAAAAGATTACGAGGTGATTTCTAATAGAGAGAGCGGACTTGGACGATATGATGTAATGCTTGTCCCGAGAGATTTGAAAAAAGATGCATTTGTCTTTGAGTTTAAAGTATTTCGACTGAGCAAAGAAAAAACATTGGAGGATACTGTAAAGGCTGCACTACAGCAGATAGAAGACAAGAAATATGTGACATCACTTCTGGAAAAAGGCATACCGAAAGAAAATATTTATTGTTATGGTTTTGCATTTGAAGGAAAGAAAGTATTGATAGGGGAGTAAAAAGAAAAAAATCTAGGAAGGAAAAGTTTTTTATGCAGACACAATTCTCAAGAACCTGTTTGCTTCTGGGACAGGAAGCAATGGAAAAATTAAAAAAAACAAGAGTAGCCGTATTTGGAATAGGCGGTGTTGGAGGTTATGTCTGTGAAGCACTTGTAAGAAGCGGTGTAGGAACGTTTGATCTTACAGACAGCGACACAGTTTCGCTTACCAATCTGAATCGTCAGATTATAGCTACGCACAGCACCATAGGAAAATATAAAGTAGATGTAATGAAGGAAAGAATGCTTGATATAAATCCTGATGCTATCGTAAATGTGAATAAATGCTTTTTTCTGCCTGAAAACGCATCTGAATTTCCGTTTGAAGAATACGATTATGTAGTAGATGCAGTTGATACTGTTACGGCAAAGATAGAGCTTATAATGAAATGTAATGAGATGAATATTCCTGTTATAAGCAGTATGGGGGCTGGAAATAAGCTTGATGCAAGTGCATTTAAGGTTGCAGATATATATAAGACAAAAGTCTGTCCTCTTGCTAAAGTTATGAGACGTGAGCTGAAAAAAAGAGGGATACAAAAACTTAAGGTGGTGTATTCAGAAGAAGAACCGATAAAACCATCAGGTGAAAATTCAGAAGAATGTCCTCCGGGAAGAAGAGCAGTACCGGGAAGTGTGGCATTTGTCCCATCAGTGGCAGGGTTGATTATAGCAGGTGAAGTAATAAAAGATATGATGAATGGAGGAAATTATGTACGCTAATCAGAAAAAATTAATAGCAGCTTTAACGATAACAAAGGTAAATATATGGATATGGGGAGCTATGACCGTGATAGTTTTTATGGCTATTATACAGACATTTATTGATGGAACATATAAAAAGAATTTTGTATCATTTATGGGATTTGCTTTATTTCATGGAACAATCTGGGTGTTGAATCTTAACAAAAAAAGCCGTTTGGATAAGGTTGAACGTATTGATAATATATTTAGAAATGATGATGACGGCGTGATGGATTTAGAACAGCTTGCAAATGCACTTAATTATGACAATAAGAAGATTGAAAAATGTGTAATGTACCTTATAAGTAAAAGATATCTTATAAATTGCAGGTTTGATGATAATGACAGAAGAAAAATAGTATTCAGGGATGTAAATATTGAAGAATCTTATGATCTCGCATCGGTAAATTGTCCTTCATGCGGAACACTAGTCCAGGCAAGACCAAATCATACGGTAAAATGTCCGGCATGCGGAAGAATGGTAAAATTATAGATTGAAAGGATGGTAAAAAGTGGAAAAAATGATTTCAAAGGATTTAGTTTATATAGGAGTAGATGATACAGATCTGGATTTGTTTGAAAGCCAGTATATCGTTCCAAACGGGGTATCGTATAATTCATACGTTATAATGGATAAGAAAATCGCTATAATGGATACGGTTGATGAAAGAAAGACAGATGAATGGTTTGGAAAATTAAAGGAAACTTTGGGTGAGAGAAAGCCGGACTATCTGGTAATATCGCATATGGAGCCTGATCATGCAGGCAGCATCGGGAAAGTATTTAACGAATATCCGGACATGAAACTTGTCGGAAATGCAAAGACGTTTCAGTTCCTTTCACAGTTTTATACACTTGATGCCAACGACAGAAATGTTACGGTAAAAGAAGGCGATGTGCTGGAGCTTGGAGTACACAGCCTGAGATTTATCATGGCGCCGATGGTGCACTGGCCTGAGGTAATGGTCACATATGATGAAAAAGACAAAGTATTATTTTCAGCTGACGGATTTGGAAAATTTGGAGCAATAGATACGGATGAAGACTGGGCATGTGAAGCAAGGAGATATTACTTTAATATTGTAGGAAAGTATGGTGCGCAGGTTCAGGCATTGCTTAAGAAAGCATCAGCTCTTGAAATTGAAACCATATGCCCGCTTCACGGTCCTATATTAAAAGAAAACCTTGAATACTACATAGATAAATACAACACATGGAGCAGTTACAAGCCGGAAGATAGAGGTATTCTGGTGGCCAGTGCTTCAATCCATGGAAATACAAAGAAAGCAGCGTTAAAGCTGGTGGATAAATTAGAGGCAGCAGGCGAGAAAGCTGCATTTACTGATCTTACGAGAGATGATATGGCAGAAGCCATAGAGGACGCTTTCCGCTATGACAGAATGGTGCTTGCATGTGCAACCTATGACGCAGGACTATTTCCTTGCATGGAAACATTTCTTGCAGAATTAAAATCAAAGAATTACCAGAAAAGAAAAATCGGATTCATTGAAAACGGAACCTGGGCTCCTATGGCGGCAAAATATATGAAAACCGCATTCGAGACTATGAAAGACATCACATTTATAGAACCGGTTGTTACTATACGTTCGGCTTTAGATGAGACATCAGAGACACAGCTTGATGAGCTTGTAGAGCAAATAATAAAAAAATAATAAAATAAGATATAATTGTACAATTCAAACGATACAAATAATATTGTTCAGATTGTACAATTTTTTTATTATTTCTAAAAAAGATTGTATATTTTAATGCACTTTTGTATAATTAAAGTAGGTGTTTATAAGTTGTGCGAAAGTACGTGTTAAAAATAATTTAAGCATTATAGTTGCATTTTTGTAAAAATGAACTAACGAAGTGATTAGTCAGAGGAGGAAACATATGAAGAAAAAAGTATTTAAACTACTTGGAGCATTATGGATAATATGCTTTGTCCTGTGTGGAAGTAATAGCGTATATTCATATGCTGCAGCAAACAGAGAATCAACGGAAACGAAAAAAGTTCCGATAGATGATTCGGTACCTATTGCAACAACTTCAAAATATAAGGATATGGATTATTCTTTTTTGAAGACATTTAAATTTGGAGAGGGAAAGGATGTAAATACTGAATTTAATACAGTATCTGACATGGCTCATGCAAATTTAGCAAATGGACTGAAGGTTAAGACAAAAGGATATTACAAAGCGGGAGACTTAGGAGCTGCTGTATATGTTATAGAAAATAAACTTGAAAAGGGCGGCATCAAATTAGATAACGGCTTATATGCTAATATGATGCCTGATGAATATGTGGATGCAGAGGGTGTAAAATGGCTTGTCGTTAATGCTATGCAGTTCGGAGCAAAAGGTGATGCAAAGCATGAAGAACATGAAGCAATTAATTTTGGGGCTCAAAGACTTGGAAATCTGGTAAATGCAGAAGGAAGCGGTTATGAACGAGGCTTGTATTATCTGCCAGCCGGAGAATATAAACTGGGATATGGAATAAGTATCGGAAGCAGCAACATAAACTTTGTCGGAGACGGTGATGAATCAGTTATTGTTACAGACAATGATTATAGAGATCAGGAAGGCTACTCAGAGTTTTTGTTTACATGTTGGGGAACGAATAACTCTTACTTTGGAAACTTCAGAATAGAAGCAAGGGAAGTTGATTTGTATCATTACATGAGACAGTTTGTTGTGTTGTATTCAGACAACGTGTATGTGTATAAAGTAAATCTGATTATTCCACAGGCTTCTTATAATTCATATTATTACGAAGACAAACAATATTCTAATTTCTGTTGTTATACGGGAAATAAGAACGTAACTGTAGACAGCTGTAAGATGGACCAGATGAGTGGTACTTACAGGGGAGCAAATATTGGTGTATTAGATATCTGGGCTGCCGGCGAAGAAAATATTACGATTATGAACTGCGATTTATATGGAAATGCAAGAGATGAGCAGGTAGGATTTTTTAGTAAAAACGATAATAATGCATCACTTAAGAATATTAACTTTTTAAACAATACAATGCATTCTGTACAGTTAAAATACATTGATATCATAGGAAACAGAACGATGTGCTTTACAGTGGCATACGCGGACTCAAAAAATATAGATGGAATACGGATTGCGGGAAATCATTTTATCAGTGAAACGGATTCAAAATTTATGACATTTGGTAGTCTGACAAACTGTAAGGTTGAAGATAATATAATTGAAGTCAAATGTACGTATTCATCAAGTTCAATGCTGTTTGATTCATCAAACGGTGATCCTGCAAATGTACTTATTCAGAATAACGATATTTTCGTTACCACTGAAGTTGGAAAAGGAAGAGGAAATGTTTTCAGGGGAAAAGCAACGTTAAAAGGAAATACTATTCTGTTAGATACCCAGTTAGTATATTCTCTTGGAAACAGTGAAATTCATGATAATACTATAGTTGCACTTGATAAAGTCGGATCAATAGGAGAAAATGCAAACATAACAGGAAATAAAATATATTTATTTAATGAACTGGGTTCGATTGGAACTGATAAAAAACAGGTTGCAACTTATGTAAATGCAAAAGAAGATTCAGAATTCGTATTTTCAAATAATCTGGTTTGCGATTACAGAAGATGCACATGCTTTGAAGGTTTACGTTCAATATTAAAGCTTGATTCAAACCTTAAATCGCTGATTATGGAAAATAATGAAGTATATTTTCCAAATACAAAATTTATAACGAGTGACTATTCATGTCCGTATTACTGGTATGATGAAAATGGAGAGAAGTATTACAAAAACAATGTACTCAGAACACGTTCGGGAAGTTATGGAAGTGTAATAATTAGAAATAACAAATTACAAAATGTGTGTATACCGGATGATTCTGAAGTAATAAAATATATAAATAATACAGAAATTCCTTATGAAGAAGATTTATCTGAAGTATTAGCAAGCAAGATTGAGATTATTAATAAAGATAAGGAAGTAAAAAGTTTTGCAACCACAGATGATGTTGTAGATCTTAGTTGTGTAGCGTATATAGCTACGGAAACAGATGAAGAAGGAAACGTTACAAAGGAAGAAAAAACAGAAGGAAAACAGATAAAGTGGTACTCTTCATCACCACGAATGGCAACTGTAACAGACGATGGTAAAGTAACAAAAAATATGAACGGTGAGGTTCATATATATGCTGTTCCGTTAGATGGCTCAAATGTGTACGGTGAATGTGTAATTAACTTTGAGAAGGCAGCATCGACATCTATTAATTTTTTAGACAGCGTTAAGAAATTGGAGCCGGGATTAAAGTACTATTCAGAATTTGAAGTATTGCCGGCAGGTTCTTCGCAGAAATTAGACTGGAGTAGTTCTGATGAAAATGTTGCAACGGTTGATATAAACGGTATTGTTACGGCAAAGAATCCTGGAACTGCTGTTATTACCGCAACTACAAGAGATGGTTCAGAAGTTACGGCATCATACCGGGTAGTGGTTGAAGAGCTGACAGTTAAAAGGATAAACATGGAAAATAGCTATGTATATTATGAGAATTCAAAAATAGGCTCAACTTTCCAGTTAAAGGTAGGAAGTTATTATCCCGATAACGCAACCAACAAAGGTATATCAAAATGGACAAGCTCAAATGAAAAGGTTGCAACAGTAGATAAAGACGGAAAAGTTACACTTGTCGGACAGGGAAAATGTATAATCTATGCCCACTCTTTAAATGATTCATGTCAGGGCAGCACATATATATTTGTTCAGCCGGGTAAGGTTAAAAATATAAAGGCTGCGGTAACGACTGACAGCATTGATTTAAGCTGGGATCCAGCGGATGAAGTACGCGGATACTTCTTATATCAGTGGGATTATGATAAATCCGAATGGACAGCATTAAACAGCGGAAATCCTTTTGATAGTACCGGATTTGCGATAAAAAATCTCGAAAAAGATAAGCAATATAAGTTTGCGGTACGCTCGTATATTCACAGATGGGAAGTAGGAGGTTATCAGGAATACTACTATAGTGATTACAGTACGATTGAGACAAAGACATTAACATACACACCTGTAGGTGCAGTACGCGGATATTATTCGCCGCTTACATTAAAACTTGGTCAGGTAACAAATTATGATGTGGTATATTCACCTGATACTGCAAATTATCCGGGATTAGATATATTGGTGGAAAACTCAGATCCAACCAATGCGGGAATAGAGCTTAAGAGTCATAGTGGAGCTAAATACACATATGAAATAACAGGATTAAAATACGGAAGATCAACAATCAAATTCAGCGCGAATGATGATGTTAAGAAATGCTTAAGTTTACCTGTCCGTGTAATTACATCATCCAGTGTGGCAGGAAAAGATGCGACGACAATAGTTGCTGAAAGCAAGGGAGTGCGAATTAACTTCCCTGCCGTAGAGAATGAAACTGAGTTAATTAATCAGGATGCCATGACCGGTTATATGATTAGAAGAACATTTACAAATGAATTTTGGGATTATAAATATATACCGGCAAACGGTTCAGAAAAATATGAGTTTTTGGATACTGATATAGCGCCAAATTGCACATACAAGTACACAGTTGCAGTTTGTTATAAAGAAGATGATATTTACTTTAATGGAAACGGCAATGGTAAATATACAGTTACAACACTTGAAAATAAAGCTGCTGAGTCAGTGCAAATGCAAAATAAAGTGGCTACGTTAAATCAGGGAAGCCAAACAGATATAATGGCAAAGGTAGGTCCGGATGATGTTTCATTAGTAAGTCTGAGCTGGATTTCTGATAATTCAGATGTCGCATCTGTTGAGCATGTAAAAACTGAAGAAAGTAAGTGCATGGATTATGCGAAAGTAACAGCAAACTCAGTAGGTGTAACAAAAGTTAAGGCAATGGCAATTGACGGTTCCGGAGCATCTGATTTGATAACAATAGCAGTTATACCGGGAAAAGTTAAGAATGCTAATACGTTAGCAGCCGGTAAAGCAGAACTTACATGGGATGCAATTGAAAATGTAAATGGATATTTTGTATACCGATACGATGAAAAAACTAAGACATGGCAAAAGATTGCAGATGTAACAAATAATAGGTACAAAGACGGTACGGCTGAAGTAAATAATACTTATAAGTACAAGGTTTCCGGATATGTTTCGGATGAAAATGAAAAATATGAAGGTGCTTCGGGGGAGGAATTTGAAATCAAGATAGCAGAAAAAGCAGAACCTGAGACAACAACCAAGGCACCTGAGACAACGACCAAGGCATCTGAGACAACAACAAAGGCACCTGAGACAACAACAAAGGCACTTGAGACAACAACCAAGGCACCTGAGACAACAACAAAGGCACCTGAGACAACAACAAAGGCACCTGAGACAACGACAAAAGCACCTGAGACAACGACAAAAGTACCTGAGACAACGACCAAAGCAGGCGAGACAACAACAAAGCAGGACGAGACAACAACAAAGCAGGACGAGACAACAA
>CAMHLZ010000062.1 GCA_946186125.1 uncultured Lachnospira sp. | reverse complement strand
TCTCGTCAAAAGTAGTAGTCTCGTCAAAAGTAGTAGTCTCGTCAAAAGTAGTAGTCTCGTCAAAAGTAGTAGTCTCGTCAAAAGTGGTAGTCTCGTCTAAAGTAGTAGTCTCGTCAAAAGTGGTAGTCTCGTCTAAAGTGGTAGTCTCATCTAAAGTAGTAGTCTCGTCTAAAGTAGTAGTTTCTTCTTTAGTAGTAGTCTCATCTTTAGTAGTAGTTTCGTCTAAAGTAGTAGTCTCGTCTAAAGTGGTAGTCTCATCTAAAGTAGTAGTCTCGCCTTTAGTAGTAGTTTCTTCTTCGTGAATATCTCCGTTACTGCTGATAGTACCGGCATAAGCATATTCAGATGTTGCTGTAGCATCTATAACAATTGCGGCTCTTACGGCATTTGCTGTATATGCAACTGAATATCCCTTAGTGTAGAGAGAACCTTCTTTTGTGACATATAGTTCACTTAACTCAGTCTTACCCTGAGTACGTGACCAATATGAAACCGCAGGAGCAGTTGCGCCCATTGCGTTTGCAAAATCTGTACAAGAAAGTTTTCTTGAAGCTTCACTTGAAAAACCGTATCCGCTATTGTTTAAATCAGACTCAGATAAAATAAATACCTTATCGGTAGTGTTATTGCCTGCTGAAACAGAGTATGTTGATGAGGCAGGATTTTTAAGTTCCTGTGGAAGAATGATATTGCATTCGGTATCCGTAAATGCTGTGCGAAGAAAACTGTCTGAATTATAATCCACAGATGCAATATTATTACTGCCGTCGTATCCGTTAAGCCAGCTTCTAAGTGTTGAGTTTTCCCATTTTACCCGTTTTGCAATCGTGTTATATTGTTGTACATCCAAGGCTTTGTCAGATAAAAGTACAAGTTTATTATTATCAGAGTTTAACACGCGCCATTTAATGCTGGTATATTGATAATAGTGATATTTGCCATCCCAATCAAATTTATTACCTGTGCTTGATGCGTCATCTTTTTGTATTCTTAAATATTTAACACCATCTAAAACCAGTTTGTTGTTGTCCCAGTTTCCGGAAGAAACGAGTCTGTTGTAAATCGTCGGTTGGTCAGAAGAAGTTATTTCTTTTTGAGGATAACTTCCAAAATACACACAATCCCAAGTAACGACATCGCCAAGTTTAGGATTGTTCAGATTGTAAGTAGCTGCTGCTGCCGAATTAATTTTAAATGGTGAGTACAATATGCTGCCTATTGCCAATGCCAATGCGAGGACACCGGCAACAATTTTATTTGACATTTTTCTCATCTAATTTCCCTTCCTTTATTATTTGCTGAAATTGTAGTTTTTTACATCGTAAACCTTGTTACTGTTCTTGGTCGTTACTTTTGATGTGTCAATCTTGAAACAGTTGTCTGAATAATCACCTAATGCAATATCAACAGTTTGTTTGCCGTTGTTACCATTATTAAATACTACATTTTGATAATTTCCGGAATCAAATTCGTAAACAGTTTTTCCGGAACTGCCTGTTCCTGCTGCTTTGTCAAGTTTAACGCCCGGCCATTTTGCGTTGCAGTCAGAAGAACTGTTGTATGCGTATACATAAGCTGTATCCCAGTCGGTATTTTCGAAGTAATACTTGCCGCCGGTAACTACATTGAAGTTAGAAGGTGCACCGATTTTAACTAAAAATGCATATCCGGATTCACAGGCTTCTTTAAGAGAAGCTACATCTATATTCTGAGGATCTCTTAATAATCGCTTAACGGCCTGATACTGGTCAAATGAAGCATATTTACCATAAGCATTCAAAAATGCATTACCGACTATTTGTGCCTGTTCAATAGTTGCATCTAAGTTTAAAAGTTCTTTTGCAGCCTGGAATACCTCATATTCGGGCTGGATTATATTGTTTCTTACAGCAGCAATCGGTTCTGAGTTACGTGAACCCTCCATTATATAGCAATATTCCGGATAAATAGCTTCGCCGTTAATATCAACTCCGTTATAGATTACTTCATTTTCAAAAACTTCGGTATAGTATCCCTGGCTGTTTAAGCCCTTTCCATCACTTCCTGAAGCTTCAGGACTGTTATATTGTTGTGAAGAGTCCTTATTATTATCATATGAGGTTCCGGCAACTGATGGATTATGAATCATATTGCATGCACTGCCGTTTCTGTTTGAATAGTTATTATTCAAATAAAAATCCTGATGAGAGTGACCGTTCATCCAGATTAAATCTTTGTATTTTTCAAGTATACTCTTAAATGCAGATACTTTAGATTCTTTCAGATGACCGCCATATAAAGGATTGTCCCAATTATCACCGGTACTGAAATTTTTGATGGTACAATGTTCTGTTATATAAATATTTATTCCTGTTCCGTAGTAAGTATCAAGTAAATCCTGAAGCCATTTCATCTGTGCATCCGAAAAATATGAAGATGGTTCAGTTTTGTTTCCACTGCTGTCTTTCTGGGTCCAGTCTTCCAATGCCATGAATATGAATAAATCACCGGTCTTTTCTTCTATCATGTAATAATATGGTTTCAAGGCCTTGTAGTTAGCGGCTGTGCTGTCAGTACCGCTGGTTTTGGTAAATTCGTTATTTCCATAGTAGGTTCCTGTAGAGTCTTTACCACCGCTTCTCAAATCGTGATTACCGTTGGTTTCCCAGATTTTACCAGTGTATCTTGATTTTTTTAATATACTTGCGTATGACTCATACTCTGATTTATAAAGGCTGTTTGCGTTTGTGATTTCATCACCTGATGAGCAAATGAAATCAGTGTTCAAATCTTCCGAAAAATTTAATGCATGTAACCAGTTATTGGATGAATTAGTATAAAATCCGTTCTTATCTATATGAACATCTGAATAAGAGCTGAACGTATAGAGACGTTTTCCACTCACATAATATAGTTGCTTTTCCTTTGGTATATCAAATACAGCGCTGGCATCTGACACATTTTTATGGTTAATGTCTTTAACAGCGATGAGTTTTGTGGCTCCGGCAGGAATGGCAACATGTGACTGAAATTTAAAAGTTGCATTTTTGCCTGAACTTACAGAAAAACCTTTTGATGTTAATTTTTTACCTTTTAATCTTAAATTTTTCTCTTCTTCTAATTTGCTGTCTATTTCATAATATCGTGGTAAGGCAGCATTGTCATCTGCCCAGAATAAATGAAATGTTGCAGATTCGTCAGAAGAAATCGTAACAGTTCCCTCCGCATAGCCGGCTTTGTCCTTGTCGTTACCTTCAAACGTATAGCTGATGCTTGTTGCAGCAAATACATCAGCATTGCCTGCTATCAGGCAGCATAGGATAAACGAAAATATAAACCCGGTCAGGTACTTAAAGTTGTTTTTCATTTTCATAAAATGTAATCCTTCCTTTCTAATGCAATAAAACAATAATAACCATAAAAGCATCTTGCTTTTTAGTGGCATAGTGTGTTGGTGTATGTCTAAATTGTACATAAATTATACAAAACAATCAATAAAATATTTGAAATATATTTAATTTCGTGTAAAATTACTAAACGATTTCTTTATATTAAAATTGCATTATTATGATAAAGAGTTTATTTGACAAAAATTTATGATGTAAGTTGCACATTATGATAATATGTTGTAAACTTCACATATGATAGAAAGGCGATGAGGTTTTAATGGAATTTACAGATGAACAGATGGACAGATATTTGAGACAGATTATTTTAAAGGAAGTGGGTGCATTAGGACAGGAGAAATTGTTAAGGGCAAAAGTTCTAATCATTGGCGCAGGAGGACTCGGTTCACCGGCTGCAATGTATCTGGCAGCTGCCGGCGTAGGAAATATTGGTATTGCTGATGCAGACAAGGTGGATCTGACTAATCTGCAAAGACAGATTATACATTCTACAGAAGATTTGGGAATGCAGAAAGTCCAATCTGCAAAAGAGACTATTAACAGGTTAAATCCGGATGTGAAAGTTGATGTTTTTCCAGAATATGTGACTGAAAAAAATGTAAGAAATCTGGTTAAAAAATATGATTTTATAGTAGAATGTACTGATAATTTTGATACGAAATTTCTTATAAATGATGCATGCGTTCGTGAAAGAAAACCCTTTTCACATGGAGGAATTACCGGGTTTAAGGGGCAGCTTATGACATATGTTCCGGATAAGGGACCATGTTACAGATGCGTTTTTGGAGAACCTCCACAGATGTGTGAATCAGCTCTTGGATGTCAGGTGGGTATTCTTGGTGCGGTCAGTGGTGTTATAGGATGTCTGCAGGCTGCGGAGACATTAAAATACATTCTGGGAATTGGAGAATTACTGACAGGAAAGCTGCTGACTTATGATGCACTGACCATGAACTTTCGAACTGTGATGCTTCCAAAAGAAACATCACATTGCTCGGTTTGCGGAGAAAAGAATAGTGCTTGACAACATAAGGTAAATAGTGCTAACCTTTAAATGAAAAAATATAGCAGAGGTGTTGAAATTATGAAACCAATTAAAGAAGGTAAAGTACGTGAAATCTACGATAACGGTGACAGCCTTATAATGGTTGCTACAGACCGAATCAGTTGTTTTGACGTGATTCTTGACAATGAAGTTACAAAAAAAGGAACAGTACTTACACAGATGTCAAAGTTCTGGTTTGATATGACAGAAGATATTTTGCCAAACCATATGATATCTGTTGATGTAAATGATATGCCGGAATTTTTCAGACAGGACAAGTACAATGGTAATAGCATGCTTTGCCGTAAGTTAGAGATGCTTCCTGTAGAATGTATCGTGCGTGGCTATATTACAGGCAGCGGATGGGCGAGTTATCAGGAAAATGGAACAGTATGCGGAATCAAACTTCCAGAAGGATTAAAAGAATCTGACAAGCTGCCTGAGCCGATTTATACTCCTTCTACAAAGGCTGAGATAGGTGATCATGATGAAAATATCTCATTTGAGCAGAGTGTAGAGTATCTTGAAAAGCGTTTTCCGGGAAAAGGACAGGAATATGGCGAAAAGCTTAGAGATTACACAATTGCATTATATAAAAAGTGTGCAGAATACGCATTGAGTAAAGGGATTATTATAGCAGATACAAAATTTGAATTTGGTCTTGATGAGGATGGCAATATTGTTATTGGTGATGAGATGCTTACACCGGACAGTTCAAGATTCTGGCCGGCAGAAGGATATGAACCGGGACACGGACAGCCTTCGTTTGATAAGCAGTTTGCGCGTGACTGGCTGAAAGCAAATCCTGATAAGGGATGGAAACTTCCTGATGATATCGTAGATAAGACTATAGAGATTTACCTTAAGGGTTATGAATTACTGACCGGAAAGAAGCTGTAATATTAAGAGGCTGTTAAATGTGTACAGCCTCTTTTTTGTTATTCGATAAAGATAAATTAAGAGTGAAAAATTTGTGATAAGCCTTTAAAATTCTTATAAAATCTGATAATATAAAGTTGTATGAAAGAGAGGATCGTGATATGGAAGAGAATACACAGGATTTTTATAAGGATTCAAAGTATGTTCTTGAAGCAGTGGAAAAAGAATTACTGCTCAGGGTTGAATTGATGAGAAGATATTTTGTTTTGAATGGTGACAGAGATCCGGTTGAGCATTGTAAGAGCAGAATCAAGTCGTCACAAAGCATGATGAATAAGCTGAAGACAAAGGGACTTCCGGTTAATATAGAATCAGCATTTACCCAGGTGTATGATGCTGTGGGAATCAGAATAGTTTGTCTGTTTATTGATGATGTTTATCAGATGGTAGACATGATAAAAAGACAGGAAGATATTGAGATTATCCGTGAAAAAGACTACATTGCACAGCCGAAAGAAAATGGTTATAGGAGTTATCACATTATAATAAGCATACCGATACATATGCCGGATTGCACAAAATCGATGTATGCTGAGATACAGCTTAGAACCATAGCCATGGATTCATGGGCTGCATTGGAACATGAATTAAAATATAAACACACAATTAAGAATATGGATATGCTGGTAAGCGAGTTAAAGAGATGTTCTGACGAGATGGCATCTACTGATCTGACGATGCAGACGATTCGTCAGATTATTAGTCACAGCAGGTAAGAAGGTGAAAAAATGAAGATATTGTTGGCGGAGGATCAAAAAGAATTAAGTAATGCTCTTGTAACTATACTAAAGATAAAGGGATATGAAGTGGATGCCGTGTATGACGGTGGCGAGGCAATCGATAAATGTACTAATATTGAATATGACGGCATTATTTTGGATATAATGATGCCTGTGAAGGATGGACTTGAAGTTCTTACATATTTAAGAGAAAACAGAATTCATACACCGGTATTGATGCTGACGGCGAAAGCACAGATAGAGGACAGAGTAAAGGGGCTTGAATTAGGAGCGGATGATTATCTTGCAAAACCATTTGTTATGGATGAACTTTTAGCGAGAGTACATGCGATGCTAAGAAGACAGAGAGAATATGTTGCGCAAAAGTATGAATTGGGTAATACGGTGCTTGAGTATGACGGAATGGAATTATCGGTTGGAAGTACATCGCTTAGGCTGGCAGGAAAAGAAACACATATGATGGCATTATTTATGAATGCACCGGGAAGGTTGATAAGCTTTACACAGGTTAAAGATAAGGTATGGCCTGATGAGGATATAACGGAAGAAAAGATACAGCTGTATATTTCATACCTTGAAGGAAAACTTGCATCGATTCATTCAAATATAAAGTTAAGGGAAACAGATGGCGGATACCGTCTGGAGGTGGAAGATGATTCGTAGTATTAAATTTAAATTTATACTAGTTGTCATGATAAGCTATTCGCTGGTTATGGGTATTATTGTGGGAGGTATCAATATTTATACTCATTATCAGATGGTGAAACGATATGACCAGATTCTTGAGATTATTGTGGAAAACAGCGGAAGTATTCCCGAAGTGAGCAGTGATAAGAATAAGAAAAAAGAGTTTTTTACAGAGTTTACGTATGATTTTGACCTCACATCTGAGAGCAAATTTGAGATAAGATACTTTATTGTAAGGATTGATGAAGACGGAGATGTCCTGTCTGCTGATATATCGCATATTTCATCAGTGACTGAGGAAGATGCAAAGATGTATGCAGCCGGAGCACTTTTAAGACTACGAGAAAAAGGAACGATAGACAATTTCAGATATATTGTTACAAAAAAAGAATCAGAAGATGTAATCTGTTTTGTTGATATGTATCAGAATATTCAGAATGTGGAATATATTTTAAGAATGTCAATATTGTTATATATTCTGTTGTTCTTAATAATGCTTATAATACTTCTGTTCTTATCAGATAAGATAGTAAGACCTGCTATTGAAAATATGGAAAAACAGAAACAGTTTATTACAGATGCGGGACATGAATTGAAGACACCGTTAGCTGTTATTTCTGCGGATGCAGATGTTTTAGAACTTATGCACGGAAAAAGTGAGTGGATAGACAGTATAAGAAATCAGACGATTCAGATGAATGAACTCGTGAAAAGATTATTGTTTCTTTCAAAGATGGAAGAAGGATATGAAGTTGTAATGAAAGAGATGAATATTTCATCTCTCGTGAAAGATACAACTGAAAGAATTTCACCTATTGCGGTAAGCCAGAACAAAAAAGTAGAGATGCATTTACAGGATAATCTGTTTATAAAGGCAGATGCATACAGTATTGAACATCTGGTTTCAGTGCTTACTGAAAATGCGTTGAAATATAGCGATGAGGGCGGTACGATAATTGTCAAATTATACAAATTAAGGAGAAGTATTCATCTTGAGGTGTGGAATTCGGGACAACTCGCAGATGAAAAAAATGCGGACAGATTATTTGACAGGTTTTACAGACCGGACAGTTCGAGAAATAGTGAGACAGGCGGTCACGGTATAGGATTGTCGATGGCTAAAGCGGTCGTCATATCACATAAAGGAAAAATCAGTGCTAGGAATGACAAAGAAAGAAAAATGGTGGTATTTTCAGTTGTGTTGCCTTTGTAGATGAAAAACGGGATGAATTTACATCCCGTTTTCTTTTCTTGATTTTACAATGAGTTCGTAAAGTTCAGGCCGTTCTTTTCTTAGCTTTTCGTCAAGGTTTTCTCTGTGTTCAATAAATTTTTGCAACATATCCGGTTGTTCCTTAGCAATCTGTTCTACAAGACGTTTCCTTCGGAATTCAAATTTTTTCAAAATCACAGACTCCTTTTCGCCTGAGAAATTTGCAATTTCAGTCAGATGAGTCTCGAGGTGGTCAAGCCATTCATCCTGGTCTGAGATATCCATCATGCTCCAGGTTCCGTGTAAAAGGGTGTTAAAGTCGCCGGTTTCTTTTAAATTAGATAATTGCAATTGAATCCGGTGTTCCATTTCCGTGTCAGCATCTTCACCGAATGCCCATATAAATTCATGAATTGAAGATTCGGCACGTTTACGTTTAAAATTATGGTAACTGTTATGTATACCAATAGGATATGGTTTTGCTATGCCTATATCTGATAGTGCGGCCGGAATCGTCCGCCTGACCGCACCTTCGGAAATCATGTAGCCAAGTCCCAGTGCTCTTAATTGACTGTTGAGTCCTGATATATGTTCTGTCAGGTAAAATTTTATGCCTTTTTCTTTTAGTGAGATATAAAGGATTTCAAGACGTTCGGCTGCAGTTATATCGATGCTGTTAATTCCGGCAGCATCAATAATAACTGCTATAGTGTCGTTCTTGATAGTATTTTCAATATCGTTTTGAAAAGAGCCTATATTAGCAAAAAAAAGGTTACTGTTAAAACGGTATATAACGACCTTCTCAATCGGATAAGTATGTTTGAATTGTGCCATGTCAAAAAATTCTTCATCATGCCCCGGTATTATTCCTAAAAAGCATCTCGGAGGATCGGCTGATCTTAGGACAACAGATGAAAATGAAAGTACAATTCCGATTAATACGCCCGATATTGTTCCGAGTATCAAAACGCCCATAAAAACTCCAAGAAAAATATAAAATTCATTTCTGCTGACTCTCCAAAGCTTTTTGGCTATATCGAATTCAGTGGCACCTATTAGTGCAGATATAACGATAGCGGTAAGTACCGGAACAGGGAGCCTGCTGATACAGTCCGTTCCAAAAAGAAGTACGGGAATCATAGACAGACCTGCTACAATACTCATTAACTGTGTTTTCCCACCATACTGTTCTGCCATTGCACTTCTGGAAACTGAACCATTTATTGGACAGCATCCGGTAAAGGCTGCCGCAAAATTTCCAATTGAATATGAAAGTAATTCCTGATTATCGTCTAATTTATAATTATTTTTTAAAGCAAAATTATTTGATGCTAAAAGTGTTTCTGACATGATGACAATTGCAACTGAAAGGCTTACCCCTGCAATATCTGCCACTGATGATACAGAAAGATCAGGCAGACGAAAAGTCGGCATTCCCGGCTCGACGTGTGATAACAACACAATTCCATAACGGTCGATATGAAAAACGCATGTTAAAACCGCGCCCGCAATCATAACTAATACAGCCGTGGGAAATCCCTTGAACAGACGCTTGGATAAAAGCAGTATAAAAAGTGTCGACGTACCAAGAATAAGGGAAGGAATATTTGTATAAGGAGTACATTTTACAAGGTGTTTTATCAATTCGAACAACTCACCGGAACCGGCTGTGCCGCCGATTAATTTTGGTATCTGCATCAATATGATGGTACAACATATTCCTGATATGAATCCACCCATAACCGGAACAGAAATATAGTTGACAAGTTTACCGGCTTTGAATGCGTAGAAAATCAATAACCAGGATGCAGTGAAGAAAGTAATGGCAGGAACTGTGCTAAGGGCTTCCTTTGAATAGAAGTCTATTCCCATAGAAATGAGACTTGCACCGACTAAAGCGGCAGGCGCGGCGTCTACACCAAAAATAAATTGTGGTGATGTGGAAAATAGTGAAAAAAACAGTATGGGAAATATAGAACCATACAGACCATATACGGCAGGAAGTCCTGCAATCTGTGCATATCCCATGGAAATAGGAATGGAAACGGCAGCAACGATTATTCCAGCAAGAATATCAAAAGGAAGATTTTTTAAATTGTATTTTCTAAGGGTTTTTGCAAAAATAAAATTCATGGTATTAACAGCTCCTTACAACAGATTGTAATATAATATACCATAATTTGTTTTATTAAGCAAATAAGACCGCCCATGTACGGAGCGGTCTTAAAAAGTGTGTGAGGAAAAATCAAATCATCTATAAACGATTAACGAAATCATAATAAAAAACTAAAATAAAGTCAATATGGGAAACGAAACTTCTTCTTATTATTTTTATTTTTGAAAAAAAGTTAATTTTATACACTGAATATAGGTTTTACTTAAAAAAATAAAGTGCGATTATTGACTGGAAAATAATTAAGGAGTATTATATATATGTTTCAGAGTTACAGGAAAGGTGTATATCATGAAAGCTTTAGATGAAATTGATATAAAAATATTGAATATTTTACAAAAAGATGGAAGAAGAAGTATAAAAGAAATATCAGAGGAAGTAAATCTTACGTCACCTGCGGTATCATCAAGGATATCAAATCTTGAAAAAGACGGTTATATTTCAGGTTACAGGGCTGTTATCAATCCGGCGGCATTAGGATTGTACACAAAAGCATTTATAAATCTTGAGGTGTCTCCGCAACAGAAGAAAGAATTTTATCCATATATAACAAATTGTAAGAATGTTGTTGAATGTAATTGCGTTACGGGTGATTATTCCATGCTTTTAGAAGTGTATTTTGCAAATACCATGGAGCTTGACCAGTTTATAGGTGAATTGCAGGAATTTGGAAGGACAAAGACATTGATTGTGTTTTCTACATGTGTTGAACAAAGAGGTGTTGAAATATAGAATTATAAGCGGTAGTTACTTGAATGTTAGACGTTCATTTGATATAATTTATATAGTGTTGTTTTGAATGGCGCATCGGAAAATTTGTTATTATTTGATGCACCGTGGACAGGCTTATTAAAAATGTTATATCAGGAGGTTAGATATGGAATTTAATGAAGTATTACAGACAAGAAGAAGTATTCGTGAATTTAAGACAGACAAGGTAGAAAAAGAGAAAATTGAAGCGATGCTTGAAGCTGCAAAGCAGGCTCCTTCATGGAAGAATTCTCAGACTGCCAGAAGTTATATAGTGATGTCTGATGAAAAGTTAAAGGCAGTAAGGGAACAGGGACTTCCTGAATTTAATCAGAAAAGCTGTGAGGGTGCGCCTGTGCTTATTGTTACTACGTTTGTAAAGACACGTGCAGGATTTACGCGTGAAGGTGTGGCTGAGAATGAAGTAGGTGAAGGCTGGGGCTGCTATGATCTCGGACTTAACAATGCGAACATGGTTCTTAAAGCTACAGAACTTGGACTTTCAACACTGATTATGGGTATCCGTGACGGAGAAAAAATTAGACAGATTTTAGAAATTCCGGAGAGTCAGGAAGTAGTGGCTGTTATTGCAGTTGGTTACAGTGATTTAAAACCTGAGATGCCTAAGAGAAAAAATATAGAAGACGTAGCTGTGTTCTGTTAGTAAAATGTGAATGAAGTGAAATACGATAATCCACCAAATTCATGAATTGATATTTGGTGGATTTTTGATGAAAAAAGGAGGAAAAATGTTTACAAGTGATATCGAAACAGTATCAAAAGCAGCCGTGAATAAGGCTGACATATGCAACAATAAATTAGGAAAGTTTTTTGTACGATCTATAATGGCAGGATTCTACATAGTGGTCGCTACATTGTTATCAAATGTAACTGCGGCGGTACTTTTTCCTACATTTCCGCAATATGGTAAGCTGCTTGGTGCATTATTGTTTTCAATTGCAATTATTTTGATAGTATTTATCGGAGGAGAATTGTTTACGGGCAATAACATGACTATGGCTATAGGTGTATATAATAAATCATGTTCGGTTAAGGATATGTTGAAGGTCTGGTTGTTTAGTTATGTTGGAAATTTTGTCGGAGCTTTTATAATGTCAGGGCTGTTTGTCGTAAGCGGTGCTTCAAGACAGATTATGATTGATTACTATAATAGTTTTATTATGAATAAACTCTCGGCATCACCTATGGAGCTGTTAGTCAGAGGAATTCTTTGTAACTTTATGGTTTGCCTTGCAGTATGGACGGGAACCAGAATGAAATCTGAGAGCGGAAAGCTTGTAGTAATGTTTTGCGTTATCATGACATTTGTTGTGTCAGGTTTTGAACACTGTATAGCAAATATGGGAACATTTTCCATCGCAGCGCTTATGCTTGGCGGACTTGATCCGATGCTGCTTTTAAAAAGTATGGTATTTGTAACAATCGGAAACATAATAGGTGGTGCGGTATTACTTGCATTGCCGTTAAAAATAATGAGTGATGAAAAATAGTACGGAAGTAGAGGAAAAATATGAAATTAAGATGGCGTGTTGTTATGGCAACAGTGATAGTTCTGCTGTTAAGTCTTATGACGGGAGATTCTGTATATGCATCTGCTAAGGGCAGGATAAAATGTAATGCAATATCTTCCGGAAAAGTTGTGGTAAAGGCAAGTTTAAAAAATAATGTAAAGAGCAGTGACAATTATTATTATCTTGTCAGAGTAAGTCCTCTCACAGACGCATGTATTGATGATGTGGCGAAGACAAAAAAATGTAAAAAGCCGGTGTTCAAATTAAAAATGGAAAAAGATGCCGCTTATGTTCAGAATAAATATGTTGTAGCGGTGAAAAAAGGTTCAAAATTTTATCCGGTTACATCATCTTCATATGTGAATCAGGTTGAAAAGGGAGCGGATAATAAGCAAAAGTATTTTCTGCCTGGAACGAAAAAGGGGATACAGTATACCAATTTTGATGAATTACGAAGTTGTGGCGCAAAAAATACATTTTTAAATCTGCCGGTTTCGTCAATACTTACCGGAAATACATATGTTGAATATAAGTATAATGGAAGAACATACCATTTTACAGATCTTGCGGCGTATAGAGTAACTGTATATGACTTTAATGCGAATAATATAAATGTTACATTACAGCTTTTGCTGAACTGGGGTGACGGTTCATATACAAGACTGATAGACAGCAGGGCAAGGACTTCTGGAGAAAGATATTATACGTGGAACACTCAGGACAGATATGCCAGAGAGGAAATGGAAGCAATTTTTTCATATCTGGCTTCTATATTTGGAAAAAAAGATTGTCACGTGGACAACTGGATTCTCGGAAACGAAGTAAATGCCTGTGATATGTGGAATTACAGGGGGGGTATGTCAGATGATGATTTTATAGATGCGTATAGCTATTCATTTATGTCTTTATATAAGGCAGTGAGAAGTCAGAGAGCAAACAGTAAAGTATTTGTGTGCCTTGACCATACCTGGGGAATAGCGACTGACGGATTTGGCGGAAAGGATTTTCTGCGCAGATTTAATAATGCACTAAAAGGTTATCAGAAAGGAATACGTTTTAATATTGCTTATCATGCGTATCCGGTTCCTTTATATGATTCTGATTACTGGAATAACGGATATACGGATAACACAGAGAATTCTAAGTATATTACATTGCAAAACCTTAATGTACTGACAAGTTACGTTAAAAAACATTATACATCAAAGACAAGAATAATTTTATCTGAACAGGGATTTACGGTAAAGAAAGGTGAGGCGGTTCAAAGTGCGGCGATTGCCTTAGGATATTATAAGGTAGCATGCAATTCGATGGTCGATTCTTTCATAATAAGAAGTTATAAAGATGACCCGGGAGAAGCAGCAATGGGACTGAATTTTGGAATAAAGGGAAGATCTGCATTTAATGTATACAAATATATGGATACCTCGAAATCACTTAGTTATACGAAAAAATATTTAAAGACGATAGGAGTATCGTCGTGGTCAAAGGCGGTCCCTAACTTTAATAAAGCAAGATTATATAAGATGTTCAGAATAGAATAAAATATAGAGGCGCGGTGCTTTTGCACCGGCGCCTTTTTAGATGTTATATTTCAGATTGTACCTGTAACAGTAAGAATACTGCTTCCCGGTGTTATATTCCATTCGCCTGTAGCGGCATCCTGTGTAAATGTAGCAGCAGGAACGGTAATAGCCCCGGCTGCAGTTTCAAAAAGGCCGGTAGTTTCATTATAAGTGTAACCGGTATTAATCGTAAGAGGCTGATTATTTAATGTGACAGTAAGGTTACTAAGAGCAGGGGTAAAGGTATCGGTTACTATCACGTTATCAGAGGCGGTTGCAGCTGTGTTTCCGGTGTTTTGAATAATGAACGTATACGTAACACTGCCATTACAAGAAACCACAGAAGGAGAAATTGATTTGCTGATTCCGAGTATGGCTGAAGTTTCAGCGGTAATAACGGCAGGTGCAGTGATGCTTTCAGCGATACAGCCTCCTGAAACGGTTGCGGTATTTGTGATGGAAGCGCCCTGTTCCAAAGGTGCAAATTCGTTGACAAGTGTTTTGTAGATTATAATGGTATTTCCGTTTGCAGGAACGGAAACCGGGCTTACGTTTAAAGTCTGGCCTGCAGTCACGGCATGGTAAGGCTGCAGCACTCCGTTAATATAGTATTTCAGAGAATCAGGTATATAAGTCAATGGAATTACATCTGTAGTAGTTCCAAACTGATAATTGCCGAGGTCAAAGCTGACCTCCAGACCATCATAATCTGTTGCACTGCTGTTTACAATACTGAGTACAAATGTGATTTCGTCATCTTTTGAGTACGTATCCATGATATGTGTGTGTAAGGCGGAGAGTGCTTCAATAAATTCTCCGGTTGTAATGTTTGAAGTTGTTGTATTTCCGTTGTAGGAAAGAGTTGCCTGGTTGTAGAAGGTTGCCATTTTAATCATATCCTTATGAATTTTTTAGGCATTTTTCATGCCTTAGTTTAATATATGGAGATGGATTAAATATGTGAATGGTAACATGTAAGCAAATGTTGGTGGTATTGTTGTAGTATACTAAGATTTACATTTTTTTGTTTGATTGCATACTAAATGTTAAATATATTGCAAAAAAATATAATATATGTATAAAACAAGTCAATTATGAAAGAAAGATGATATAACAGGCGTGGTAGCGTATGGAGCAGATACTTCAAAGGTATATGGGGATATAAGGTAAAACAGATAGGAAAAAGTGCATTTTGTAAATGTTATAGCTTGCAGAGTATAGAAATCCCGAACAGTGTGACAAAAATTGTAAGTAATCCATTTAAGAAATATAATGCCAATCTGAAAATTCAATGCAGTAAAGATTCATTCGCATATAAATTTGCAAATAAAAAAGGAATAGCAGTTGAGTTAAGTGATAGTTAAAAGTAAATTGGGTTGTTACTCTGTATTAAATGCTATGCTCTGTGTCTTAATGACATGGGGCACATTATTGTACATGTACAAATGGTCACTTGACATCCTGTTAATATTGATTTATCATGTCATTATTGCATTAAAATGCAAAATAATTAATATAGGAGGCATGCCTATTGAAAGATGGCAAAAAAGTTCTATACGATAATCTTTTGGACTTAAAAGATTATTCTGACAAAACTTCAACTTATTCTAATAAAAATTCTCGATTCAAAAATGAAAAAGAAGTCATTGATTATTATCAAAAAAATTCCAAAAACATTGAGAAATTTAATGAACTAAAGAAAAATAAAGATTTATACAATAACTTTATAGATTACATAACAGGAAGGTACTTAAACAGTTAGATAAAACTTATAAAAAGCTATAAATAAATGTTGACTTTATAACTCTTGTTGATAGAATGAAGTATAAACATTATAAGGAGATTTTAAATTATGAGTAAAT
>CAMHLZ010000061.1 GCA_946186125.1 uncultured Lachnospira sp. | reverse complement strand
TTTCTGTAATATCAGAAATCAGTTCTGTTTCATCTTTTTTCTGTTTTGCCTCATATTTCTGTCTTTTTGCCCTTGATTTTCAATGTATTTCTTAATTACTTGTATTGGTGCGCTGCCTGTTGTGAGCAAGCAAAAACTTTGACTCCAAAAGTATTCTTTCCATAACTTCCGCCGTATTTGAGGAAATTCCTTCTTCAAAAGTCTGCTGCTTGCACTTTTGTAGGCATTTATGAATTTGCTTATCTCTGTATTCGGATGTGCCTTGAATAGAATGTGAACATGGTCTTTATCGTGATTCCATTCTTCCAAAGTGATGTTGTAATTCAGAGCAATATACTCAAAAATCTCTTTTGCTCTGTTTGATATGTCATAATCAAACACTTGTTTGCGATACTCGACCACAAGTACAAGATGATAGTTCAGCAAGAATACTGAATGTGCATTACTGTCTAATTCCATTATTTTTTCGACTCCTATAATATATTCGACTGAATATATTCAGCTACATTATTCGTTCGTTGTCAAGTGTATTTTCGGTTATGGACGCAATTCATCCCCCGCCTTAGAGGTGAGGGACTTCTTGCTAAAAAAGGTTAAAAATATACATATACATAGAATAATGACTACTGTTTTCTTAAAATTCATCTCATTTTTTCCTTTCTTATAAACTTACAAAAAGGCTGCAGCCAAAAGGTTTCAGCCTGTAATCTGTTTCATATATGCACTCACCATATGATACCGACTATATCAGAGCATATTTTATACTATGAGTTCTGTATATGTCAAGTTACATCAAATCACAAATTTAATAAAATACAATATAATATATACTTTTTTATTAGATATATTTGTTTATTTATATTATAATAATACATAACAGATTACGAATGGAGTGACGCTATGACAATACCTGAAATACAAAATATTACAACAAAAATAAAGAATAACATAAAAAAAATTATGATTGGAAAATCTGAAGCTATTGACTTTATTCTTACCGTAGCCATTGCCGGTGGTCACGTTCTTCTGGAGGATGTTCCGGGAACCGGAAAAACTATGTTGGCAAAATCCCTTGCCAAATCAATTGACGGTGATTTTCACAGAATTCAGTTCACACCGGATTTATTGCCTGCGGATATTACCGGACTAAATATTTTCAATCAGCAGACTCACAGTTTTGAATTTGTTCCGGGACCGATATTTACTAATATTCTTCTTGCTGATGAAATCAACCGTGCAACTCCCAGGACACAGTCCGGTCTCCTTGAATGTATGGAGGAAAACCAGGTAACTGTGGATGGAAATACAATGCCGCTTGAACAGCCGTTTCTTGTCATAGCGACCGAAAATCCTATTGAAACGGCCGGTACATTTCCACTTCCCGAAGCTGAACTTGACAGGTTTATGATGCAGATTAGTCTCGGACTTCCATCAAAAGAAGAAGAACTTCTTATAATGGAACGTTTTATTAATGACAATCCGTTGGAATCCATTTCTCCTGTATGCACAAAAGATGATATTACACTTATGCGTATGGCTATAAAAAATGTCTATGTTCATCCTGTGATTATGGAATACATTGCCGAAATCACTATGGCAACCAGAAATAATACAGCCATAATTTCCGGAGTAAGTCCTAGAGGTACTCTGGCTCTGTTAAGATGTTCACAGGCATATGCAGCAATAAACGGAAGAGATTTTGTAAGTGCCGATGATGTGAAAAAGCTTGCCATCCCGGTACTGGCTCACAGAATTACATCCTACACTAATACATCTGACTATACCGGCAGACAGTCTGTTATTGCATCCATTATAGATGCTGTACCGGCTCCAACCGAAAACTGGACAAACAGGTAAACGTATGAGATGTAGTATTGTCAAATGAGCTATGGAAAAGCTAAAAATGTATGAATAGCCAGGTCAGCCGGAGGTTAAGACAAACCGGAGAAAGGAGGCTTTAAAATATGTTATTGCTGACAACTGTACTTTGTGCTATTTTACTTTATCAGGCACAAGGATTTATATATAAAAAAATGTGGAATAAAAATCTTGATATCAGGATTTCTTACGAAAAAGATAATTGCACTGAGGGCGAAATCAATACATTGACCGAAATAATTACCAACAATAAATTGATTCCCATCCCTATATTACATGTTAAATTTAACACACCAAAATCATTTCTCTTCAAACACGAAGAAAACTCTTCTGTTACAGATTATTATTACAGAGATGATATTTTTTCAATCATGGGACATCAGATAATTACGAGACGTCTTCCTTTTGTGTGCAGTAAACGTGGATGCTACTCTTTAAACGATACAAATATTGTATCAGGTGATTTATTTTTACAGAAAACATTCCACTCAAAAATTAAAAACACCTGTATCCTTCATGTATATCCTGCAAAAATTGATATTTCCCAATTTCAGGTGCCTTTTAATACCATAACCGGAAATATCGCCACAATGAAAACACTTATTGAAGATCCTTTTGAATTTCGAGGTATACGGGAGTATATGCCATATGACAGCATGCAAAATATTAATTGGAAAGCCTCAGCAAGAACCGGTAATCTTCATGTGAATACCTACCATATGACATCCTCTCAGGAGGTATATATTTTTTTAAATCTTGAAACGCATATTTATACTAAAAATGAAAAGATTATTGAAAACAGCATAAGAATTGCAAGTTCACTTTCGCTTAATTTTATTAATTTAGGAATTCCCGTAGGTCTGGAGACAAATGGAACAGATAAATTTACCAGAAAGCGTGTTTACAATGAAAGTGGCCGTGGAATTGAGCATATGGCATCTATTGACAGGTCTCTTTCCCGCATTGATACGGATTCAGAACCCGATAACTTTATATACGTTATTAAAAATGCAATGAAAAAACCAAATAAAAATTCATACTATATTTTTATTTCAAACAACCGCCACAAAGAACTGCTGGATTATTACGGACATCTTAAAACTCTTCAATTAAGCTGTTATTTAATTGTACCGGAATATGCTTCTTCCCCTGTTTCAGAAGAAGCCAAAGACATGATAAAATGGAATGTATATTAGGAGGACTGGCATATGGAAAAGAAATATTATTATCTTCATGATATAACTTCATCATTGGGAACATTTCTGACATTCTCAGTGATATATCTTTATTTGCGGAGTCTTACTCCTGATTTTTCAGGTTTCAGCGTACCGGGACTTGCCGTTTGCTTATTTGTTTTAACCACAGATACCCTGTCCCGGATTTTTATTAAAAATTTTATATTATACATTTTTATACATCTTATTTCATTTGGTATATTTTTTACGTCCTATATTTCTGTTGCCGACAAAATTATATTAGGTATTATTATTTCTTATATTTTTATAAACTCAATTCAATACTGGATTAAAAATGATACTATGAATGTAATTCACAGCATATCACTACCACAGGAAACGCTTATATTATACGTTTTGATTTTGATTCACAGTTTTTATGCGTTGTCGCACAATCTGACTACATACGTTTATATTGCAGGTGTATTATTTTTTTCTCTCTCTTTGCTTAACCGGTATTATGACAAAATTATTCTGAATCTTCACAGTGCAGAAGTTGCAAACAAACATTACTCAAGTAATATATACTCGCTCAATTCTGCTTTAGTGGGGCTTTTTCTGATATTTATAATTCTGGTTATTGCCGGATTGTCACTTGTTTTATCAGAAAACTCATTTAATTTCATAGGAAAAGGGTTAAAATTCGTACTCCGCATGATAATATCACTTTTATCACTTATGATTACCAAAAGAGAACCCCAGTCAGGCAGCGAGACTGCGCATCTGCCTTCTCTTAATGAAAATGCGGCTTTTGAACAAATAGAATCTAATGACAACCCCGTTGCTGATGCCATCTTTTTAATTTTTCAAATAGTAATATATATCGCAATCTTTTCGGGTATTGTATATTCTTTGTATCACTTTTTCAAAGATCATTTATATCGCAATCTGACACCTGAGGATGAAGTAAAGAATATAGACACTGATAAAATTCAAATCAAAAAAGCTCTTAAAAAGACTAGCTTTTCAGAGCTTTTTAAATCCACATCTGTTAACGATAAAATCAGACGCTTATATTTTAAGAAAATTAATTCTTTACAGGACACGCGCTTTATACTAAAGCAAAGCAACACGCCGGATGAAATATCAACCATGGCTAAAGATATCAAAAACACTCCGGTTGATGAGTTATCTGAAATCTATATTGTTGCGCGCTACAGCAATCATCCGCTTAATAAGGACGATTTATCAAAATGCAAACAATTGTAACTTATATAAGTCCCAACATATTTGCAATCATCAATGCCACTGACATTATCGACATCCACAGGCTTATTCCAACTAGTATCCTTAAGCCTTCAACTTTTTTACCAAGCAATACATTCATGTCTGATACGTGCGAATCAAACTCTTTAAAGTTCTTCTCATTTTCTGACTGTATCACGGATTTTACCATCATAGGCATTGAAGATACTCTCTCTATCTTTGACTGTATATCATCCGTCTTGACTGAACCCGCCTCCAAAATTGATTTTATTTCGTTAAGTCTGTAGGCACTGTCATTACCTGATACAGCATCAATTTTCCGCTCAACTCTTGTAAGAATTGTATCAGATGAAGACGCCTGTATCTGGCTCCTTAAGGCATTTATTTCAAAAATAACATCATTAGCATTATTGGCTGATATAAGTGCCTCTATATTTGATAACTCTTTCAATATCTCGTTTGTGTCAAGTTTACCTAAGCCATTCAGTATCTTAATGTTGCTGTTCTCAACTGCTCTTTCAATCGTGCCAAGTATTATCTCTGTGTTTTCGGCATTTTGTCTCTCTACGTTTTCCGTATTGATTTTTTGGATTTCACCTATTATCCTGTCTGTGTTTTCGACATTTTGTCTCTCTACGTTTTCCGTATTGATTTTTTGGATTTCACCTATTATCCTGTCTGTGTTTTCGGCATTTTGTCTCTCTACGTTTTCCGTATTGATTTTCTGGATTTCGCCTATTATCCTGTCTGTGTTTTCGGCATTTTGTCTCTCTACGTTTTCCGTATTGATTTTCTGGATTTCACCTATTATCCTGTCTGTGTTTTCGACGCTTATTCTTTCGAAAGCATCCGTTACATTATCATTTTTTCCGGAGTCATGTTTTTCTATCTCCTCAATAATTTTCTGTGTACTGTCTGTATCGATTCTCTCCATCTCTTCTACAAGTTTTTCGATACATTCTTCTCCTACATTCTCCAAGTCTTCTATAACTCTGTCAGTGTTGTCTTTACCATATTTTTCAACCTTCCCCGTGACGGAATTATCTATTTCTGCTACAATCTTTTCCAATCTTTCCAAACCTTCAATGATTGTTGATTCATCAGACATCTCATCCTGGTTTTCTTCGCGTATCAATGCCAATTCATTTTCAATTCTTCTGCTGATTCCCCTTAAAAACTTAGCATTCTCCAGATTTTGTACTTTTAATTCTTCTATCTTAGCATTAAAATACGCCATTACTCTCTTCTCATCCATATTTTCAACCATTCCCTTTCTACTTTTGCGAGTAATCTGCACACGGCATCATTATATCCGTTACCTTCCATGCACCATCTATATATTTATAACGAACGAGCGCCATAGATGTTCCCATTCCATCATATTCCTGCGTAATTCCACTGATACTTGTTCTTCCTGTCCTTGCAATGTAAGAATATGTATATGCCACACTCACCAAAGCATCTGACGGATATTTATAATCCGAAAGTGCCACCGACACATTATTGATATTTATCTGTTTCAACAATGAACCGTCTTCATGTACGGTATCCGCCCTCAAAGTGTCAAAACAATTTCTGCATCTTTGCTGTGTCTCTTCATCATTGTAAAACATATATGAAATGTCGTCATATGAAGTAACACCATCCATCGCATATCCATACATTGAGCTTAAGAGCAGTTTTGAATAATCATACATTGCTTTTTTGTCGTCTTCAGGAAGTTCAAGCATAGATGAATTTATTATCATCTGCTCTCCTGAGTCTGAAATATTCTCACTAAATGTATATGAAGTAAGATTATCCTGATTCAAAAACAGAACATGATCTCCCTTAAAAATTCTATTTATAAAATAGTAGTGCATTGTACCGTCTTCCGAAGTTCCGTTTTTGCACTCTTCTAATGATACATGATCTAAGTATCCTTTTAATCCCTCTGTCACACCTACTGAACAGTCATGGGCTATCTCGTTTTCGATATCTACTTTCCAGGTAGGGAAAAATCCATATACTTTTTTTGCCTGTTTTTTCAAAACGATTTGCATATCGTCTTCGATTCCGCCTCCGGTGGTAAATGTAACTTTGTAGGATACATTCTTTCCTTTAGTTTTTCCTTTTCCAAACTTATACTTTTTTATTCCTCCGGGATGTTTCTCGGATTCATACTTATATTCAAAATATTCTTCATTTATAAAATAGTCTTCTTTACACGATACCATTTCATACATTTTAGTATAATTATTACTTGCATAATATTTGAAGTATTTTTCAGCATATTTATCCGGCGAACCCGCCCTGTTTCCTACTGCACAAAATACACCCAGACCTGCACATGCTCCTAACAATGCAACTGTCTTTAATCCATCTATTACTAATGCAGTTATCTTTTTTGAGAACGTTTTTTTTCCTGTGGTGTTGACCTGTTCAGGTTTTTCGCTCTCTTCATTTATACTTTGTTCCTGTTCAGGTTTTTCGCTCTCTTCATTTATACTTTGTTCCTGCTCAGGTTTTTCGCTCTCTTCATTTATACTTTGCTCCTGCTCAGGTTTTTCGCTCTCTTCATTTATACTTTGCTCCTGCTCAGGTTTTATATTCTCATCCATCATTTTGCCTCTTCCACATTTTTTTATAAGACTGCTGCCGTATTTACATCCGGCAACACTTCATATTATATCTAATCTTTTTAGATGTTGCAATTCTTTCTAAATAAATATATATTAAATAGTAGATAGTGTAAAAAATCATACATGATTTTTCACACGGCTATTTGTACCGAGCCCAAATAGCCCATGATGCGAGAATTATCTCGCACTACAGTGCTCGGAATGGAGGTTTAGAATGGATAGAAAATTAGAATTTAACAAAGCATTATCAAATCTTGTAGAACTTGCTGCTGAAAAGTCAAATACTTTGACTATGGATGAAATTCACAATGCATTTAACGGAATCATAGAAGATGAAAGTCTGTATAATCATATATTTAAATATCTTGCTGAAAACAAAATCAGCATAACTGAATACATCGATAATAATTCGTCTAAACAACAATCCGGAGCTGACAGCCTTTTAGAAAAAAAATTTGTAGAAATGTACAAAAGTGAACTTTCTTCGATTGAGACTGCCGGCAGAGAGGAACATGCCCTTCTGCTTGAAAGGTTTCTTAACGGTGAAGATGTGTTTAATGAGATTTCAGAAAAAAATCTGCATCTTGTAATGGACATCATCCCGGAATATTCCGGCGAACCGGTTACAACCGGTGATTTAATCCAGGAGGGAAATCTCGGTCTTATTGAGGGAATACTTAATTATAAAGGTGCTAATGATATAGACGAATTTCATTCTCATCTAAAATCATATATTCATAACGCAATAAAGGATGCCATTGATGAGCAAAATTCTGCCGAGCGTGTCGGAAAACATGCCGCTGACCGTGCCAATGCTCTCGATCATGCCGCAGTCCAACTGGCAGAAGATTTAGAAAGACAGCCTACACTTTCAGAGCTTTCGGATTATCTGTCTCTTCCTGAAGATGAGGTTGAAAAAGTCATGAAGATGTCTCTTGATGCACTTACGCTTGACGGTGATGATTTGGAATGAAAAATAACGGTGCTGTCACCTAATTTAAAAAGACAGCACCATTGTTTTATATTTAGTATTTATTGTTGTAATAACCATTCCACTATGTCATAAATACAAATTCCCTCATATGTGTATTTAGGGTGCTTTGTTCTTGCAATTATTATTTTAGGAAAAGCATCCTTTATCTGTAATAATGGTATATACTCCCTTTTGAAGGTCTCTTGGTTTGATATGTCATCACTGACTTGAATATATATCTTTTCGCTTCCACGTTGAGCAACAAAATCTATTTCTTTCTGATATAATTTTCCAACATATACATCATAACCTCTTCTTAAAAGTTCAATACAAACTATATTTTCAAATACACGCCCATAGTCCATATTTCTTGTTCCTAATATTGCATATCGCATACCAGTGTCACACATATAGAATTTATCTGATGTTTCTAAGTATTTTTTTCCTCTGATGTCATATCTTTTTATATCATAGAAAACAAACGCCATACATAAATATTTTATATACTTTCCAATTGTCACATGATTTGTCGATACTTTATTTGCTTTTATAATATCGGTAATCTTATTTGGTGATGTAAGATTACTGATGTTGTCCATTAAAAACTCGCTCAATTGGCGAAGCACCTGCGTATCAACCAAATTATATTTTTGGACTAAGTCCCTATTTACAATCGTTTCATATACTTCCCTAATATATGTTGTTCTGTCCAATTCATTACTATATGAATATGAGCCTGACAAACCTCCCTTCATATAATATTCCTCAAACAATTTGTCCTTATCGTTTTCTTCATCATAATAATCACAAAATTCTTGAAAACTAAAGGGGAACACATGAATCTCAATATATCTTCCGGTAAACAATGTTGCCAAATCGGCACTTAACAGAAAAGCATTTGACCCTGTTATATAAATATCATACTTTTTTTTTGAATGAAGACTATTTATTGCTAATTCAAAATCAAGGCATAACTGCACTTCATCCACAAATACATAATTTTTCTTTTTGTCATCATAACGTTCTTCAATATACTTGTGTAATGCATGATACTCTTTTATATCTTCAAATTCCAAATCCATAAAATCAACAAATATAATATTAGTATCTTTAAATTCTTCTTTTAGAAATTCGACATAATCCTGCATTAGAATAGACTTTCCCGATCTCCTTATCCCTGTAATAATCTTAATATCCGGAGTGTCTTTTAACCCTTTAATCCTGTCTAAATATTTTTTTCTTATTATTTTATTCATTTTATCCTCCACTTTCGAAACTGTAATTTTTTTTATCTTTCGAAACTGTAGTTATTATACCACTGTACATACATACTATTCAATACATAGCTTTCAAAAATGTAGTTTTTTATTTTTCGCTCTACAACCTAATCCACCAAATCTATTTTTTCCAGCAGATATTCCATGATATTTTTTTCATCTGTAACTATTTTTGCCTGACATGCCATTCCGTTAATAAGAGTTGCATCCGCCCCGTCTTTTTCTTTCAATGTCATATTATTGCATTTTACTTTCACAATGTAGTAAGCATAGCCGGTATTTTGGTCAACTGATATATCCTTGGCTATGTTTTCTACAGTTCCTTCAAAGTACCCATATTCACCGGATGGATATGCTGAAATCTCAAACTTCACTTCCTGTCCTTCTTTTATCTTTGCAATATCTGAATTTTCAACATATATTTCCGCATAATACTTTGACTCTGTCTCCGGGTATATATTACCTATGGCTGTTCCCTCCTGAACAAAACTTCCACTTTTTAAATCCTGTGACGTATAAAAATATCCTGAGGCATTTGCCTTTATTTCACAATTATCATTTCTGATATCATAGCTCTTTAAATAGTTTTCACATTCCTTTTGTTTTTCCTCATAGCTTAATATTTCATTAGCTATATTCCCCTTTTCTGTAAGTATTGCGACTGATTCCTTTGCCTTATTATCTGTTCCGGTTACCGCATCTAATTGCAGCTTTGAAGATGTAAGACTTGTCTTAAGTGACATAATTGAATCATTATATCCTGAAATCTGTTGTTCTATAGTTGTTATCTGCTGTAGTTCCAAATTCATTAACGCCTGAGTTTTTTCAGTATTTACAGAATCACAGGATGCTGTCAATGTATCTTTCTGTTTCTTCAACTCTTCAACATCTACCGTGTTCAAGGCAACTCCGTCTTTCATATTTACGATTTCATCATCTTTTTTTGAATCATTTTCCATACTTTTAATCTGTTCATCTAATTCATCTATCTGTCTTTGACATTCAGATATTTTATTATCATATTGCAATGCCTGATAATTATACGAAACAATATAGCTGTTTACCATACTGAAATAAACACTTTCGTTTGCATCAAAAGTATTATTTCTCGATATTATGCACTCTTTTACAGTGTTAAGTTTACCTATTTTATCATTGTAATTTGAAATGGCATCTGATATCGAATCCACACTCCCCTGATAAATGTCTGCCTGCCCTTCTGTATCGTTTTCATTTATACTGACATTTGCATAGAGAAGCTCACGTCTGTTTACAAACTCTTTATAGTATGGATTATCCGCACATGCATCCAATTCCCCCCTGCCGCCATCGAGGCTTTTTTCATATGCGGACAGCATGAGAAGCCTGTTTTTTGATGCTTCAAGTTCATCCTGATAGCGTATGATTGTTTCGGAGAGTTCTTCAATATTAAGAAGATATAAAACATCACCTTCCTTTACATATTGTCCATTTTCTACATAGTTTTCTTTTACACTTCCGGTAACACCGCTGCTGATTTCATACACTGCGGTGCTGCCTTTAAAAACTCCATTACTTTTTACCACAATATCCATTTTAGACAAACTCATCCATATAACAGCTGTTACCAGAATAATTAAAATCAGATATATGGTATACACAAGAAATCTGTTGGGTTTTGATGTGTATACTTCCGTGCTGTCACTCATATCTTTCATGTCTATAATTATTGGATTCATATTGCATCTCCACCTTCCGTAAATGTATTTTCTTCAAGCGACTGCTGTTTTACAAGAAAAGCATATTTGCCTCCGAGGGCAATAAGTTCCCTGTGTGTTCCCTGTTCAACTATTCTTCCTTTATCCATAACATATATTTTGTCACAATTCTTTATTGTACTCAAACGGTGTGCAATGAATATAGTAGTCATGTCTTTTGCAAATTCATGTATTGTTCTGTCCAGTGCACGCTCTGTTATAGCATCCAGATTGCTCGTTGCTTCGTCCATTATCAGAATATCCGGTTTTTTAAGCATAGCTCTTGCTATTGCAAGTCTCTGCCGCTGACCGCCGGAAAGATTCGTACCATTTTCTTCCAGTCTTGTCTCATAACGAAGTGGCAATTCGTTAATAAAATCATGTGCCTGAGCCATCTTGGATGCCTCTATGATATCGTCCATTGTAGCATTGTCTAATCCTAATGTTAAATTCTCAAATATAGAACCGCTGAACAAAAATGTTTCCTGTGGAATGTACGCAATTCTGTCTCTTAAACAATCCAGCCTGATATCCTGAATGTTATTACCTCCTATGAGTATGTTTCCATTCTCAGGTTTATAAAAATTCAGCAAAAGCTTCGATAAAGTTGTTTTTCCCGAACCGCTTTCTCCTACAAATGCGACTTTCTGTCCCTGTTTTATATCAAGATTTATATCTTCCAACACCAATCTTCTGGTTCCATACCTGAAATTTAAATTTTCTATTTTTATATCTCCTGATAAGCCCTCCGGTGCCAGTTTACGATATTCATTTTCTGTTTTTTCCGCCTCTAAATCCAATATTTCTCCTAAACGGTCTGCTGCAACTACGGCAGTCTGCATTTGTGGCTGTAAATCAATCAGATTCTTTACCGGATCAAGAAAATATGCCAGCAATGAGTTAAATGTAATCAATGCACCAATGGTCATTTCACCATTGATAACACTTATGCCCCCAACCCAGAGAATTACAACTCCGCCTACAAGTTCCACGAATATTTTCAAGGAAGCCTGCAGGTTACTGACCCACGTCAAATCAAATATACTTCTAAGCAGTTTTACAAACTTAATCTCTGTTTCGCCATTGGCCTTTCTCTCTGCGTTGTACGCCTTTACTGTCTGGATACCATTTAGCGACTCTACCATATATGAAGTAAGTTCAGCATTGTCCTCCATCTGTTTTCTGTTCAGTTTTTCATACCACTTATGAAAACATACAACTATAATGCCGTACATTACAACTATAATTATCGTAATTCCAAATAACTTCGGGTTCTGTAAATACAGAATTATCGCTCCTGCAACCGCCATAAGTGTATCTATCATAATTGTAAGAGTCGCTCCTGATATTGCATCTCTTACCTTACCTGCATCATTAAACCTTGATATGATTTCACCGACTTTTCTCGTTCCAAAAAAATTCATTGGCAGTTCAATGACATGACGATAATATCCGAGAAGTAATGCTATATCAAGTTTCTGGCTTAGATACAACAGCAAATGTGAACGAAATGCATTAAGAAGCACCTTAAATATATTCAGTAAAATTACCCCTATGGATAACGTCATCAAGGTCTTTCTAAGTCCATCCGGCAAAACGCTGTCTATCATCTCCTTGAAATAAAAAGCTCCAAGAATACCTAAAATGGTATATAACAAAGACGCCACGAAAATATGTAATAATAATTTTTTCTGCGGTACTAACAAATGTAAAAACCGGGCAAATAACCCCTTTGTTTCATCTCCCTTTTTGAATGTTTCATTTTTAACCAGCAAAATTAAAACACCACTCCACTGGTACTTTGGCGGCTTTCCTTCTTCATAGATTTCTCCAAAAAATTCTTCCGGTGTAAGTTTTACTATACCCACACCCGGATCAGCTATAACTACCTTTTTTTTGGTAATTTTATGTATAACCACATAGTGCAACAGGTTGCCGTTTACAATAACATGTGCAATGCATGGCAATGGAAACTCTGAAAAGAAAGCTTCCTTATTTCCCTTTACACCTTTGGCACTAAATCCCAGTTGCTCTGCAGCTTTTATCACACCGAATGCATTTGTTCCCTGTTTATCTGTTCCTGCGACTTCACGTATCTTTGTAATGCCTATCTTATAGCCATTTTGCTTGCATATTGTTGCAAGGCAGGCTGCACCGCAGTCCGTGATGTCATGTTGTTTTACACAATAATACATAATAATAATCCTTTGTTTTATTCTTCATTTTGTTTAATTGAACGATATACTACATTTAATATCATTGTTGAAGCTGCCACCATAATATATGCACCATTTGCTTTATACGGTGTTACTGATTCATAAATGTATAGAATGCCTGAAATAAAAATACATATATAATAAAAGGTTATTAAAACTTTTATTATTTCTGATTTTATATTTTTATTAAAAAAACTTTTCCCATTTTTATAATTTCCAACACTTATAAACAGCATTAATACTGAAAACACAAAACATAGTATAGTCCTTAATAATATGTTATATGAATTTATTGCATCTAAAAAGTACGCTAAAATAGGCGTTGCTAAAACAATTATTAAATACAAAGCAGCACATAATATGTTTATTTTATATATTTTTCTAATCTTCATCTATACCTCCATCACATCATCTTATATTTTCATATCTTAAAATCACTTTTTTACGAATTTTTCTCAGAATCATCCTTTGCAATAAACCTCGCAAACAATATATGATACAATACAGCATATCCTACTGCACCATATGCAACCCATAAGAATCCTGACCAATTCCAAGTTCCATTATATACTTCATCTCCAAATACAATAATTCCAAAAAGTACACTTCCAATAATAAGCCTTTTATAATAATTCTTTTTCCACATTCTAAAAACCTTCCTTCTAAATTTTATTCCGTCAATTATCTGCTTTGCTTTTAATTTTATAAACCAAAAAAGAAATCAATGCCCCTATAAAAAATCCTATTGACCACCCTAATGCAATTCCAATTCCTATATTTTTATGTATATAATTTGCAACTACTATGCCGACTATAATTCCTAAAAAAAGAACTTATAGGCATCCAGCATATTTCACTTATATTTTTTTCTATTTTCATGAAAACACTCCTATTTCTTACTTTAGATATATGCCATCATTTTATAATAAAATATTATATAACTAACAGATGCATATATTATTGCACCTCCAATTACAAGATAACTTTTTATACATCTTCCTTACTTTATGTTACTGATTTTGCGAATTTACCTCATTTCCTGAAAAGGAGTAGAAATCACCATCATCATACCGGCCAAAATCATTATGCCAGAATATATCTCATTCAAATCAAAGCAAGCCATAATCATTGCTAAAACAACAAAAACGGAACATCCACCAATTTGGAAATACTTTATTTTTCCTTTTTCATCTTTTTTTAACTTTATTATTAAAAAGCCTAAGTCAAGCAACCTATATAGAATTAAATCTATTATAAATAAAGTCATACTTAAATTCATTTCAAAGCATATTACTAAAATTATATTATATAATCCCAAAACCACAGAAAAAACACGGGGTAATTTTGCATCCCATATTACATGTGGTATCTTTCTGTAAATGGCAAGTACTTTTCCATAAATTTGGGCAATTATTTTTCCATAATTACCGGCATTTTATTTTCCATATTTTTTATTCCCCACGGATTGCTCCGTGGGAGTGTTGTTTATTGAAATGGTAACTCTTCGTTTTCGTTTATCTGAAAATGAAATCCTAATTCTACTTCTTCACATTGTACAGGTAATTCTTCCTCATCAGACCAACCATAGTATTCCAATGCAAACCTTCTTGCATCTTCAGAATTCATTCCTTTTGTATGTTGTCTGATATATTCTTCATCTCGGTAAACTGACAGGAATTCTACCGGTACCCGTCCGTCATACCATGCTCCACTGGGATTATCATATACGCTGTGACCGTCTTTTACCCATTCACGAACTGCACGTTGTTCCTTTTTTGTCATTTGGGTAGTCTTTATATATTCTTTGTATTGTTTTTCTAACATTTCCTGTGTTTCTTTTGGTAAATGTTTATTAAATTTCATCTGCTAGGTCTCCTTTATTCAAAAATGATTTTCGATTTTCTAACCGGTAACTTTTCCCGGACATTTGAATGCGGTCACATCGATAAGACAAACGGTCAAGGATTGCAGTTGCTAGTGCTGCATCATCCAGAAATTCCGCCCATTCTTCAAATCCTTTATTCGTTGTAATGATTATGGATGTCTGTTCCTGTAACTCTGATATCAACTGGAAGAACAGATTTCCTTCCGTTGATGTGATTGGCAGATAGCCGACTTCATCCACCACCAACAGATTTGATTTGTATATCCGGTTCATCTTTGCTTTGCTGCGGCGATCTATTTCGCAGGTTCTAAGTACCTGCATAAGAGACTGCATAGTTGTATAGCTGACACGATATCCGTTTTCACACGCCTGATAACCAAGTGCTATTGCCAGATGCGTTTTGCCGACTCCCGGTGGTCCGGAAAGTATTAAGTTGTAAATGCCGTCGATCCAGTTAAGCTCTGACAACTGATTCAGCTGTTTCCGGGTTATGGACTGACAAAAATTCAAATCGAAATCCTTCAAATATTTCGGATATGGAAAACCAGCCTCCTTTATTCTTCGTTCTTTTGCTTTGTCCTGGCGATGTTTAATTTCGCTACCAAGAACCTTACATAAAAACTCTGTATAACTTATCTCTTTGCTTTCAGCTTCATGAATTAGTTGCTCTAATTCATTCTTTGTATGCACAAGGCTTAACGTTGTAGCATATGCCTTTATTTCCTGTAGATTATCCATTTACAACACCCCTTCCCATTGCTTCTTCATAGACGCTTAAATCTCTGACTTCTACACGATTTCCTTGATATTTATTGGGAAGTGTCGGTCTTGCATTCTTTTTTTCTTTTGTCTTTTCTGAAAGTATTTGTTCCAGATAAATAATGCTGGACTTTAAATCACTGGCTGAATAAAGTTCCTTTTCTGTGCAGTATCTAAGACCTCTTTTAACAGCCTCTGCGTTCCATTCTTCAAACAGCCTGCGGATAACTCCCAACTGATCACGATAGTATCGGGGTTTTGCCTCGTGGATATGTTGCAGGAAAGGCCTTACCAGTTCATCATTTTCAAACAATTCTTCTACCAGACGTTCCTGTTCCAGAAGGCTTTTGCTTTTATCCCGGTCAGTACGTTTTTGACCAATCAGCATCCCTTTTTCATGACACAAAGGATGGGTAGCATATATTTCTCCTGTAAGACAATCGGTAATGGATATCTTATCATTTTCAATAACCATATATACTTTTTTGCCGGGGCAATAGGTGCCTTTCGGCACTCTGTAACGATTACCTTTATACAAAACGATGTTGTCTTTTCGAACCTGATAGGTTATACTTTTATCAGCAGTGGTGAAACTGTACGTAGGTACTGGCAGGAGATATTCTTTTTCAAGGGCGAATACTTCTGCCGGTATCTTTT
>CAMHLZ010000060.1 GCA_946186125.1 uncultured Lachnospira sp. | reverse complement strand
GGTGGCGTCACTCATCAAAAGATTAAATATCTGCAATTTTCAAGGTTCAATTGAGTCTTTTTCTTTAGCTCTGTTTTTTCATAAGTCACTTGACACTACCCAAATTATTATTGCTATAATTGAAACAATGATATTTACAACTCTTTTCACAACATTACAATTTCTAGTATTCTTATCAATCATTTTTTACCTCCCCGTGCGATAACAGAATATAAATTTACAACCTAATATTTTGATTTTGAATGTGATCTGTTCCTATCGCCATCAGCTCCTTTTAAAAAATTGGTGAATTACCTTAGCTCTTCTGCTTAACCAAGCAAATCCATTTCAAGAATAAGTGGTGCATGATCCTGCCTTTCTCCTGAATCAAGCATATCAGAGTTTATGATTTTGTCCTTGATACGATCACTTACCAGGAAATAATCAATTCTCCATCCGGAATTATTAATCTTACTGGTCTTAACCCTCTGTGCCCACCATGAATATCTGCCCTTTACATCACCATGTATGTATCGAAATGTATCTACAAATCCCTTTGACAAAAGATTGGTAAATCCCTCTCTCTCCTCATCTGTAAATCCAGCTGACATATGATTAGCAGCCGGATTAGCCAGGTCTATTTCCTCATGAGCCACATTGAAGTCTCCACATGCTATGACTGGTTTATTCTTGTCCAGCTCGCTTAGATAATTCGCATACTGTATGTCCCATTCCTGTCTATCCTTGAGACGCTTTAAGCCATCACCCGCATTTGGAGTATAAACATTAACAAAATAGAAATCCTCAAACTCTATTGTAAGCAATCTTCCCTCATCATCCATTGTATCCGGTGCGTCAATTCTGGGGCTGGACTTTCTGGTCTCAAAGCCACTCTTATACAAAACCATTGTGCCGGCATAGCCTTTTCTGGCTGGTGGCAATGAACTTACCCACTCAATATCATATCCTGGAAAATATTTTTCCAGTCCTTCCAAGTGTTTCTTTGAAGGACCGCTTGCAGGTAACTTTGTCTCCTGTATAGCAATTATATCCGGATTCTCGTTTTTAATTGTATCCAGAACATTCCTTGATAATACTGCTCTTGCTGAACCAGATGTCAGTGCCGCATTAATCGAATCAATATTCCATGAAATAAATTTTATCATACCTATCACTCTTTCTTATGTTTAGTTGAATACAAATCATATCTCTGTTTCAATTTAGCCAGTTATTCTGATCTACTAAAAGGGAGGTAATGGGAAAAGTTGAACGGAAAAGATATAGTGAACGACAAATCCCGATTTGTCAAATTAATAAATACTACTTTTGTATGCAGGACACATCCGCATCCTGCACACTTTATATCTTACATCATAAAGACATTATTTACCATATTAACTTATTTCCTTCTGCTTTTTCTTCTTAGAATTCTCAATTATCTCATGGATATTAGTATTATAAAGCTTATACAGCCCCGTATCCTTACTTATCTGGTTATCAAACGGAACAATTACAGAACCGCACTTAATCAGTCCCATACCACTCTGAGTATTGGTTACAAATCTAAGCTGTGCATCTGACACTCCTATAACCTCTGCCATCTTGGAACTGTCTGTGTTTGCCTGCTTAAGTAATGCTACAAACTCACTGTTTGCAAGCATTGTTGTAGCTGTATAATTCTGCAAAAGGTCGACAACATTCTGAGTAATTCCAGTACACAGACCACCCTGTTTTCTTACTTTCTTCCAAAGCTGCTGCAGATATTTTGCAGAATATTCAGAATTAAGTAAGACATGAAATTCATCTATATATAGCCATGTTGCCTTACCTCTCTTACCATTTTCTATAATTCTTGACTGAATTGCCTCCATCATTACAAGCATTGTAATCGGACTGAGTTCTGCACCCAGGTCTCTAATTCCATATACCACAAATCTGTTGTCAACATCCACATTTGTCTGGTGATTGAATATATTAAGCGAACCATTTACAAATAGTTCAAGTGATAATGCTATTTCCTTTGCTTCCTCTTCAGGCTGTGCATTTAATAACTCATAGAAGTCACTCATTACCGGCACATACTTTTCTCTTGCCCTTGCTATGTCCACATACATTTTTCTCACGCATCTGTCAATGATTGACTTCTGGCGTGAGTTAAGTGAATCACCAAAACACTGTTCACACAGACCAAGCATAAATTCACCTTTTTCTCTAATCCAGCCTTTTGTATCATTCGGATCAAGATTCCACACATCCATCTCCAATGGATTTACAAAGTTATCCGTATAGGTTGACATATTGATTACTGTTCCACCATATTTCTCTGCAACATCAAAATACTCATTTTGAGGATCTATTACGATTATCTCATCATCGCCGGATAAGAATACCGAACCCATTTCCATTTTACAGAAAAATGATTTGCCGGAGCCGGGCACTCCAAATACGAAACCATTTCCATTAATCAGCTTCTTTCTGTTTCCAACATTGATATTTTTACTGACCTGATTAATCCCATAATAATTGCCGCCAATGTCATTAAGCTCCTGCACATTAAAAGGCATTAACACTGCAAGCGACTGTGTAAGCATGGTTCTCATTGTCTCAACCTGTCTTACTCCAATAGGTAATGCAGTATTTAATGCCTCTCTCTGCTTCATAAAATGAACATCTATTGTACAGCTGTTTCTCTTTCCGATTGTCTCAACCGTTTCTGTGATGCTCTCAAGTTCCTTCTTCGAATCTGCCATAAGAATGATAGTCACACCAACATAAAACATACACTGGTCATTCTCTCTTACATCATCCATAATTGCTTCAATCTCTGCTTTTTCAGTTCTCTTTGCATACGAAATCTCTGATGAAAAATCATTATTCTTATTTCGTATTCTCTGCTGCTTGATAATATCCGATTCAATACCAAGATATTTCTTCTGCAAAATCTTTGTGGTCAAATCCTTTGGGATTGGAACCACATCAATGCTTACGATAGAATGAACCGGTAATGAAGTGATTTCATTTAAAAATCTGTCAGATAAGCTGCTTGGATATTTCTTAACAAACAGTGCCTTACAGTACTTTCTTTCATCCTCAAAGCAATCCGGATGATACTTAATCATTCCATTGCAAATATCATTTACAAAATCATTTCCCGATTTCTTTGCTTCCCTGATATCAAAACCAAATGTTCCCTCATCTCCCATATGGTAATAATCATACAGAACCTTGATTCTCTCGTTTGCATTAAGTGGGATTATCTCTGAGCCAAGCTCATTGAAAGCTTTGTGAATCGTAGCTTCAATTGTTGCAAACTGTGCCTTTGCTTCCTCATAGTTTTTTCTCTCAATGGTAATCGTTAAGTATCGCTCCTGTTCTATTCCCTGCCTTCCTTCAACTATCTTCTCCTCAATAATATTGTTATACACTTTTCTGTAATCGTCATAACCATCATTTCTTGGTTTCAGCATTACATCCTGTCTCAAATCCACCATATCCCTGTTCTTGTTATTCACTGTAATCTTGTAATTACAGTCCAGTGAATTTAAGAACTTGCAATACCTTTCAAAAATATCAATCTGCTCATCCTCATTTGTGGTTGTATAGTTAATATCCTGAAATCTGTAACTCTTTGAATAACGATTCTTTGCCACTTCAAATATTCCATTTTCTGCTATTGCAAGAATCTCTATTGTATCCTGCAATGATTTCGGAGATTTACAAAGTGGCTCATCTGCTTTCTTAAGTGTTTTCATTTCATCTGAAAATAAACTCATCTTTATTCCTCTCTTTCATCTGTAATAGAGAGCTAAGCCTGACTAACCAAGCTTAGCCCGGCTAGTCCGAATTTTCAGACTATCTCATGATACCCATTTTGTAGGCTACTGCCATGGCAACAATTATCCCTATCATCACCACAGTACCTATAAGCATCCTCTTCATTTGTTTCTTCGTTTTCTCAAACTCTTCTTTATTCGCTGCCTCATCAACTACTTTTTCACCATCACTCTTCTTTTTACATGCCATCTGGTCAAGATAATACTTCTTAATCTGTCCTTCGTTTTCCGTAGACACATAAAGCAACGGCTTATTTCCAAACATAAAATGAATCTTCTTACTCATCATTTCATAAAAAGACATTCCGTTGTATGAGTAAAAGCCTCCAAGTGCAATGGGTGCAACTACAGGAATTACAATATATGCTGATGCAGTCAATCCAACAATGGGATAAATTAAAAATACAAGTCCTCCACCAACAGCCACACTTAACAGTGAATAGATTAGCTGTTTCGCTGTTAAGCCTAACACTACGGATTCCTTGTATTTATCAATATCCTTATTTATCTCAATTACCAATCCATATCTCCTCCTTATAATCCGAACACTTTACTTGTCAGTGACTGTGCTCCTTTTACAGTACCTACCGTTAATGCTATACTGAATGTCAATTCACACAGGTAAATCAATGTCTGCGCCCAGTCCGCATAAGAACCGGTAAAGTTCGGCAGACCTGCATTGACAAAGGCATTACACATAATAATCGCCAGTGCCATCGTTACAGCCTCAAATGTTACTGAGAGGAAATATTTACAGTATGATGTAACTGTGTTACTTACTGTTTTATTTCCTCCCATTGTTGAAAATGCAAGCGCACCAAGCGGCACGATTATCATTAACCTTAAGAATCTGAAGTACACTGTATAAATCATAAAGAAACCACATATGATTATTATGATTGATAACAGTGCAGACATTATCAGCATTACAAGACTTTCTCCAAATCCCAGGTCCTTTATGATATCTGCCTGGGTGGAATCAATGCTAATCTCTGTATAGCTTCCCTGAGATAACAGCGATACGAGTTTTCCTATAGAAGTAAAGAATGCCTTCATAATCGTTACATTGTTTGCAACAAACCACTCCGCAAGTCCAAGTCTTATTAACATTCTAAGTATTACCTCAAATCGCATCTCTTCCCTTACATCTATGGATTCCGAGCAGAATCCTATGACAAAAAACAGGACAACCAGCGAGGAACCTACTGCCACAAATATTGGCTCGATTCCTTCAATGACTGCCCATGGATCTCCATTTTTGAAATCAGCAGGTGACTGTGACAGCATGTCAAATATAAGTGAAATCTGATTGTTCCAGAATCCAAATACCATCTCCAAAAGAGCCAGTATCTTTTTTCCAAGTTTAAATATATCCACTTTACCACCTCATTTTCTATTTGATTTCAACTATATTCACATCCTAAAATCCAAGGAATGTTAATACTGCTGAAATACTTGCCATCATTACACCGGCTACGATACCCTTAAGTGCCGAGTTCATAGTCGAACTGTCCTGCTGCTGATAAGCCTGGGCAAATTCCATTACATTCTTTGCAAGAATGATTACACCAACAGCACCAATAATGGCAATTACAAGTGTCTTAAGATTATCAAGTGGTGCTGTTACTGAAGCTGTTCCTCCACCTGCGTTATTATTGTTGTTTGTTGCCGCTAATACTGGTGTTATCTGAACCATTGTTGCAGCCATCGCTGCTCCAAATACCGCTGTTGCCTTTTTCACAAATCTCTTAATTTTATCCTTCATGCTTCTTACCTCCGATACTGAATTTTCTACTAAATTGTTTGTTTTCAATAATAATTTCACGTTTGTTTCCTCCTGTAATTTTTAGTTTAAAAAGAGCAACCACCCTGGCACAGCCCTGGCAATTGCTCTCGAAATAATATATATAATCGGGACGTCTCCCGTTGTAGTGTTAATGAGTACCACTGTTATTTTGAACCGGCAGTGTACTCTTCTCTGATTCTTACCATCTCTTCTACCGAAGTTGACGGATAGAAATATTCCAGAATCTTACTCTCAGGTATACCTGCTTTTCTTGCAATCTTAATCTCTGCAACTTGTTCCTTACTGAACTGCCAGTTAACAGAACGGTTAAATATGCTGTCTGTTCCCTCGAATTCCGGAGTGGGATTATTCTTTTTACCAGCATTCTTAGCTGAACCCACATTATTATCTGATGAATCACTATCTTCTTCATCTGAAATATCTTCCTCAGAATACATAAGCTCCATGGACACTTCTTCATTTCTTCTTTCCTTCTGAATCTTCTCTTCATGCTCCATAAGCTTTTGATTGTACTCAGGCTGACCTAATTCCATTAAAGCCTCTAGCGTTATATCATCAATAAATACATTATCGCCTTCCTCTTTTCTTCTCTTGTAATATTCCAATGATTTATCAGAAAGAATGGTAACCGGCGGTCCTATTATTCTTGTGTACTTAACCTCGTGAACATATGGTGCTGCACCGCCATCCTCTGTCAGCTTAAATCTTGGATTCTTAAACGGAATATATTTTCCATCCATGACAGGATTAAATCCTCTGATAAACACAATGCACTTCTTATTATCAAGCTTTCGTATCTCATCCGGTGTAAATAATTCCCTGCCAAGAACATCATAATTCCTTGAAGAACTTCCCTGTCTTCCCTTTGTTTCACCACTTGATTTCTTATCAATGGTACCTTTTCCGAGAAGCTCTGAAACATATTTATGGGTTGACTGTTCATTTCCACCAAGATAAATGAATGTGTCACAATTGCCCGGAATCGTCTCCCAGGTGTCCTTGAATAATGCCTTTAACTGTGCGAAGTTCTGAATGATAATCACACTTGATATTTCCCTGCTTCGCATGGTTGAAAGCAATGAGCAAAAGTCATCAGGCAATGCAACATTCGCAAATTCATCAAGCATGAATGTCACATGAATTGGCAATCTTCCACCACAATTAAAGTCTGCCTGATAATAAAGCTCCTGGAATACCTGCGTGTACAACATACCAATAATAAAGTTATACGACTTGTCACTATCCGGAATTACACAAAACAGAGCGGTTCTTTTGTCCGGGTCTCCTTCTACACCAATACCTAATTCAGCAAGTCTTAAGTCATCTTTTGATAACAGTCTTAATACCTGCTTATTCTCAAGGTAAGCAAGTCTTGAATTGGCACTGATAATAATAGACCTTACAGTATCTCCCGCACCTCTCATACATTTATAGTACTGCTTATATGCCGGATGATTTCTTCCCATAGATGACTCTTTGAGTAACTTATCCATTCTCTTGTCAAGCTGTGACTTCTTTCCCTGCTCTGTAACCTCTGCCTCACTTATCAGCTTAAGAACTGATGAAAAGTTTCTCTGTGACGGCTTCATTTCCAGCCAAACATAATAAAATATTGACTGTAAAAACAAGCTCTCTGCCTTGTCCCAGAACGGATCTGAAGGTGCAGCATTCTTTGGTGTTGTATTTGCAATCAGATTGGTAATAAGCTTAACAACATCAGTTTCTTCTCTGATATAGGAAAAGGGATTGTAACAGTCGCTTTTATCCATTTCCAACAGATTGATAACCTTTACATTGTAACCATTTTCCTTAAGCATCTGCCCACAGCTTCTAAGAATTTCGCCCTTAGGGTCGGTACATATAAATGAACAGTTTCTTGGCATCTGCATGAGGTTTGGCTTAACAACATAGAATGTTTTACCTGCACCTGAGCCCCCACATATCAATACATTTCCATTTAACTTAAGATTCCTAAAGTTAAGTGACATTTTCATATTCTGGCTGAGAATCCTGTTAAACTCTCTGTCCTTATCTTCTATGACTTTATTGACCATAGCAGGCTTGTCAAACCTTGCTGTACCAAATTCCTTACCGGGCATAAAGTTTCGCTGACTGGTATAATACATAAGCATTGCCATAGCAAATATCACTACTGACATAACCATACATTTTGGAGTGTTACTGCAAAAATAGTTGTCAAAAGGTTTATCAATTACTTCGGACATTGCAGGAAGAAACTCATTCCATGTCATTCCTTCCCGCCAGGCTCCTGCAAACAAGTATCCAAGATATGCCGATAACAAAGCTCCTATTACGAGAAAAATAATGGAAGGCTGTTTTCTGCCTGTCTGCATACTTACACCTTCCTATCTCTTTCTTGTTACTGACTGTGTTGTAGTTTTCTTGGTTGTAGTTGTAATGGTTTTTTCCCTGTTGACTGTCTTTTCAACCCTTTCTCTGACGGATGTCTCAACCTTATCATAATGTTCTGTGTAAAGTTTATCGCCCTTCATTGTGTCTACGACCTTATTTGATTCATCATACAGCTTGTAGTTCTTGTTTGTATCAATGAATGTCAACATCGTCTTGCCATTGTGAATGTCAAGAATGTTCTCCTTGTTAATCCAGATATATCTTGCATTTTCGCCCCAGGTTCCGGGAACTCTTGTCTTAACTGCATGATCATTTTCAGAGATAATCAACTTCCTGCTGATGGTAATATCTGATAAATCCATGTTGTGGCTTATCTCTATTCTCTTCATCCTGTCAGCCAGTTCCTGATATCCCTTAAGACGATTTTTAAATGCTTCTTCATCCATCATTACCTTATGAACTCCTGCGTCATTTTTTCTTCCAAGGAGTCCAATATTCTCCAGATGACCAAGTATCTTTTCTGCTTTTGCATTATCAATGTTAAAGTTTGATTTGATATCGTCCACGCTTACACTCTGTTTGGCACTTGCGTACATTCCTACCTTCTCGATAAGACTGTCCATGGCAATGTTCGCCTTTGCATTATCTGCAGCATGGACCAACTCATTTCCCTTCTTTTCTTTTTCCAGATAATTCACAAACTTGTCAAGCTTGTCCTTATCCCCTTCCTTCAAGAAGCTCTCAAGACTTGATATCTTTCCAAATCCCAGCTTATCCTTAATAAGATTTACCCTTGGTGTTGCCTCAGAATGAAAAATGATTTCTGTCAGTTTTCCATTTCCATCTATGTCAGGGAGAACGGAATATAGCACACCATATTTCTTAGCTATCTTTTTGAACTTCTCAGCATCCTTTGCATTTATCTGAATTACCTGCAAATCTCCACCTCTTGACAGCAACTCTTTCATTGAAGTTTTTCCCTGAAGCTTTTCGTGATGAATCACTCCCGCAAAAAAGCCTGCCATAGTCTTTGCTGCTCCAAGTCCTCCACTTCCTACTTTCATACTCAGCTCAATTCCTTCAAATGCCACACGAAGAATCTGAACCGCTTCCTGTATTTCCTCTGCCATTTGCTTCTCCTCCTATCGTATCTGTGATATCTGACCTGCTGATAAGCGTTTGATATTCTTATCTACTTCTTCCTTAACCCTGTTAAGCTCATCACCCTTTAACTGCTCTTCTGATACAGTAATTCCTGCTGCCTTCAAAGCTTCTGTCAGTCTGTTAATCACTATCTCTTCCTGCTTGCGGTACATCTCAAGTGCCACTAACAGATTTTCGATGTTATCAATCCACTTTGGCTTCATCCCCGCTATTGTAGAATACTTTCTGATAATTGCTTCTGTATCATGATTTTTCTCCTCAAACTCTGAAATAAGCTTATTAATCAAACCTGCATCTTCTGTCTTGTGGGCAAATTCTGAAACAAAGTAAAGCTCTGCTTCTGTTAATCCGTTAATCTTTATTTCTCTTTTCTCCGTCATCGCTACTGTGCCTCCCTGTTTTCCAATACCGCTATCTCAATGATTTCTTCCATCTTTTCAGCATCTATCTTATTCATAATAAGAGTCGTAATCTGTTCCTCTGTAAGACCTTTAATTACAGCATTCTTAACCTGAATCAGCTGACTTTTGTCAAGCTCTCCACTTGATAAAATCTTAATCATATCCTGCTTTGACTTCTTCTTAAAATTAAGCTTTGAAAACAATGCTGTAATAGCAGACTTATTTTCCCTGGCACTTCGGTCAACCGGTGCATAGTGAACTACTCTTCCATACTCGTCAACGATTGGAATCGTATAGTAAACCGGTGTGATTTGTTTTGTTTGTGCCGACGCATTATAACCGCCACCAATACTTACGACATTACTATTTGCCAGATTTTCTACAGACTTATTTTCCTGATCATTAACATCTTCCCTTGTTTCAATTTTATCCTTTTCCTTCTGCATAGCCTCTAACTCCTTTTCCAATGATTTGATATTATTCTGCAGCTTTTTATTAGCTGCACTAGCCTCATTTAGCTTTGTCTGCTGGTCATTCAGCAGTTTTTCAAGCTCTTCATTTTTCTTTACTAATTCATCATTTGCCTGATTCTCATTTTTATCAGCAAGTTCTGTAATTGCCTTAAGAAGCCTGTCATACTTCTCGCCATTTCCAAATATCTGAACAATTACTTCCTTTATCTGATTAACGATATCCTGGGCATATTCCTTATCTTCCGGAATACTCTCTTCGACAATACGAGCCTGCTCCATTATCTGCTCAAATGATTTCCTCATCATAATCGGCGTATGATTCTCATCAAACACAGCCTGAATCTGTTCAAGAGGAATACCTTTTTTATAAAATTCATAGGCAACCACCATCTGGTCCGCTGTCTTTGCTCTGTCTGCAATAACTTCTAAAACATCATCCGGAGTATCTTTTCTTAAACAGGATGAATAGAACTTTCTCTGTTCAAAGTTGTATCCACCCTTTAAGTATTTCTCTATTCTTTCAAATTCAACTCCATATTCCAAATCTCCTCTGACAAGACTAAGTGTGTTTTCATCATACTTATTTTGATTCTTAAGACTTTGGATAATATCATTAACCTTTCTTGTATTATCCCTTTTCCTTGATTCTTCCATCGTTACCTCCTAAAAGCACCTATTTTACAGGCTGCTTCTCTCTTTTCTCTGTTCTGTTTTTTATAGTCTTGATACCTTCAACATTTTCAGTATCAATGCTATTATTAATGATTCTGTCAGCAACTTTAAGCTGCTTTCTTATTTCAGATTCCATAACTGACTGCTCCTTGATTGCATTATCAAAATGGTTCTTTAGATTATCCAGTTCTTCATAGGTGTATCCCTTTTCCCGAATACCTGCTTCAAGAGTTTTCCACTCATTAAACTCATCTTCAAAGAAGCTGTCCCCATTTTCAAATGATTCCTTAGCATTATTTAGCTCTGTCATCTTATCCGCCATATCAAACAACTCTTCAAATGCTTTCTTGTCCTTGATATTTCTGTACTTTTCTTTTGAAATCTCCTTCTTATGCTCATTAAGTCTGTCAACCACAGACTCAAGTTCCTCTTTACTGTGAACATTGAATTTCTCAATGAGTAAGTATTCTTCCTGCCAATGCTTAAGCTTTCTTATATCATCTTTATACTTCCAAGCCTGGCTGTATGGTCTTTTTTTTAGCTTACCGGTAGCATAAAGCCTCCTGAAATACTTCTTTTGAATTCCTGAAAGTCTGGCTCTTCTATATCGTTTCACATAACATTTAATAAGCTTTGGTTCCGGTTCCTCATAAGCATTTCTGATATATGAACCCATATTCTCATTAGCAATTCGATTTAGAATTTGCTCATTGGTATAGTCATCACCCAATGTTTTACATCTTCTGAATCTGTTCATTCCCGGCGGCTTAACTGTAATATATCTGCCCTCCCCAAAATCATTCTTAACTTCATAGCCTTTTTCACCGAGCAATGCTACAAATGATTCCATATCATCTGCCTGCAAAATACATGCATCAATATCTCTTCGAATCATCTCTGACCAGACAAATGCACCATCACGCCTATCAGACCATTCCCTTACTCTTCCACTCTTTGCCTCTACCCTATTTGCTTTTTCATCATCAAGATTAAGGCAGGACAAACCATACTCTTTGCATATTCTGTTTGTTATGGGCTGAATAATTGATTGCCAGTCACCTTTCTTATAATGATATTTTCTTCCATCAATAAAGCTCACACTGTTGAAAACAATGTGACTGTGTACATGCTCTGTATTATCGTGAACTGCAAATACGGCTTCATATTTTCCACCTATAAGTTCATTGATGAATTTTTCAGTAATCTCATAAGCAAGCTCTGGTGTAACCTCATCTTTAACAAAGGACAATACAAAATGGTAACCCTGTCTTTTGCTGTTCTTACCGAACTTTTCTTTTGTAGCCATCATCTGCTCATATGCAAAATCGGGCTGACAATTAACTCCACCAACAAGATTACCATTCTGTGTTTTTTCATCATTTAGTATATATTTAATTGATCTCTTTAAATGTGTTCCATGTTGACCGCTGCCACAATCTTTCATATGCATCAGTTTAGTAATCGCCAATCTTATCCACCACCTCTTTAACTGCCACATTCAGCTTTCTCATATACGATATAAGCTGGGTTTTGTCACCTGCCTTATAAAGTCCTGAATTATTATTGGCTACAATCTGGTTAATGTTTACTCCGATATGATTTACTTCATTGATAAGCTTTCTGACTAACAGGCGAATCTCCGGATAATCATTTGGTTTCTGTGAAATGATAAACCTCAAATACTCTGCCTCATTCATTCCGGCTGCTTGAGCTTTACTTGCAAGCAGCTCAGCTTCCTGGGGCATAAGACGTAATGTCTTTCGAACGCAATGAATCTTATCTGCCATTCTTCCTCATCTCTTTTCCACTTGGCTTATACTCCACATTTTTCTCAGCTATGAACGCCTTAGCATTTCCAAGGGTATGTCTTGATATATTATTTACAAGACCTTCCACCTGTTCTTTTGACATTCCGCTTACCATCTTTGCATACGTGGTTTTACTAAACATCTCATCAAGTCTTTTTTCTTCCTCAATAAGTGATTCGTATTTTTCACTATCTTTTGTAAATTCCTGAAAATTCTTTGGCGAATTCATTCTCTCCCTTGTTTCAATAATCAGTTCATAATTCAGTTCACATACATTGCTGATTAGTTCATCAATAGAATACCTTTCTACCTCACCGTTCTCTTCTGCAATGTCTACACGAACCATCTTATTATCCGTATCAATTCCTATGCCATAATCGTGACCTTCCATATAGTTAAGAAGTATCTGTGCATCTTCTACTTCTAACCACATCAATAAATCATTTTCATCCAGCCACTCCACCAGTTCTTCTGGTTCTGAAAATAGCTTCACTTCCTGTTTCATCGCCTCATCCTCCTTCCACATGATTGCTGCAAATTAACTTCTATCACTCTGCCCGAGCTTTTCTCCGTGAAGACTGCAAGTTACGCCAAAGAGACATCTCTGCCCCTTTGGCAGGACTTGTTAGGGGAAAAATTCCCCTAAGACCCTTTGAATATGAACTGTTAGCATATTTTGTTAACAATACTAATTTTGTTTGCACTTTTTGCTAACAATTTTAAATTTGTATGCAGATTTTGTTAGCACTTCGATTTTCAAAAATAATGCCAGATTTAACTGCTAACAGTTTTTGTTAACAATTCTGATTTTGTTTACACTTTTTGCTAACATTTTTTAAATTGTTTGCAGATTTTGTTAACAGCATTTTTCACCTTGTTGCTCTCGAATTACTACTGACAATTGCTTCCGTAACCTGCTTTTCATTCTTTTTGTGTTCACTAATAAGCCATTCATTGTAATCTTTTACACTTACCGGAGCCGGACTGTTTATCACCTCATATCCAAGTCTTTTGTATTTCTCCATGAATTCACTTGTTGCTCTTCTTCCGGGAGTATCATTATCAAGACAGAATCTGATAGTCTTAATCTGTGAATGTTCTCTTAGAAATGTTAAAAGTGGTGCATCTCCAAGCATTCCTAACGCAACCTTGTTTGTATAAAAATCATCAAAGATATCTACATAACTCATAAGGTCAATTGCTGCTTCGAAGACCACCACTTCTGTGCTGTCATCATTATAAATATTAAAACCGTAATTCTTGTCATTTCCTTCTACATCACATTTAAAAGGCTTTCCCTGACTGTCAAACACTCCTCTCATACTTGCAAATCTTGTGACGCCATCTTTATCGTTTCCCTTGAAAACAATGTTATGGTACTTCTCACTTTCATAAATTAGATTCTTCTTCACAAAGAAATTTATCACTTCCATTCTCAGGCATCGTTCTTCAGAAAGATAGCGATAAAGATATGAATTATCCCTTGCAGGACTTGGCAAAATGAATTCCTTTTTCTCCTCTTTTTCCACATCAGACTTAACTATCCGGTTCTTAAGCTCCGGCTTTTTTATGCTAACCCTACAGGATGATTTGCTCTCATCCGGCCTGACATATCCTGCAAAATCCAATAGCCAAAATACTGCTTCTTTTACATCCATGCCTCCAAATACTCTTAAGAAATCAATCTGGGAACCTCCATTTTCACCTTTTACATCCTTCATGGACCACCTGAACCAATGGCTGCGATTGTATATTCTGATTGAATCCATTTCCTTCAGTGTGTAATACTTCCCTATTTTCTTTGGCGTATATCCCATATGAGAAGCCACAGATACAAGGTCAACACTCTTTGCAATCGCAAGCTCCATATCCGTAAATCTGCTCATAACTTCTTAACCACCTTCTTTCTGAATAAAAATATAGGCCACCAGACTCTCACTGATGGCCAGAAAAAAAGCCACTGGAATAAATCCAATGGCTTAGCATAAATTAATTTACATTATATATTTTTCATATCCCTGTTCTTTCTTCAAAAAGATTATTCTTAACAAATGCAACGATTTCATCATTCACTTCCATTATTCTATCATCTTTTTCCATTTCAACAATGGACATCCATTTGTATTTATTTCCATCAATGACAAAACTCTCTTCTTTTTCTATATAAGAATTCTTATTAAGTTCTAGCTTATACAATTTATGGTTATATATTTTATAGACATCATCACTAACAGAATATTTGCAATGCTTTGAATTGGTTACATATTCTGTCACAATTTTCTCATTAAGAAGACTACTTGTGAAACAATCAACACTTTCCTTGTTATTTTCAGCACTTCTAACATAAGGAAATAACCAAGACTTCCACCTTTCATCATATTTTTGCAAAAATTCACCATTTTTATTTTTTATTGCTATAATAGAAAACTCATGAAATTTTTGAGATAGTATTTCTTTAACTAATTGCATTATTTTAGTAAGATCTCTTTGTGACAGTTCACCAATTTTACAATCCATATTCCATTCACTTACCTTAACAATTTTGTCAATTCTTGTCCATGATTCTTTTTTTAATCCTGTTTCCTTCCAATCTTCTATTTTAATACAATATGGATTATTTTCTTTATTCTTTGTTGTGACATACATTGCAAGAATAGCAATTGTATCATCATCAATTATTATTGCTGGTCTGCGTTTTATTTCTTCTTTTTCTGAATAAGGAAAATGTACCCACCATACATCTCCAATATTATACTTTTCCATTTCTCTCCACCTCTTGCTTATATATCTCATCCCATTCATCATCTTGTATCCAATCATCATCGGCAGGTAAATCCTTAATAGCTACCGCAAACTCATGAATACTGTCACGATTCGCACTTAAAAACTCTTTAAATTCTTTAATTGATTCTGATTTATCCATGAAATTTCCTTCCATTTTTTTATATTGTATCCGCGATCTCCAACTCCATAGAAATAATTATACTTTTACTATAAAATTGTGTCAACCAATACCTAACGTTAATAATATAGCTATCATTTTACCACAACTTCCCTCATTCACCAACACTTATCTCGCTTTTCCCTTCCCATCAGCAATGGTCTGTATCAGATTACCACCTATCATATTTTCTTTACGAAAGCTGAAATAATCAACTCTCCCCGGTGCCACAATTATATGGTCCCTCAGTGGTATTCCTATCTGCTCACATATCTTTTCCATCTTGTTTGTCATAAGAATATCATCCTTACTTGCCTTAAGAGAACCTGACGGATGGTTGTGCAAAATAATCATAGATGCCGCATTTGATAAGATACTGGTCTTTAGCAATTCTCTTGGACAGGCAACCGAATAATTCACTGCCCCTATACTTGCTATATTGAAATTGATAGGTATTCCATCCTGCTTAAGATTTATCACTGCAACAACTTCCCTATCCATTTCTCTTATTTCTTTTCCTACCAGGTCAATGGCTTCTTCCGGTGATGTTATGGGTATCGGTGACATTATGGGTGGCTCCTTTACAAGCCTGATTGATACTTTTTCAAATTCAAACTTATCCTTCATCACTATCGCCTCCATTATAATCAGGGAGCTCAACGTGAACTATGAACTCCCCGTCCATGGATTCAAGCAATGCAATAAGTTCCTTTACTGTCATTTCTTTTTCCATATCCATTCTCCAGTCCTATCTTGATTTTTCCTGTGAACTGTACACAAGACTCTGCTCCGCCACTATTCCATCCAATCTCTTATTAGGTGTGTCTGTGGCAAGGTCAATTTTTCTAAGTTCCTTATCATAATGATATACCTGGTTCGAGAGTCTCTCCGCTAATTCAACCTCTTGCATATTTACTTCAACAACCATAGCTGCTAACTCATTTGGATCACCAAGATTTGAAGATACAGCGATAACCTCATGCACACTCGACGGCATGATATATAAATCACTGTCAAGTTTCATAGCTAACTCATGAAGATTATCCTCATAAAGCATAGACACTGCTCCATTTATTCCCTGAGCATTTGATATCACCCACATAGATTTATCATCAGGTATTTCCTGTGTCATCATCTCTGCTACCTCTAAAGGCATACCGTCTTTTACAAACATTTCTCTGATGACATCATTCATATTTTTAACAACCGGTGGGAAGATTCTCTTTGTGTTCTGCACAGCACACTTAAATAATTCATCTTCTGTCATTCCGAGCTTTGCGGCTAATGAATTATCAATCATAGCGCTGTGAATTCCTTCCGGTGAATCAGCCTTAATCACCCATCTGTAGACAATTGATAAATCCTTAAATTCCCTGCTTGGCATGTTATTAAGCATTTCCCTGTTTTGTTCTGTGTTTATTAGCTGAAATACAACATTATCCTTTGCATTATCATAATCAACTGCCGGAACCAATTCACCTGCATGCTCCATTGCTTCCTCAAACAGACCGGCAGCTTTTGTAAGAACTTCTCTTATATCTCCTGTTCTTTCATAATCCTTAAACATATCATCTATATATATTGTTGGTGAAATATTCATGCCACTGTCTTTAGTTATCAATGATAAACCATCTCTACTGGTATTTACCTTATTGCATTTCCTAATACTAATCTCCATATCCTGGTATTTTTCAGGCATAAATTTCAAGAATTCAGCTTCTACCAATTCCTTAAACTCTTCGTAATTCTGTTTCATTGTTATAATCCGCCTTTCTGCGAAAGGCACCAATGTGTCATGAAACATG
>CAMHLZ010000059.1 GCA_946186125.1 uncultured Lachnospira sp. | reverse complement strand
ATGCTTGACGTATGGAGAACAGGACGTGAGTATGGATGCATAGACAGAGAGTTTGAAGAAAGAATTATTGCACAGATGCTCTTTACAAGAACGCATTTGAGCAGTATTGCTGAAGTGTTTGATTCATATTATAAAAATGGTGCTTCAGAAGAAGTTAAAAAAGCATATCTTTTTTACCAGGCATATACATATGTAGTGAAAGATTTGCCGGTTGCAGACAGCTTGTTTAAATATTATAAAATTGAATTTGAAAAAAATGATGACCTGAATAATTTATGTAAGACTGCTTTTGTAAAGCATTATTCAGAAAATGAAGCAGATAAGGAAACATTAAAGATATGCAGCAGGCTGATAAATGATTTAGTTAATTACAATATAATGTTTGATTTTTATAAAAAATACAAAGACAGAATAGAGTTACCGCCTGAAGTATTAGAGAATGTAGTGATTGAATACAGAGCACGTCCGGATCAAAAGGTGAAGTTTGTTTATGTGATTTCAGATACCGGAAAGACACAGGAGAATTTCATTACTGAAAATATGAATCAGGTATTTAAAGGAATATATACAAAGAAAATCATGTTATTCTGTGAGGAACATTTAATGTATTACATAACTGAACAGGACATGACAGACACAGAGTTGACAGAGAGCAAAGAATACAGCATTGATATGAATCTGACCGAGACGGATGCAACCAGGTATTCTAAGATTAATGAAATATTGATTTGTAAAGAATTAAAAGAAGAGTCAACCGTAAAGAGTCTGATGGATGAATATTATATTGAAAAACAGTTAACAGACCGGCTGTTTAATTAATTGTCATATGAAAGGAGATGGCATCAGTGGATAAAAATGTGTTGACGGCAGCTATAGATTTTTCGGAAGATTATAGTCAGATATGCTATTTTGATAATCTAATGAAAGAACCAGAATCTATGGGGGTTATGCATAGTGACAAGCATTTTTTGATACCATCTGTTTTGTGGTTTGATGATAGCGGCAAACGTTGCTGTTATGGTCAGGAAGCCGAAAAATGTTCCGGGACAAGAAAAGGAACGACAGTAAAAAATTTTATAAAAATGTTTGAAGATGATGAAAAAGTGAATGTGTGTGGCAAAGAGTATGAAGCAAAAGAGATTATAGAAAAATATTTTGATATGATATTCAAAGCCATACGTGGCAATAAAGAAAAAGCTGTACCTGCGTATGTTGCGGTTACGGTAGATAAAATGAATGCTTCATTAGCAGCATTGTTATATAATGTATTGGAAAAATGCGGTTATGGAAAAGACAAGGTGACAGTTATAAGTCATTCTGAGAGCTTTTTGTACTATGCTATGTCAAGAGAAAAAGAATTATTGATGAATGATGTTGCAATGTTTGATTTTAATAATGAGCATTTTTATTATAAAAAGTTCAGTATATTACGTAATAGAAAACCACAGCTTATAGACACGGTTGAAAGAAACTATTCGGAAGATATAACGTATAATATGCTCAAAGAAGATGCAGGTAAGGAAAAAGCTGATGAAATGTTCTTTGATTTTCTGCAGGCAGAATTTAAAAATAATATTGTTTCGACGGTATATCTTACCGGAACAGGCTTTTATGAAGAATGGATGAAAAAATCTTTGGATTACGTATGTGCAAGACGCAGGGTATTTAAAGGTTATAATCTCTATGTTAAGGGTGCATGTTATGCAGCCATGGAAAAAGCCGGACAGATTGAGTACAAGAACATGATTTTTAAATGTAGTGGCAGGACATTATTGGATGTAAAGCTGGTTATAGATCATAAAGGAAGGCAGGACTACATAAATCTGTCAGAAGCAGGGATGAATTGGTACGAAGCCGGTGCAAGGGCGGATTGTATTACGAATGGTGATGAGAATATAGAATTTATAATAGAATCTCCGGTGTCAGGTGTTCAGAAAAAATGTATTATTGATATAAGTGGCTTTCCAGAAAGACCACCAAAAACTACCAGAATAGGTATAACGACCGGATACATAGACGAAGAAAGATTATGTATCAGCATTGAAGATAAAGGCTTTGGAGATTTTTATCAGTCATCGGGGCTTGTTAAAAGACAGGTTATAGATGTCTGTGATTATTTGTAGCATTTGAAAAGAAGGGATGACATAGAGATGAGCGGATTGAAGTTGTGTAGTCAAAAAGCTGAACGGCCATACCATATTGAAGAAATGAATTTAAATATTTACTCTATAGAAGAACTTGCATACTATTTGTACAATAATGTGTATTTTATTAATAAAGATTTTTTTAATGCAAGACTTACGGAATACATAAAGACAGACCTTTTATTGCCTGTGGTAGCGGAGAAACTCGAGAAATGTATAAAATTCGGAAGTCCGTACTCAGAGTTTATTCTGATAATTGTAAGGGCAGCAGATTATTATACGGATGAAGAGATAAAAGATTTAGAATATACACTTGAAAAAATCGGTGATAAAACAGTTGATGAGCGTATACTTTTAAAGGCAGAATATTTCATGAAAAACAAGAGATATTCATGTGCTATTAATTTGTATAAAAGTATTATTAACAGCAAAAATACAAGAATTACACCCGATATAATGTGGCAGGTATGGACGAATATTGGGATTATATACATAAAGAGATTTGATTATAGTAACGCAGCTTTAAAGTTTGAAAAAGCATATAGTTATAAGAGTGATGAGAAGACAGCAGAATACATCGTAGCTTCGTACATTCTTGCAGAAGAAAAGGATAAAGTGGTGAAATCTGCAAATGAATATAATGTGTCTGATGAGAAAATGGAAAGAATACGTTTGAGAATCCGTGAGATGAGAGAAGAAATAAAACATTCACGGGAATACCTGGAATTTTCTAAAAACATAATATTTAATGGAAGTGTGAATCTGGATGAATATTATGAAAGGCTTCAGGAACAGATTAATATATGGAAGAGAGAATACAGAGAGGAAATGACATAACAATGCGATTTTTTGGTAAAAAGAAAAAAATATCCATTGATGAAAATGTGACAGTTCAGATAGAAAATGAAACTGAAAATCCCACTGAAAAAGAAACTGACATTGATACTGTACAGGAAGAAATGTTTAAAAAAGACTACCTAATAGCTGCGAATCCATCGAAAAGGAAGCAGTTTGTAGAAGAATGCTGCAGCCAGATTATAGAAGCAGAAAAGAGAATAGAGGAAGTAAAACAGGAATACAGATATATTAATTCGTATATTTCGGATGTAAGAATTGTGGATGGTTTACAGTCTGATAAAAGAATAATTGTAGAAAATGAAGCAAAGAGAATAATAGTATTTAATAATGACAGAGAAGAATATGGTCGTAATAAGAGTAGATTGTCCTATCATCAATATAGTAAGATTGTTGAAAATGAAGAAGAGATGAAGAGAATAATAAAAGTATTAGAGGCTGATGAGAATTACTGCGAAAAAGTAAGAACCGATATGAGATATCTTGAGGGAGAGAAGATGGGACTTAAGATGGAACATAATGAGCTTTGCCTAAGAATGGAAGCAATGGCAAAACTTGGTAAAGTATCAGTATTGGCTCTTACAATTCTATTATTTATAATATGGTTATATTACTATAAGACGGGGAATGATATTGCAAATATGATGTACGCGGTTGTGACGCTTGGAATAGTGCTAGTTGCTATTATATTTACAATACATCAGAATTCGTTAAAAGAATTAAAATATAATGAAGCACGCATGAATAGGGCAATATCGTTATTGAACAAGATTAAACTTAAATATGTTAATGTAGCTTCAAGGCTCGAATACATGTATGAAAAGTACGAGATAAAGAGTTCACGTCAGCTGGTTAAAGTCATGAATGAATACGCAAAAGAAGAAAAAAACAGGGAGATATATAAAATTACATCGGAAAAACTTCTTGAATCGGAACAAAAACTAGTAGAGATTCTTGAAAAATGTGGAGTAAAAGATGCGGAAATATGGCTTGCAGAGACAGATGCACTGGTAGACAGGAGCAGATTAAAAGAGATGGAACAAAAACTTGAAAAACGCCGTGACAGGATAAAGGCGACATTGGATTACAACATGGATGTAGTCGAAAAATCAAAAGCATCCATAAAAGAACTTGTTGTAAGAAACAAAAGATACGCCAGAGAGATTATGGATATTGTAGACAGCTACAATATTGATTAAAATAAAAACACTCCGACCAAATCAGGGACGGAGTGTTTCGTTTATAAGTTCCTGCATTTATTACATTGTGTGCAGCTACTACAAAAATTCTTACCACATTTTCTCTTTCTGATAATATATATGGTGTCAATTATTATAATACATAAGATAACAATAGTTAAAAAAATATCCCAGCAATTCAACAATATTCCATCCTTTCATTTAAAAGAATAAATGCACAATAAATGCTGTAATCCAGGCAATAATACACTGCCAGCAAATAAGGAACACAGCCCATTTACTTCCGAGTTCATGCTTTATAGAAGCAATGGCTGCGATACAAGGTGTGTAAAGTAAAGAAAAAACTAAAAGTGATGCAGCGCAGGTATGAGACATATGGCTGGTGACATTATTGCCGAATAAGATTTCAAGCGTTGAAACAACACTTTCTTTTGCCATAAATCCGCTTATAAGAGAGGTGCATATTCTCCAGTCTCCTAATCCGACAGGTTTCATAATCGGCACAAACAGTCCGGAAATTACAGCAAGTATGCTGTCGCTATGATGTTCTACCAGATTAAACTGCCAGTCAAAACTCTGCAAAAGCCATATACATATAGTAGCCATTAATATAACAGTAAATGCTTTTGAAAGGAAATCTTTAGCTTTTTCCCAAAGAAGCTGAAAAACATTGCGTGCACCCGGCATACGGTAGTTTGGAAGTTCCATAACAAAAGGAACAGCCTCTCCTTTAAAAAGAGAATTTTTAAAAATCAAAGCAACAATAAGACCGGTTAAAATTCCTAGTACATAAAGACCAATCATAATAAGTACTCCGTGTTCAGGAAAAAATGCATTTACAAAAAAAGCATAAATGGGCAGTTTTGCAGTACAGCTCATAAAAGGTGTAAGCAAAATAGTCATTTTACGGTCACGTTCACTAGGAAGTGTCCTGGTTGACATTACAGCCGGAACCGTACATCCGAATCCGATTAATAATGGAACAATACTACGGCCGGACAAACCTATTTTACGTAACATTTTATCCATAAAGAAAGCAACTCTGGCAATGTATCCGCTGTCTTCAAGAAGAGACAGGAAAAAGAATAAAGTTACTATAATAGGTAAAAAGCTTAAAACACTTCCGACACCGGAAAAAATACCGTCAACAATCAAGCCGTGTATGACGGGGTTGACATTTACTGTAGTCATACCTTCATCTACAAAAGTTGTCAGCTTTGATAAGCCATTTTCAAGCATTGATTGTAAAAAACCACCGATAACGTTAAAAGTCAGGAAGAAAACAGAAGCCATAATCAGGAAAAAAGCAGGAATGGCTGTCCATTTTCCAGTCAAAACCTTATCTATTTTTTCACTCCGGATACTTTCTTTACTTTGTCGAGGTTTAATAACAGTTTCACCACAGATTTTTTCAATAAAAGAAAAACGCATATCAGCAATAGCAGCGCTGCGGTCAAGTTCACGTTCCTTTTCCATCTGAATAACTATATGCTCAATCATTTCAAGCTCGTTAGGCTCAAGATTCAATTGAGATAAAATCAAGGAGTCGCCTTCAACAATTTTGCTGGCAGCAAACTGGATAGGAATTCCGGCCTGTGTGGCATGGTCTGCTATAAGATGGGAAATACCGTGAAGACAGCGGTGAACGGCACCACCGTTATCACTTTTATCACAATAATCCTGCTTTAGTGGCTTTTCCTGATAATACGCAACATGAATTGCATGCTCTATTAATTCATGTATACCCTGATTTTTCGCAGCGGAAATCGGAACAACCGGAACACCGAGCAGGGATTCAAGGGCATTTACATCGATAGAGCCTGCATTGACTGTTATCTCGTCCATCATATTAAGGGTAACAACCATAGGCACGTCCATTTCCAAAAGCTGCATTGTAAGATAAAGATTACGTTCAATGTTTGTTGCATCTACAATATTGATAATTGCTTTTGGCTTTTCATTTAAAACAAAATTACGTGATACAATTTCCTCACTGGTGTAAGGCGACATAGAATAGATTCCGGGAAGATCAGTGACAAGTGTATCAGGGTGTCCTTTTATAGAGCCGTCCTTACGGTCAACAGTTACACCGGGAAAGTTACCTACATGCTGGTTTGAACCTGTAAGCTGATTAAATAAAGTAGTTTTTCCACAGTTTTGATTACCAACAAGGGCAAATGTAAGTTTTGTGCCCTCAGGAAGCGGATTACCACTGCCTGCCGGATGAAATCTGCCGCCTTCTCCAAAACCTGGATGAGGCATTTTTTTAGTGCGTAATGACACGCTTTCTGGTAAAGACTTTGCATCAGCCGGTTCAACGACAAGCTGTTCTGCGTCTGATATGCGCAGAGTCAGTTTGTATCCGTGAATCAGTAATTCAACAGGGTCTCCCATCGGGGCGTACTTAATAAGTGTAACTAAAGCTCCGGGAATAACTCCCATGTCGAGAAAGTGCTGTCTGAGACTTCCCTGACCACCGACTTCGCGTATAATGGCGGATTCGCCGATTTTTAATTCATTTAATGTCATCATGTTTCCTCGTTTCATATTCAAATATTCATTAGTAAATATGGTTTATGAGTAAGTTAATCTTGGGATATTATACAGCATTTGCTTAAAATTATCAATATAACTCATCATATTGGAGTCTTGACAAATACGCTTTATCAAATTAAACTAATAAATGGGAAAATATTCAAAAAAGAGATTTATATAAATGGAGATTAATTATGAATAAAGAATTAGAAAAGAATTATAATCCGGCAGAGATTGAGCAGAAACTTTATGAAAAGTGGGAAGAAAAAAAATATTTTCACACAGAGGCAGACAGAAGTAAAAAGCCATTTACCATTGTTATGCCGCCGCCAAATATAACAGGACAGCTTCATATGGGACATGCTCTTGATAATACATTGCAGGATATTCTTATCAGATATAAGAGAATGCAGGGATATGCAGCATTATGGGTTCCGGGAACGGATCACGCATCTATAGCTACTGAAGCAAAGATTGTTGAAAAAATGCGTGAAGAAGGTATCACGAAGGAAGATATAGGACGTGAAAAATTCCTTGAGAGAGCATGGGAATGGAAAAAACAGTACGGCGGAAGAATCGTTGCACAGTTAAAGAAGATAGGTTCTTCATGTGACTGGGACAGAGAACGATTCACGATGGACGAAGGATGTAACAAGGCAGTTAAAGAAGTCTTCGTGAAATTATATGATAAAGGCTTGATATACAGAGGAGAGAGAATCATTAACTGGTGTCCTAAGTGCCTTACATCTATTTCAGATGCAGAGGTTGAATATGAAGATCAGGCAGGACATTTTTGGCATTTGCGTTATCCGTTAAAAGATGGAAGCGGATATATCAATCTGGCTACAACAAGACCTGAGACATTACTTGGAGATACAGCAGTAGCTGTTAATCCTAAAGATGACAGATATAAAGATATGGTTGGTAAAATGCTGATTTTACCGATAGTCCACAGAGAGATTCCTATAGTGGCAGATGATTATGTAGATATGGAATTTGGTACAGGTGTTGTTAAGATTACACCTGCGCATGACCCTAATGATTTTGAGGTAGGTTTAAGACATAACCTTGAAGTAATAAATGTGCTTACAGAAGATGCAAAGATTACGGAAGATTATCCAAAATATGCAGGAATGGACAGATATGAAGCCAGAAAGGCGATTGTAAAAGACCTTGAAGCTGAGGGTGCATTGGTTAAGATTGAGGATTACAGCCATAACGTAGGAACATGCTACAGATGTCATACGACAGTAGAACCGAGAGTGTCAAAGCAGTGGTTCGTGAAGATGCAGCCGCTTGCAGAGCCGGCTATAAAGGCAGTAAGAGACGGAAGAACAAAGTTTGTACCAGAGCATTTTGATAAAACATATTTCCACTGGATGGAGAGCATCAAAGACTGGTGTATTTCAAGACAGTTGTGGTGGGGACACCAGATACCTGCATTCTACTGTGATGATTGTGGCGAGATGGTGGTTACCAAGGATGATACATGTAAATGTCCTAAGTGTGGAAAAGAGATGAGACAGGATCCTGATACATTAGATACATGGTTTTCATCAGCATTATGGCCGTTCTCTACACTCGGATGGCCGGAGAAGACAGAAGAACTTGATTATTTTTATCCGACGACTACACTGGTTACAGGATATGACATTATATTCTTCTGGGTAAGCAGAATGATATTCAGCGGATTAGAGCATATGGGAGATGTTCCGTTTGACACGGTTCTCATTCATGGACTTGTAAGAGATTCATTAGGAAGAAAAATGAGTAAATCGCTTGGAAATGGTATTGATCCGCTTGAGGTAATAGATAAATACGGTGCCGATGCATTAAGATTTACCTTGATTACAGGAAATGCTCCTGGAAATGATATGCGTTTCTACTGGGAAAAGGTAGAAGCAAGCCGTAATTTTGCAAACAAGGTATGGAATGCATCAAGATTTATAATGATGAACATGCCTGAGGATTCTATAAAAGAAGTGGCTGTTGCTGATTTGACCGACGCAGACAGATGGATACTTTCAAAAGCAAATACACTTGCAAAAGAGGTAACAGAGAATCTTGATAAATATGAGATAGGTGTTGCAGCGGCAAAGTTATATGATTTCATCTGGGAAGAGTTCTGCGACTGGTATATTGAGATGGTTAAGCCAAGACTTTACAATGCAGAAGATACGACCAGGGATGCGGCAATGTACACATTAAAAGAAGTGCTTACGATTTCATTAAAGCTGTTACATCCTTATATGCCGTTCGTAACAGAAGAAATATTCTGTACATTGCAGGCAAAAGAAGAATCAATCATGATTTCAGAGTGGCCACAGTACACAGAAGAACGTAACTTCCCTGTAGAAGAGGAAAGCGTAGAGATAATCAAAGAGGCTGTAAGAGGAATCAGAAATACAAGAGCGGGAATGAACGTACCACCTTCAAGAAAGGCGCAGGTATATGTTGTGTCTGATTCAGAAAAGATACAAAAAATCTTTGAAGATGGAAAGGTATTCTTTGCAACTTTGTCTTATGCGAGTGACGTAATTATACAGAAAGATAAGACAGGCATTTCGGAGGATGCAGTGTCAACTGTGATTGCAGGTGCAACAATATACATGCCTTTTGCAGAATTAGTTGATATCGACAAAGAGATAGAGAGATTGAAAAAGGAAGAAGAGAAACTTAATAAAGAACTTGCCCGCGTAAACGGTATGCTTTCAAATGAAAAATTCATTAGCAAGGCACCGGAAGCTAAGATAAATGAAGAAAAAGAGAAGAAAGCAAAATACGAGACAATGATGGAACAGGTTCAGGCTCAGCTCTTGCATCTTCAAAAATAATCAAATGAGTGACAGCAGGCATATCCTGTAAGGATATGCCTATTGTTATACATATCCCGGCAAAGGAGGCGTAACTTATTGTTGAAAGATTTATTTGAACTTATGTATGAACGGAAGTTTAAAGTATTGTCTTCAGTGTTTGCCATAATTGCAATTGTATTAATCGCACGATCGGCATACGTTATTGTTGGACTGAACGATTGCATGACGTTGGATGAATTAAAGGTAAATACATTAAGAAGCGGACAATGCGTAAGAGATGAAGTGTCGTATACATATGGAGACATAGCGGCATGGGTATCAGGAAAAGAACAGGTATATACTTATGTATTAGATATAGGCGGTAATCATGACCAGTTTATAAATGTCCTGCTGACAAAAAAAGCAGATATGGCAGGAAAAGTCACATTTGATGATTTAACAAAAATGATTCCGGGTTACTATGAAGAGCGGTATTCAAAAAAATCAGTAAAGTTTTATGGAATAGTTGAGAAGACTGACAAATCAAAATTCCCATATAGTTTTTACACTAATGTATTTGGAGAGACCGTCGGTCAGATAAAAAAACATGTGTCTACAGATTACCAGATTCGTGTAATAGAGCCGAAGACGTATCGAAATAATATCATAATTGGTGTATTTTTATTCTTTGTTGCGGGTATTATACTTATATATGAAAAAATATATGACAAAAACAAAGAAGAGTCCGATTTGGAAGAAGTAGAAAAAAATGGTAAAATTGTCAAAGTGAAAAAAATAAAAGGACCATTTACAAAGGGACTTGCAGCAGAATCGTTTATTATATGTGTTACCATAAGTAACAAATATGGATATGCCAAGATAAATGACAGAAATAAAATCGACGAAATAACAGAATATCTTGATAAAGCTGTTGAGTATATTAATGAGAAAAAGGTTATTGAAGAAATGTATAAATTAGAATTCGAGCTGGATGACTGCTCGTATTATACATTTTATTTATATGATGATTGCCTGATAAAATATATGGGCGGTTATTATAAAATTACGCAAGAGGCACATGAAGGTATCATTAATGCCATAGAAGGAGCAATGAAATAAAAAAAGAAGTAGGTGAAGAAAATGCTTAATATATACAGAACTGATGAGGCTATACTACATAAATTAAAAGATTACGAAGGTGGAGCATGGATTCAGCTTGTTAATCCGAGTAGAACTGAGATAGCGACAATAGCAGAAAAATTTGATATAGAAGTCAATGATGTGTCTGCAGCATTGGATGAAGAGGAGAGTTCACGTATCAGTCTTGAAGATGGTTATACACTGATTCTTGTGGATATACCGACTCCGGAAGTGAGACACGAAAAGACTATGTATACTACAATTCCTCTGGGTATAATATTAACGCAGGATGTAATAATTACGATATGTAGAGAATCTACACCTATTTTGGAATACTTTGTGAATAACAGAGTTAGAGAATTCAGTACGAAAAAGAGGATGAGGTTTATATATCAGATTTTGTTCCGTTCAGCTACACTTTATCAGACTAACCTTAGAATAATAGATAAAAAGAGAACGGTTATAGAAGAAAGAGCTGATGGTGATACAAAAGATGTAGATATTATTGAACTTCATGAATTAGAATCAACACTCGTATATTTTGCAACATCATTAAGGGCGAATATGGTTGTACTGGAGCGTCTGAAACGTTATAAGAGACTGGAACAGTATTCAGAAGACGTTGAACTGCTTGAAGATGTAACGGTAGAATACCAGCAGGCTATAGAAATGACGGCTATATACAGAGATATCATTGATGGTACAAGAGAATTGTTATCATCAGTAATCGATAACAGGTTGAATAATGTGATGAAATATCTTACATCAATTACGGTTGTAATGGCTATACCTACGATTATATCCGGAATTTACGGGATGAATGTTGCTTCAAAATGGATGCCGCTTTCTACCACGCCATACGGATTTGGAATAATATGTCTGATTATATTAGTGCTTTGCTTATTTACGGTGCTGATATTACGAAAACTAAAGATGTTGTAGACATACGGCTGTGAAAGGAATAAGAAGATGAATAATATTATATCAAAATTATTAATATACGGAGATATACCGCAGGATTCCATACTCATGAAACTGTCAGATGTCTGTCGTCAGATAAAATCAGGTGACTATGACAGAGATGAGCTTGTATCTGAAGTGTATCATCAGATTAAAAAATTACTTATAGTAGGAACTGATTACGGATTTGATGACAATCTGTGGCATAACTATCTGACATTCCTGTTGATGACAGATGAGAATCCGTTTAGTATAACCTGTGAAAAAGTAGGAGCAAAAGACGGAAGTGTCAATTACTTTGCAAAAAACGATTTTAAAGAATTTAAAAAACTGTTTGATTATGATTTCAACGCACTTGAGGATGCACTTAAAGTAGATTGCTTTAGTAAAATATCAGAGTATAAGGCAATCGTAAAGCCTGAACTTATGTACAACAAAAATGTCAGTGAGAAGGTAAGATTCTATAGTAAAAAACTTGAAACTGCAAAAGATGAGAATGAGTTTTTTGATATTGTAACGGATTTTTACAAGCAATATGGTGTAGGAATGTTCGGACTTAATAAAGCCTTCAGGATTACATCGGTAGATGATGGCAAAGATTTGATTTTCAATCCGATTAACAATATGGACAGAGTAGTGCTTGATGATTTAATCGGTTATGAGATTCAGAAAAAGAAATTGGTGGATAATACAGAGGCATTTGTAGAAGGAAGAAAAGCAAACAATGTGCTTTTGTTTGGTGACAGTGGAACAGGAAAATCTACCAGCATAAAAGCTATTGTGAACGAATATTACGACAGAGGTCTTAGAATGATTGAAATATATAAGCACCAGTTTAAGGATCTGGCAAACGTAATCTCACGCATTAAGAATAGAAATTATAGATTTATAATATATATGGATGACTTATCATTTGAAGAGTTTGAAATAGAATACAAATTTTTAAAAGCAGTCATAGAAGGCGGTGTTGAGACTAAGCCGGATAATGTACTTATTTACGCTACATCAAACAGAAGACATCTGATAAAAGAAACTTGGAATGACAGAAACGACATGGAGACAGATGCAGGAATTCACAGATCAGATACGATTGAAGAAAAGCTTTCGCTTGTGAACAGATTTGGTGTGACAATCAACTATTCAAAGCCTACTCAAAAAGAATATTTTAATATAGCAATTCAGCTGGCAAGAAAAAACGGTGTGAAAATGTCTGATGAAGATATCTGTAAAGAAGCTAATAAATGGGAACTTAGTCATGGCGGAATATCCGGTAGAACGGCACACCAGTTTGTGAATTATCTGGTGGGATGTAAAGCTTAAAAAACAACTCAGCCGGGGAATAATCCACGGCTGAGCTGATTGCTATAATTAGTGTTTTTCAGGATGTGAGATACTTTTGATTAAATCAACTATCAGCAGTACAAACATTCTGATGACGGCAAATATAAAGAACATTACCATAAAGCCGGCCAGTCCGAAGACGATATCCGCAAATTCCATATTGCCGGTGCCACTGATTCCCTGACCTATTTCAATGGCAAATGTTAATACAATCATTAATGTAAATACATAAATCCACGCAATAACGAGCACGTGATTTTTACTCAGCCATTTGAATAAAGGATATACTACAAAAAGGATTAGCATCCCCAAAACACCGATTACTATAAAGTGAAGTTCTTTATCCGTGAACACGGACTCATAGCCATCGTTGATAGTAAGTAATTTTGTATGAATTATAGCAACAATTTTTACAATCGTATATAAAAAATCTTTCATTGTGTTTACCATACCTTTCTAAAGTCTATAGTAGATAAGTATAATACAAAATTCTGAAAAGTCAAATGTTCAGAATCATTATGTTTGTAAATAATAAATGTATGTGGTAGAATAAGAAAGTCAAATTAGAAATAAATTATTTAAAATATTAAGGAAGTTGGAGATTAGTATGTCTGATAGTTTAAAGTTATATGACGCATTTACATGTAATAATCAAATTGATAGTGGGTACTATGAAAAGTATAGAGTCAAAAGAGGACTACGTAACCAGGATGGAACAGGAGTTATGGCAGGTGTGACAAACATCTGTAATGTTCATGGTTATGTGGTAAATGAAGGTGAAAAAGAACCTGATGAGGGTGAACTTACATTCAGAGGTTACAGCATCAGGGATTTAGTAACGAATGTTAAAAAAGAAGACAGATTCGGTTATGAAGAGATTTCTTATCTGCTTTTATCCGGTGAGCTGCCTGACAGGGATGAATTGAAGGCCTTTGAAGAATTGATATCTGAAAATAGAGTATTGCCGGGAGATTTCTTTGGAGATATGATTCTTAAAGCGCCTTCTATGAACGTAATGAATAAGATGGCACGAAATATCCTTGCGCTGTATTCATATGATGATAATCCGGATATTATAACTCCTAAGCATGAGATTGATACTGCAATCTCAATTATAGCTAAACTTCCTGTTATTATGGTGCTTGCTTATTATGTAAAACAGTCTGTCTTTTGTGGAGGTTCGATGATTATGCATCCGGTTATACCGGGGCAGTCTACGGCAGAGACTATTTTATCGACATTAAGAAGAGACAGACAGTTTACGGATGAAGAGGCGAAACTGTTAGACCTTGCATTGATGCTGCATGCTGAGCATGGTGGAGGAAATAATTCTACATTTACCTGCAGGGTTCTTTCGTCTTCGGGAACAGACCCTTATTCAGCATATTCGGCAGCAGTCGGTTCTTTAAAAGGACCTAAGCATGGAGGTGCTAACCGTAAGGTTGCCGCTATGCAAAAGTACATAAGGGAGACAGTAAAGAATTGGGAAAGTGAAGACGAAGTAATGGATTGTCTTAAGAAAATAGTTGCTAAAGAGGGATTTGATAAATCAGGTCTTATATATGGTATGGGACATGCAGTATATACATTATCTGATCCGAGAGCATGCATATTGAAAGAAAATGCACAGAAACTCGCAAAAGGTTCCGAATTTGAAGCAGAGTTTAATCTGATTAGTCTTGTGGAGAAGCTTGCACCGATAGCGTTCAAAGAAGTAAAGGGCAGTGACAAGACCATATGTGCAAATGTAGATATGTACAGTGGATTTGTATATAAAATGTTAGGAATACCTGAAGATTTGTATACACCACTTTTTGCAGTATCAAGAATGTCAGGTTGGTGTGCTCACAGATTTGAGGAAATTGTATCAGGAAGAAGAATAATAAGACCTGCATATAAGGCTGTTATAAAGAAGAGAGAGTATGTTGGAATTGATGAGAGAGGAAAGAATTAAATATGTATAGTGATGTTCATATAGGTCCCGTGACAATTCATATGTATGGTCTTATGATAGCAGTGGGGTTTGTAGTTGGTTATCTTATTGCAGACTACAGAGCAAAGAAAAAAGGACTCTGTCAGGATATAGTTCTTGGAATACTCTGGTGTGCCGTTATAGGCGGTTTTGTCGGAGCGAGAGTGCTTTATTATATTGTAAGTTATAAAGATATTATGAAAGATATATCCATTTTGTGGGATTTTGCTAATGGATACGTAGTGTACGGTGGAATACTTGGAGGCGTTTTTGCAGGATATATTTATATCAGACGTAAACAGGAACGATTCTTAAGGTATTTTGATTTGATGGTGCCGTCCATTGCATTGGCACAGGGATTTGGAAGAATAGGCTGTTTCTTTGCAGGCTGCTGTTACGGGAGGGAGACGGGTCTGCCAATAGGAATAGTGTTTAAACATTCGAATTATGCTCCTAACGGAGTTTCACTCATGCCTACCCAGCTGATTTCAAGTGCAGGAGATTTTCTCATTGCTTTTATACTCTTATTTTATGGAAGAAAAAGAAGAGCTGATGGAAGTATCGGTGGATTATATATGATTCTGTACAGTATAGGCAGATTTTCCATAGAATATCTTAGGAATGATTACAGGGGAAGCGTATTGGGATTATCTACTTCGCAGATAATTTCAATTGTCGTATTATTAGGCGGTGCCATTTTAGAAATAGTTAGTTTATCGAAAAAAAATTGAGTAAATTATAATGGTTGTAGTGAATTTGACAAAACATATTTTATTAAAGAATGGTTGATGAAAGTATAGAAAATAAAGATACTTCTGATGTTAATTTGGGAGAAGAAATAATGAGTGCAATTGGACTGGTACCACAGACAGTGTATGCTTCAGCTGATAGTGAATATACTCAGAGTGCAGGAGGACAGGGGGCATTAAATAAAACTTTGCTTAAAAAGACAGTGCAAGTGTACAAGGTATCAGAAAAAACTGCTAAGACTAGTGTTATGTATTCATGGGAAAAAATGCCAGTGAATAGAGGATTTGATGCAATGAAAATAGATTTATCTGGATTAATTACTAATGGAAGCATGGAGGCTTCGGGTAAACATAAGATTGTTCAAAAGGTATGGGATGGTCCGTTGGGATGTGCATCGAAAATCGAAAGAGAAAAGATAGATTTAACAAAAATAACAGCGTGGAAATTGGCAAATAATTAATTTAAGTTGATGGGAAATTCTGTGTGGATTGCAACTATGCTTAGAAATAATGAGGATATGTTAAAAAGTAATGGAGATGTGTATAAACGAAATGTGCTGTCTGAAGTTATTGATGTATCATTTTATTGTGAAAAGGAGAGCTTTATGAAAAAAGTTTTTGTTGTTTTGTTTTTTGCAATAATTTGCATAGGTGCTTTTTTACACATATTTAGCAAGGAACCTAATCCGGAAACATTATTGGAGCATTTTTTTGATGAAGATAGTGTAAAAAATATTGAAGATATGGTCGTGAGAGATGTACAGTCTTTTGAAGATAATGGATATCATTTTGAAATGACTGAGTATATAAGCGAAAAGAAAATAGGTACATTTTTCTGCGTTATAGAAGTGAGTAAAGATGGTGCTGACATGAGAAAAGAGTTTAAAGGATTAAGAAAATGTGATATCGAGGCTATGGATTCTTCTCATGAAATATTTGGGTCGTATAAGTTTATGGAGAACACATATTTAGACAGATTTATTTATCTTGATAAAGTACGAAGAATTGTAACAAAAGATAAGTTGTATCTGTATTGTGAAAGACTGACAACAGCGGTAGAAGATGATGGGATTTTGTATATAGCAGATGTGGATAAATTAGAAAAAGATGATAGAGGTGTATATACGGAAGGGAGTGTCAAAGAATCTTGTGTTGGCAAGTTCGAAATTTCTGGGACCGAATGCTGCAACAAATTTGATAATGAAGATACTTTTGCATTGATAAATCCTTATTGTATAGAAATACGTAGTAAAGGTTATATTTTGAAAAATGAATTAGCATTAGTTTATAAAGATGGCAATACGGAGGTGCTAATGGACAAAGAGGGTATGTATAACGGAGGATATGCTTTTGAGGGTAGCGGAGCATCCACGGTTGAAGGAAAAAAGATAAATTTTAATTCCAGAACTTACGAAATTGAAAGACCAATTAATGCATCGCAAGTTGAATCAATAATTATATCGGGACAGGAATTAGACGTTTCTAGTGGAAAAAAAGTATGGGATCCTTTCGATAATTCAGAATAAACATCTTAATATATTTAATTTATATAAGGGATAGTAACCAATCAGGAGGCATAGGCAATGACAAATAAAAACAGAATAACCGACAAAGACTACACATTGCAGGAACTGAACTGTTTTTAACGTCCGTTTGCCTACAGCCTGTGTAGCACTGAATATGGAGAAAAAGGAGCAAATCTTATATTATTTCTTGCATCTTTTTACATGACTCATTGCAAAGCTGACAACACAAAAATGCTGTATAACAGATACCATCCGTTTCTTATGTATATAGTACATTGAATAATAAGTTTCTTATTATTCGCTCTACTAGTATAGTCGTTTTTAAATACACCCACTTTATATTTGTCTATGTTTCCATCTGCGACGCCCACGTCAATCGACGTAGCCACCGCTACGCCTCATTCCTTCGCCTTGCAGAGTGAAATCATATACTAAATATAAGGTAGGGTTAATTTAAAACGACTATACTCTAGAAAATGAAGTGTCAGAAAAATACAGTCGTGGATACGTGACATAGAAGTGAAAAACACAAGAGATATTCACAAAAAAATAGAAAACTGTATAGAGAGGGGCAACTTGGTGGTTGCCCCTTTTGACCTTGCAGAACTTCCATACTCAGGTAATTATCTAAAGAGACATCACCGACATTACCTGTGTGTGGATTTATTTGCGTGTGTTTGATTGACAGCTTATAATGGATTTTTTATAATATTTGTAGTGAATTTGGCAAAACAGTGAATTGGAGAGGTAATTATGAAGCAGAAATTGGTTACAGGAATACAAAGTTTTGAGAAGATAAGAACGGAGAACTGTTTTTTTATTGACAAGACATTTTTCATAAAAGACTGGTGGGAACAAGGTGATGATGTGACTTTGATTACCCGTCCGCGTCGTTTTGGGAAAACCATGAACATGAACATGTTGGAGTGTTTCTTCTCTAAAAAATATACAGGGCGTGATGATCTGTTTGAGGGATTATCTGTCTGGGAAGATGAAAAGTATAGAGAGTTGCAGGGGACTTATCCGGTTATTAATTTGAGTTTTGCAGATATAAAGGCATCTGATTTTAGTCGCGCAAGAGAAGATATATGCATTGCCTTAGAGGTCTTGGTAAATTCTCTTAGAGACGTACTTATGGGCTTTGCTTTGTCTGAAAATGAGAAACAATATGTTAATGATATTAATAAAAAAATGTCTGATAGTACAGCTGTCAATAGTTTAAAGTATTTATCAAATATTCTTGAGAAGTATATAGGCAAAAAGGTTATCATCCTTTTGGACGAATACGATACCCCTCTTATCGAAGCCTACACCCATGGTTACTGGCAGGAGA
>CAMHLZ010000058.1 GCA_946186125.1 uncultured Lachnospira sp. | reverse complement strand
AACTTTTATAGTTTATCATAACTTCAAGCGCTTGTCAACAACTTTTTTTATTTTTATTTTTCCTTTTTTCAAGGCCGAGTGATATATTATCATATCACTTTATGTTTGTCAATAACTTTTTTTAAAAAGTTTTAATATAGATAAAAAGCGGAGAAAGAGGGATTTGAACCCTCGCGCCGCGTGAACGACCTACACCCTTAGCAGGGGCGCCTCTTCAGCCTCTTGAGTATTTCTCCAAAATTCTGAATTGCTCTTCATTTCTATATTTTTTATGACGCAAAAATTATTATAATTGATACTAAATACTTTGTCAACATGTTTTTTTATTTTTTCATAAAAAATATTTTATTCCATATATATGTTTTAAGGAGGTGATTATTTGAACTTCAAAAAACTATTTATATGCATTCTTATACCAATTGCTGTCGGATTAATTTCAACATTTTTTACAATAAACAATATGCAAATCTTTCAAAATTTAAATAAGCCGGATTTTGCTCCACCTGCACAACTTTTTCCAATTGTGTGGACTATACTTTATATTATGATGGGAATTGCTTCGTATCTAGTTTACTTATCAGATTCTAATAACGAAACAGCTTTAAATGTATATGCCATTCAACTTATTTTTAATTTTTTCTGGTCTATTATTTTTTTTAATTTGAAAGAGTACCAATTTGCTTTTTATTGGATTATCATACTTTGGGTACTGATTTTTATTACAACTCTGCTTTTTTATAATATTTCAAAGCCTGCGGGTTATTTAATGATTCCATATCTTATATGGGTTTCTTTCGCTGCTTATCTTAATTGGCAAATATACATTTTAAATTAATTGAAAAATCCCCTCCGCTTATTGTACCGACCTTCAATCGTTAGATTTTTAATCTAACTTTTTTGGCGAACCTCAAAACGGAGGGAGTTTTTTATAAAAATTGTCTTATATCTTCAGTCAGGTTTTCTTCAATCTTAATTAGACGTTTTGTTATGTCTTTTGTTTTTTCATCGGCTGCCTTATATTGATTAAGATATTTACTTAACGATTTTACTCCCATATTACATCCATCTGTAATCAAATCTGCTATAGTTTCATCTGATTCATTCATAACCAGTTTTGCGTTTGTCTTTATCCATGACATACTCTTTGCTACAGGATTTGGATTTTTCCCTTCATCATGATACTTATCTAATAATATCTGGATTTCATCTTCAATTTTCTGATGTTCATCTTTACAATTAACAAGGTACTTTCGAAATGTTTTGTCATGTACGTAGTCAATTACATATTCTATCGATGATACGCCCATCTTAACTCCCGAATCACATTCTCTCAACTGTTTTATTGTATCTGATTCAATCATTTATTTTACCCCTTTCATTATTTTTATTTATTATTCCCCTTTTTCTTTTAGTTATTCATTTTTTTCATATAAATTTGTTCCATCTCTGTCTATTACCACAATTGCAGGAAAATTTTCAACTTTTAGTTCACGTATGGCTTCAGCACCTAAATCATCATAAGCTATCACTTTACTTTCTTTTATTGATTTCGAAAGTAAGGCACCCGCACCTCCGATTGATGCAAAATATACAGCATTATTTCTTTTCATTGCATCAATTACTTCTTTTGATCTTTTTCCTTTTCCTATCATTCCTTTTAATCCTAAATCAAGTAATTCAGGAGCATATTTATCCATTCTGCTTGATGTAGTTGGTCCCGCTGAACCTATCGGTCTTCCTTCTCTGGCAGGAGACGGTCCCATGTAATATATTATATTGTTTTCCAAATCAATTGGGAGTTGCTCCTGTTTTCTTAGAGCTTCGTTCATTCTTTTGTGTGCTGCATCTCTTGCGGTATAGATAGTTCCTGTAATGAAAACAAAATCTCCCGCCTTAAGATTATTTATAACTTCATCCGTAATCGGTGTACTGATATATTTGTCCATACTTATTATTCCTTTCTTTATATTTCACTTTTTATGTGTCTGTTTACATGACAGCAGATATTTACTGCTACAGGCATTCCGGCTATATGCGTTGCATATGTTTCAATATTCACCGCAAATGCTGTATTTTTTCCGCCAAGTCCCGCAGGTCCTATGTTTAATTGATTTATTTTTTCTAACATCTCTATTTCTAATTCTTTTACATATTCTGTCTGCGAATGTTCACCGACTTTTCTTGTAAGTGCTTTCTTTGCGAGTAAAGCACATTTTTCAAATGTTCCTCCAATTCCTACTCCAAGTACCATAGGTGGGCAGGCATTTGGTCCTGCATCTTTTACAGCCGATAATATAGCTTCCTTTACTCCTTCTATTCCATCTGCAGGCTTTAACATATATATTTTACTCATATTTTCGCTGCCAAATCCTTTTGGAGCAAGTGTTATTTCTATTTTATCTCCTTCTACAATATCATAGTGTATTATTGCCGGGGTGTTATCATTTGTATTTTTTCTTATAATTGGGTCGCTTACAACAGATTTTCTTAAATATCCTTCTACGTATCCCTGTCTTACGCCTTCATTAATCGCATCTGTAATATTACCGCCTGTAATATGTACTTCCTGCCCTACATTAACAAATAAAACTGCCATTCCGGTATCCTGACAGATGGGTATCATTTCTTCACCTGATATTTCAAGATTTTCCTGAAGTTGTCCGAGGATTTTTTTTCCAATATCTGATGTTTCGTTATCGTATGCGTTTTTGTATGCATTTTTCATATCATCAGATAAAAAATGATTTACATTTATACACATCTCTTTAACCGTTTCTGTTATTTTATCCACATTTATATCTCTCATATCCACTATTACCTTTCTTTTCAAATATCTATGAGGCAGCAACCCTTAATATTAGGTTCTGCCTCATAAATTAATTATTCTATATCATCGTATTGATCTTCATCGTCAGATGTGATTTCTTCATCATCAGATACTTCATCTAATTCTTTTTGAACTATTTTTTCTCTGACTTTAGCTATTCTTACCACATTCTCGCCTTCTCCTGAAAGATTCATGAGTTTGACTCCTGATGTTATTCTTCCAAGTTCTGATATCTTTTCCACACCCATCTGTATAATGGTTCCTTCATTAGTAATCATCATTATTTCGTGTTCTTCATTAACTGCCTTCATTCCAATGATATATCCGGTTTTATCTGTTATTTTATAACATTTTACGCCTTTACCGCCTCTGTGCTGACATTTAAACTCCGTCATTAATGTCTTTTTACCTTTACCTTTTTCTGTAACTATAAGTAAAGATTTTCCCTGATCGGTATGTTGCATTGCAACTATTTCATCACCTGAATCGAGAGTCATTCCTATAACTCCCATTGATTTTCTGCCTGTAATTCTTACATCTGTCTCTTTAAATCTTATCATTTGACCAAATTTTGTTGCAAGGAATATATCTCTGTTATTATTAGTTGTCTTTACTTCTATCAGACTGTCATCATCTTTAAGATTAATCGCCTGTATGCCACTTTTTCTTATGTGCGAATACTCTGTAACAGGAGTTTTCTTCACTATACCGTTTTTCGTAGCCATAAAAAGGTATTTTTCATCACTGAATTCCCTGATAGGTATAATTGCTGTAATCTTTTCTTCCGGCTCTAACTGAAGTAAGTTTATAATTGCCGTTCCTCTTGCCGTTCTTCCTGCTTCAGGTATCTCATAAGCCTTCAACTGATATACTCTTCCAATATTTGTGAAAAATAGTATATAATGATGAGTGGTTGTCATAAGTAAATCCTGGATATAATCATTCTCTATGGTCTGCATTCCTTTGATTCCTTTACCACCACGATTCTGACTCTTAAAGTTATCTACTGTCATTCTCTTAATATAACCTAAATTTGTTCTGGCAATTATTGTATTTTCGATTGGAATTAAATCTTCCATTGACATATCATACTCATCAAAGCCAATGGATGTTCTTCTTTCATCACCATACTTATCTTTTATGATACTTATTTCTTCCTTGATTACCATTAATAACTTATTTTCATCGGCAAGGATTGCTTTATATTCTGCAATCTTTATCATTAATTCTTTGTACTCATTTTCAAGTTTTTCTCTTTCTAGACCTGTCAATGCACGGAGTCTCATATCTACTATTGCCTGAGCCTGTACATCCGTCAGAGAAAATCTCTCAATCAACCCTTCTTTAGCTATCTGAGTATTTTTAGAACCTCTGATAATTCTAATTACTTCATCAATATTATCAAGCGCAATCATTAATCCCTGTAATATATGAGCTCTTTCTTCTGCCTTGTTTAATTCATACTTAGTTCTTCTTGTCACCACATCTTTTTGATGATCAAGATAGAGCGTGAGCATCTGATACAGGTTAAGTACTCTTGGCTGATTATTTACAAGTGCAAGCATGATTACACCGAATGTATCCTGAAGCTGGGTATGCTTATATAAATGATTAAGAATAATGTTCGGATTAACATCCCTTCTTAATTCGATAGAAATTCTCATACCTTCTTTGTCTGATTCATCTCTTAAATCTGTAATTCCTTCTATCCTCTTATCTTTTACAAGTTCTGCAATTTTTTCTATTAATTTTGCCTTATTTACAAGATATGGTAATTCAGTAACCACAATCCTGTTTTTTCCATTTTCCATCGGTTCAATATTTGTAATTGCCCTTACGATTATTTTTCCTCTTCCGCTTCTGTATGCTTCTTCTATTCCTCTGACACCAATTATCTCTCCACCTGTTGGAAAATCAGGACCTTTGACAAGTTCTAATATTTCTTCAAAATTTGTCTCGCGTCCTTCATTTACTCTATTGTCAATAATTTTTACGACAGCATCAATAACCTCCTTCAGATTGTGAGGAGGTATATTTGTAGCCATACCAACAGCTATACCACTTGTACCATTGACAAGAAGATTAGGAAATCTCGATGGAAGAACTGTAGGTTCTTTTTCAGTCTCATCAAAATTCGGTACAAAATCTACTGTATCTTTATTGATATCAGCAAGCATTTCCATGGAAATTTTGCTTAGTCTTGCCTCAGTATAACGCATTGCCGCAGCACCGTCACCATCTACAGAACCAAAATTTCCGTGACCATCTACCAAAGGATATCTGGTAGACCAATCCTGTGCAAGATTAACCAGTGCACCATAAATAGAACTGTCACCGTGTGGATGGTATTTACCCATTGTATCTCCCACAATACGTGCACACTTTCTATGTGGTTTATCAGGTCCATTATTTAATTCTATCATTGAGAAAAGAACTCTTCTCTGTACCGGCTTTAATCCGTCCCTTACATCAGGAAGTGCTCTGGCCGCAATGACACTCATAGCATAATCTATGTAAGACTTTTCCATAGTTTTTTTCAAATCTACTTCATGAATCTTATCGAATATATTCTCGTCCATATTATTTTTCCTTTCTATGGATTTTCACATTTCTTTAAATATCTAAATTTGATACATACTTAGCATTAGCTTCTATAAATTCTCTTCTTGGTTCGACCTGGTCTCCCATCAGAGTTGTAAATGTCAAATCTATATCAGACTGTGAATCTTCATCAATCTTAACCCTTAATAAAATTCTCTTTTCAGGATCCATTGTAGTGTCCCATAGCTGCTCTGCATCCATCTCTCCAAGACCTTTATAACGCTGTATTTTGTTATTATTATCTCTACCGATTTCTGTCAGAATATTATTCAGCTCTTCATCACTATACGCATACCATACATTTTTATTCTTTGTTATCTGATATAGCGGAGGCTGTGCCAGATATACATGTCCCTGTTTAATAAGTTCAGGCATAAATCTGTATAAAAATGTAAGTAATAACGTAGCTATATGTGCTCCATCCACATCGGCATCCGTCATAATTATAATCTTGTTATATCTTAATTTACTTATATCAAAATCTTCATGTATTCCTGTTCCAAATGCCGTAATCATTGCTTTTATCTCAGCATTTCCAAGAATTCTGTCAAGTCTTGCTTTTTCTACATTCAGTATCTTACCTCTTAACGGAAGAATTGCCTGAGTTGCCCTTGATCTTGCGGTTTTAGCCGAGCCTCCCGCAGAATCTCCTTCGACTATGTATATTTCACAATTTTCAGGATTCTTATCTGTACAGTCTGCCAGCTTTCCCGGTAATGATGTACCTTCTAAAGCTGTCTTTCTTCTTGTTAAATCTCTTGCTTTTCTGGCAGCATCCCTTGCTCTTTGAGAAAGTATTGATTTCTCACAAATAATTTTTGCTACATCAGGATTTTGCTCAAGAAAATAGGTCAGCTGTTCTGAAAAAATGCTGTCAACAGCGCCTCTTGCTTCACTGTTTCCAAGTTTCTGCTTCGTCTGTCCTTCAAACTGCGGTTCCTCAATCTTGATGCTTATTATTGCAGTAAGTCCTTCTCTTATATCTTCACCTGCCAGATTTGGATCACTGTCCTTTATCAGTTTATTTGCTCTTGCATATTCATTTATTACTTTTGTCAGAGCTCTCTTAAATCCTTCAACATGCGTACCACCATCAGGTGTATTTATATTATTAACAAATCCATACAAATTCTCATTATACGCATCATTGTGCTGCATTGATACTTCAACTGCAACATTATCTTTCATTCCCTCACAATATATTATTTTATCATACAAAGGTTGTTTTCCTTTGTTAAGATATTGAACGAATTCCTTAATTCCACCTTCGTAATGGAATACTTTTTCAATTTTTTCTTCTCTGTCATCTCTTAAAATAATCTTTACGTTTTTAGTAAGAAATGCCATTTCACGTACTCTATGCTTTAATACTTCATAGTCATAAACAGTATCTTCAAAAATCTCATTATCTGGAAGAAAAGTTACTTCCGTTCCGGTTTTTTCTACAGGACATTCTCCTATAACTTTAAGCGGAAACATAACTTTTCCGCGCTCGTATCTTTGATGATGTATCTTCCCATCTCTGTATACTTTTACCTCAAGCCATTCAGAAAGAGCGTTTACTACAGAAGCACCAACTCCGTGCAGACCGCCGGATACCTTGTATCCTCCACCTCCGAATTTTCCACCAGCATGCAATATAGTAAATACTACTTCTACAGCCGGTATTCCCGCTTTTTCGTTAATATCAACTGGAATTCCTCTTCCGTTATCCTTTACGGTAATCGAATTATCTTCATTAATCTGAACATCTATTTCCGTACAATATCCAGCCAATGCTTCATCTATCGAATTATCTACAATTTCATAAACGAGATGATGTAATCCTCTTGAAGATGTACTTCCGATATACATTCCCGGTCTTTTTCTAACAGCTTCCAATCCTTCCAGAATCTGTATTTGATTAGCATCATACTCATTTGCATTATTAGCGCCCATTATTTTGCTCCTTCCTGTATACTACCTTCCATAATACTGCCTTTAACTACTTTATACACTTTACTTACTGATAATTTACTCTCCACAAATTCATCAAGACCGGTGCATGTAATAATTGTCTGTATTCCTTTGAGACAATCCAAAAGCTGATTCTGTCTCTTTTTATCTAACTCAGATAAAACATCATCCAATAATAAGACAGGTATATCATGAATCATATTTCCGACAATCTCAATCTCTGATAGCTTCAGAGATAAAGCACATGTCCTTTGCTGCCCCTGACTTCCATATTTTCTTACATCTACATCGTTAAGATAAAATCCTATATCATCCCTGTGAGGACCTGCTGTAGTACTTTTTGAAACTAAATCTTTTTCCCTGTTGTTTTTTAATTTTTCATAAAACCCCTCTTTTCCTACATTTGGCTCATATCTTAACACCAGCTCTTCATCGCCACCGGATAACTTTCTGTGTATATTACAAATAATCATATTTATTTCATCTATGAATTTTTTTCTCTCTTCTATAATCCTGCTTCCATAATCTGAAAGCTGCATATCCCATATATCCAGTGTATCTATAAGAGTTTTATCATTTGAATATGATATATCTTTTAAAAGTCTGTTTCTCTGTTCGAGTATTTTATTATATTTTGTAAGATTATAGAGATATATCTTATTAAGCTGACATAACTCCATGTCTATAAATCTTCTTCTTTCAGAAGGACCGTTTTTTATAATAAACAAATCTTCAGGAGAAAAGAAAATGATATTAACCAATCCCAGTAAGTCTGAACTTTTCTTTACCGGAACTCCATTTATCGCAATTCCTTTTGACTTACTTTTTTTTAAATGTATATCAATTCTCCTTGATATATCATTCTTATTTACAAACATCTTAATATGTGCTTCATCACAGTTAAATCTTATAATTTCTTTATCCCTACTTCCTCTGTGGGATTTTGTGGTTCCGCAGATATATAAAGATTCTAAAATATTTGTTTTTCCCTGTGCATTATCACCAAATATTATATTGGTACCTCTATCAAATCTAACAGCCAGTTCTTCATAATTCCTATAATTATTTAACTCAATTGATTCTATATACATAAAAATTATTCTTCCGCTATCAAAATTTTTTCTCCGTCATATTCTACTATGTCTCCGGCTCTTAACTTTTTACCTCTTTGATATTCAACTTCTCCATTAACCTTAACTTCACCTTCTGTGACTGCTATCTTTGCGTCAACTCCGGATTCAACAAGATTCATTGCTTTAAGAAGTTGTCCCAGTTTAATAAAATCTTCTCTTAATACCAGTTTTTCCATTGATAAAATTTCCTTCCGCAAATAATTACATTGCAACAGGTAATATCAGATAATTATAAGTATCTTCATCGTTCTTCATATACATTGGTGCTTTTGAATTTAAGAAATATATACTTAAATATTCATCATCTATTACCTTAAGAGTATCTAAAAGGAACTTTGGATTAAAACCAATCATCAGATCCTTTCCCTCTTTTTCTATATCAATAGTTTCATTCATAGAACCTATGGCTGAAACTATTTTAAGCTCAATACCTCCGTCTGTAATACTGAAAACTATAGGTTTTCTGTCACTTTCTTTTACAAGCAGTGTTGCTCTGTCTATACAATTTGTAAAGTCTTTTTTATTTACCTTTATTTTTGTTTCATAATCATTAGAAAGCATCCTTTCTACATCAAAATAACTACCTTCTATCAATCTTGAAACAACAATTGTGTAATCAAATTCAAAAAGTATATGATTATCAGTAAAGAATATTCTTACTTCATCTTCAACATTTCCATTTAAGATTTTAGATATTTCATTAAGAGTCTTTCCTGGTACAATTACTTTAAGATAATCAAAAGACTCTTTTAAATTAATCTTTCTTAGTGAAACTCTGTGTCCGTCAAGTGAGCATACCTTTAAAATACCATCTTTAATTTCAAAAAGTATACCTGTCATGACTTTGTTTGAACTATCAGCCGGTGCTATTGAAAAAATAGTCTGTCTTATTACTTCTCTTAAACTGAACTGGCTTATATAAATAAATTTATCTTTTGATATATCAGGTAAAGCCGAAAAATCTTCTCCCGGTTTTCCAGATATTTTGAAATGTGCATTTTCACATGTAATGCTCATCTGAAGAGAAGAATCTGTTTCTATAATAACTTCACTGTCAGGAAGTTTTCTTATTATCTCTGAAAAGAACTTTGCATCTATTGCTATAGAACCTTTTTCAATTATTTCTGCTTTCACCTTTGTTTCGATTCCAAGTTCCATATCATTTGCCGTCAATTTAACTTCGTCCCCGTAAGCATCAATATGAATACATTCTAATATAGACATAGTAGTTTTTGAAGGAACTGCTTTTAATACAATGTTAATTGAATTCATTAAATCTGACTTATCAAAAATTATTTTCATGTTTATAAACTCCTTTTCATAATCCACCGGCAGGGCGAATATGTATATATATAATTATATTCAGTAACAGTATTAATATAGGATGTTAATTTGTTGAAAAGCTTTATAAAGCCTTTATTTTAGCTAAAGTAAACAGTTGATTAATCATAAAATAATGTGTTGAAATGAGTTTGATAAAGCTTTATTTATCAACATCATAAAATTTTGAAAAAATTCATAAAAAAGTTCTTAACATGCTTACAAACAGTTTAATAACAACAAACTAACAGGTTATCAACATCAGTTAGGACTGATCTTTTTAGTAATAACTTCTATGGTGTTTCTAAAATTCTCATTATCCTGCATATCATTTGCAATCTTGTTAATGCCGTACATAACGGTAGAATGGTCTTTTCTAAGAATCTCACCTATATTACTTAAAGACTGATCTGTTAATGTTCTCGAAAGGTACATAACAATCTGTCTTGGAATGGCTATATCCTTACTTTTTTTCTTTGAATAAATGTCCTGCACATTTATGTTGAAATGATCAGCTACAATATCTGCAATCATATCAATAGTTATCTCATTATTAGAATTAGGTGAAACAGTATCTTTTAAAACATCCATTGCAAGTTCAAGATTCATTTCCTGATTGGATATTTTAGAGTAGGCTACTATCTTATTATATGCACCTTCAAGCTCACGGATATTAGATATAATATTTGTAGCGATATAATCAAGCACTTTGTTATCTATTTCAAAATTTTCAGCATTACTTTTTTTCTGAAGAATAGCCATTCTCGTTTCATATTCAGGAGAACCTATATCTACGGAAAGTCCACATTCGAATCTGGAGCGCAGCCTGGCTTCTAAAGTGGTCATTTCCTTAGGATGTCGGTCAGAAGAAATGACAATTTGTTTCTTAGACTCATATAGCGTATTAAATGTATGGAAAAATTCTTCCTGACATCTTTCTTTTCCTATTATAAATTGTATGTCATCTATAAGCAGAACATCGATATTACGATATTTGTTTCTAAAATCAGTTACTTTATTTGTATCGTTTCTTAATATATTAATAAGATCATTAGTAAAAGTTTCGCTGGTAACATATAAAACTTTCATATCTTTATTATGTTCAAGTATATAGTGGCCGATAGACTGCATAAGATGAGTTTTTCCAAGTCCTACACCACCATAAAGAAACAGAGGATTAACTTCTTCAGCCGGAGACTCTGCAACTCTGAGCGCATAGGCATGGGCAAATGTATTGCTTCCACCTACTACGAATGTATCAAATGTATATTTGGGGTTAAGATTTGCTTCCATAATTCTCTCATTATCGACAGAATTTTTTGGAGAAACCGCAGGAGTAGCAGTCGACTCATTAATCTTATTTTCAGGAATAAATACAACATCATAAGGTTCTCCGAATACTTCGGAAATTGTAAATTGTATTATGGTAAGATACTTCTTACTCATATATCCTGCAACCATATCGTTTTCTACTACTATGTATACGGTGTTATCCTTTACAGAATGCACCTTTAATGGAAGAAACCAGGTTTTGAATGATACTTCAGATATATCATAATCTTCTCTCATAGTGTTAAGAATATAATCCCATTTATCACGCAACAATTCAATCATCTCAGTACCTTACCTTTCAAAAAACCTAATTATTTATATTTTATAACAAAATGAAGTTTTTTTCAATAAACAATATTGAAATGAAATTTTTTGTATGTTAAAAAAAATGTGGATAAAAATGTGGATAATGTTGATAACTTTTTAAAGTATAGGTATATAAAGTAATTGTGATGTTGAAAGATAAAAAGTAAAAATATAAAATTTGGGATAAAATAGTTTACCGTAATCTAGATAAAGAGAAAGTTGTAAAAAAGGTTGATAAAAATATTCAACATTTTAACAGGCATAAAAATAGGGATTTGGGACGTTATTAAGAGGGTTATCCAGTTTTATCCACAGGTTTTCCACAAAATGTGGATAAAATTATGTTAATCAATGAAATAAATTATGTAAAGTGGATAAGTTTTGTGGAATAAAATAAAAAATGCGAAAAATATATTTTATCTATTGACACTTTGATAGTTATTCCTTATAATTGAAGCGTTATTTGCGAATTTGAATTGTAGTCAAGGAGGTGTGTTTACATGAAGATGACATTTCAGCCAAAAAAGAGATCAAGATCTAAGGTTCATGGTTTTAGAGCAAGAATGAGTTCTGCCAGCGGAAGAAAGGTTTTAGCTTCCAGAAGAGCAAAAGGAAGAAAGAAATTATCAGCTTAGACCGCATATATGTGGTCTTTTCTTCTATAAAGAAGGAGATATTAAATTAGATGAAACGATTTAATAGCATAAAAAAGAATGATGAATTTCGACGTATTTACAAAAATGGTAAGTCATATGCTAATAAATATATTGTAATGTATATTTATGAAAATGAAGGGCAGACTAACAGGATTGGTATATCTGTCAGTAAAAAAGTCGGTAACAGCGTTGTGAGGCATAGACTTACCAGATTAATAAGAGAAGTTTTCAGACTTAATGAAGATTATCTTAAAAAAGGTTATGATATTATAGTTATTGTGAGAAATAATTCTAAAGATTTGGATTATAAAAAAATGGAGAGTGCATATTTGCATTTATGTAAGCTGCATAACATTTTGAATTGAGTTGATTATAATGAAAAAAATACTGATTTCTATTATAAAGTTTTATAGAAAATATTTATCAGGTTTAAAAATGTATACTCATTGCAGGTATATACCTACCTGCTCAGAGTATGCTATAGAAGCTATAGAAAAATATGGTGCTTTAAAGGGTTCATTTTTAGCTTGTAAAAGAATATTAAGATGCAATCCTTTTTCAAAAGGGGGACTTGATCCTGTTCCATAGAATGGAGGAAAATTTTGTTTAATATGTTATTAACGCAGAATAGTACACCTATTCTGGGCACATGTGCGAAACTTTTGTCATACGTGATGAGAGGAATTTATATGATGTTTAATGCTTTTGGTATAGAGAACATTGGTCTGTGTATCATAGTATTTACATTATTGATTAAGCTCCTTTTATTTCCTATGACACTTAATCAGCAGAAGTTTTCAAAATTATCTTCTCTTATGAATCCTGAGATTCAGGCTGTTCAGAAGAAATATCAGGGAAAAAGAGATAATGAGTCAATGTTAAAGATGCAACAGGAGACTCAGGCAATTTATGATAAGTATGGAACTTCTCCAACGGGAAGCTGTTTACAGTTGGCTATACAGATGCCTATATTATTGTCATTATATTATATTGTAAGTAATGTTCCGGCATATGTACCGGAAATAAAGGATTATTTTGAACCGGTTAGTAATGCGGTATGTTCTGATTATGAATATTTTAATTATATGGATGATATATGTTCATATGATAAAAAAGATGATATTAAGTTTAGCGAATTGACAGCTGTAGTAAAAGACTTTGAAAAGACTGAAGGCAAAAACGAAAAAGTTATAGATGTTCTTGCGAAGTATTCTAATAAACAGTGGAAAAATTTAGAATACACTTATGCAAACATGAATGAAATTGTGAGTACGCTTAAGGATTGTTCAGAGGATGACTGGAAAAATTTTGAAGATAAGTATAAAGGTAAAGAATTAAAAAAATTTAAAGAGTTTGAAAAGACGATAACTGATGATAGTAAGTCTCAGAAATTTATTAATGAATGTAACGAATACTATGAAAATATAGTGATATCAAAGAAAGATATAAGGGATGTATATAATTTTGGACCTGTTAATCTTTCGCAGACACCATATAACACATTAGGATGGGCTATATTGATACCTATTTTGTCATATTTGACACAGTGGTACAGTGCAAGATTGTCATTTGCAAATAATCCTATAGATGCTGACAGTCCTATGGCATCTTCTATGAAGATGATGACTACCATTATGCCTTTATTTTCATTATTTTTGGCTTTTACGGTTCCGGCAGGTCTTGGTTTGTACTGGGCTTCGAGTGGATTATTTCAAGTAATACAACAAATTATTCTTAATAATTACTTTAAGAAAGTAGATGTAAATGATATAATTGAAAAGAACGTAGAAAAGGCTAAGAAAAAGAAAGCTAAAAGAGGATATATGGCTAACATGCTTACAGAGGCTGCAAAGACTAACACTAAAACTATAACTAATAATGCGAAAACTGACAGTCAGAGTAAGAGTGTTAATAGAAATGGAAAAATAAAACCGGGTAGTATGGCAGAAAAAGTAAATATGGTGAAAGATTTTAACGAAAGAAATAAGTAGGAGGTTTTTCTGAATGGAATTTATGGAATTTACGGGGAAAACGGTTGATGAAGCTGTAACTGAAGCTTTGATAAAATTAGAAACTACAAGTGACAAACTTGAATATGAGATTATAGACAGAGGAAGTAATGGACTGCTTGGTTTTATAGGAAGTAAGCCTGCCAGAATAAAAGCATGTAAAAAGACTACAATTGTAGATTTTACAAAAGATTTTTTAAATGATATATTTAATTGTATGAATCTTAATGTTAATATTGATATTAAGTATGATGAAGAAAAATCATATATGGATATTGATTTGTCCGGTGATGAGATGGGAATTATCATTGGAAAAAGAGGTCAGACAATTGATTCTCTTCAGTATATTGTAAGTCTTGCAGTTAACAAAGAGACTGAGAATTTTATTAAGGTTAAAGTAGATACTGAGAATTACAGACAGAGAAGAAGAGATACTTTGGAAAATCTTGCTAAAAACATCTCTTATAAAGTAAAAAGAACAAGAAAGCCAGTTTCTTTGGAGCCGATGAACTCGTATGAAAGAAGAATTATTCATTCAGCATTACAGAATGATAAGTATGTTGTAACTAAGAGTGAAGGTGAAGAGCCATACAGACACATTATAGTTTGTTTAAAACGTAATTAGAACGATTATGATGATAAGAATGTCCGCTTTATTTTGCGGACATTTTTGTTAAGAAAGGTATGATAATAATATGTATAGAACTGATACGATAGCGGCAATATCTACTGCTTTAGGTAATTCGGGTATTGGTATCGTAAGAATAAGCGGAGAAGATTCTATTGAGATTGCAGATAAAATATTCAGGTCTTTAAAGAGTGATAAAAAACTTATAGAAGTTTCTACTCATACTATTCATTATGGTAATATAGTAGATGAAAATGATATAGTAGATGAAGTATTAGTTACGGTTATGAAAGAGCCTAATACTTACACAAGAGAAAATATTGTTGAAATCAATTGTCATGGTGGAGCTTTGGTTATGAAAAAAGTTCTTAATCTTGCATTGAAAAATGGTGCAAGGGTTGCTGATCCTGGTGAATTTACAAAGAGAGCTTTTTTGAACGGAAGAATTGATTTATCTCAGGCTGAAGCTGTTATAAACGTGATTAATGCAAAAAATAATATGGCTCTTGATGTATCTTTAAAACAGTTAAAAGGTTCTATATCTAATGTTGTTGTCGAAATCAGAAAAGATATTCTTCATGAAATGGCTTATATTGAATCAGCTCTTGATGATCCTGAGCATTATCAGATGGATAACTATGGTGAAGAATTAATGCCTAAGGTTTTAAGTATAAAATCTAAATTAAAAAAATTACTGGACAATGCTGATAATGGGCGTATAATTACAGAAGGTATAAAGACTGTTATACTTGGAAAACCAAATGTAGGAAAGTCGTCACTTATGAATTTTCTTTTAGGTGAAGACAGAGCTATCGTTACAGATATTGCCGGTACTACCAGAGATATTCTTGAAGAAAATATAAAGATAGATGATATTAGTCTGAATGTCATAGATACTGCCGGCATAAGAGATACTAATGATACAGTGGAAAAAATTGGTGTAGAAAAGGCTAAAGAATTGGCCGGTTCTGCGGATTTGATTATTATGATTCTTGATTCATCAGTACCTTTAGATGATGATGATAAAGAGATTATTAAGCTTATAGAAGATAAAAAAGCAGTAGTTTTATTAAATAAATCGGATTTAAATACTATAACAGATGATAAAACTGTAAGAATGTTTACGGATAAAGATATTATTAATGTTTCAATTAAAAATGAAATTGGAATTGATAAACTGACCGAATTGATTAAGAATATGTTTTATTCAGGTGATATAACATTTAATGATGAGGTTTATCTCACAAATGAAAGACATAAGTATGCAATTTATGAATCTATTAAAAGTCTTGATTGTGTTGTTGATAGTATTGAATCCGGTATGCCGGAAGATTTTCTGACAATCGATTTGATGAATACTTATGAAACCCTTGGTTCTATTATCGGGGAGCAGATGGGTGAAGATTTGGTTAATGAAATATTTAGTAAATTCTGTATGGGAAAATAATACCAGGAAATGGAGTCAACTATGTCTAATGTTAGAGAAGAATATGATATTTTGGTCGTAGGAGCCGGTCATGCCGGATGTGAAGCCGCACTGGCGTGTGCAAGACTCGGTCTTAATACTATTATGTTTACGGTAAGTGTTGATAGTATTGCTTTAATGCCTTGTAATCCTAATATAGGTGGAAGTTCTAAGGGACATCTGGTTAAAGAACTTGATGCTTTAGGCGGTGAAATGGGTAAAAACATTGATAAGACTTTTATTCAGTCAAAGATGCTTAATAAATCTAAGGGACCTGCAGTACATTCGTTAAGAGCACAGGCTGACAAACAGAACTACAGCAGAGAAATGAGAAAAACTTTGGAAAATACTGATAATTTAACTATTAGGCAGGCTGAAATTTCTAAATTAATGGTAGAAGATGGTGTTATTATTGGTGCAAAGACATTTTCCGGTGCTGAATACTATACTAAAGGTGTAATATTATGTACAGGTACTTACTTAAAGGCCAGATGTATTTATGGTGATGTAAGTAATCCGACCGGTCCAAATGGATTACAGGCAGCTAATCATCTGACAGATTCTTTGAAAAATTTAGGAATAGAAATGTTTAGATTTAAAACCGGTACACCTGCCAGAGTAGATAAAAGAAGTATTGATTTTAGTAAGATGGAAGAGCAATTTGGTGATGAAGAAATTGTCCCTTTTTCTTTTTCAACAAATCCTGATGATATTCAAAAAGAGCAGGTTTCATGCTGGCTTACTTATACTAACGAAAAGACGCATGAAATTATCAGAAAGAATATTAACAGATCTCCTTTATTTTCAGGAATGATTGAGGGTACAGGTCCAAGATATTGTCCTTCTATAGAAGATAAAGTTATGAAATTTGCTGATAAGAATAGACATCAGGTATTCATTGAACCAGAAGGAAACTATACTAATGAAATGTATCTTGGAGGTATGTCAAGTTCACTTCCGGAAGATGTTCAATACGCTATGTATAGAACAGTTCCCGGACTTGAAAATGTTAAAATTGTAAGAAATGCTTATGCCATAGAATATGATTGTATTAATCCAAGACAGTTAAAACCAACACTTGAATTTAAAAATATTAAAGGATTATTCAGTGGTGGTCAGTTCAATGGAAGTTCCGGTTATGAGGAAGCTGCAGTTCAAGGATTTATTGCAGGTGTTAATTGTGCTATGTATGTTCTTGGCAGGGAACAAATTATATTAGATAGGTCCCAGGCTTATATTGGTGTCCTGATTGATGATCTTGTTACAAAAGAAAATCATGAACCTTACAGAATGATGACTTCAAGGGCTGAATATAGATTATTGTTGAGACAGGATAATGCTGATCTTCGTCTTACAGAAATAGGCTATAAAATAGGTTTAGTATCAGAGGATACATATAATAAAGTAGAGCTTAAGAAAAAAATGATAGAAGATGAAATCAATAGATTAAGTACAATTTCTGTAGGTGCAAATAAAAAAATGTCTGATTTTCTTGAAAAACATAATAGTACTCCGTTAAAAACAGGAAGTAATCTTGCTGAACTGATTAAAAGACCTGAACTTAATTATGAAATACTTGCTGAATTTGATGAGGAAAGAAAAGAATTGCCTAAAGACGTTATTAATCAGATTAATATTAATCTGAAGTATGATGGTTATATAAAAAGACAAATGAGACAGGTTGAACAATTTAAAAAATTAGAAAAAAAGAAATTATCTGAAAATATTGATTATTGTCAGATAAATGGCTTAAGAAACGAAGCAAAGCAAAAGCTAAATATTTATAAACCTGTTTCTATTGGTCAGGCTTCTCGAATATCAGGAGTTTCGCCTGCTGATATCTCTGTATTATTGATATACTTAGAGCAGATGAATAAAGAGGGTGGAAAACATGAATGTTGATAAATTGACCCATGGACTTGACGAATTGTGTATAAAATATAATGATGATACAATTGATAAATTTATAAAATATTATCAGATGATCATAGAAAAAAATAAAGTAATGAATCTTACTGCAATTACTGATTTTGAAGATGTAATTCAAAAGCATTTTTTGGATAGTATTTCTTTATGTGAATATTTTGATTTTATTAATGATATTAATGTTATAGATATAGGTACAGGTGCAGGTTTTCCGGGAATACCATTAAAGATAGTATTTCCAGATATAAACATTACTTTATTAGATTCTCTTAATAAGAGAGTATTTTTTTTGAATGAGGTAATAGAAAAACTTGAATTAAGAAACATTATTGCTTTACATGGCAGAGCAGAAGATTATGGCAGAAATATTGAGTACAGAGAAAAATTTGATTTGTGTGTTTCAAGAGCAGTTGCAAATATGTCTTCTTTAGCAGAATATTGTTTACCTTTTGTTAAAGTAAATGGTTTTTTTATACCTTATAAATCAGGTGAATGTGATGATGAAATTACTGCTTCAAAGAGTGCTTTAAAAAAACTTTCCGGTAAAATATGCAAAGTTAAAAAATTCAATCTTCCTGATTCTGATATAAGCAGAAGCTTTGTGTTTATAAAAAAATATGATACGATATCGGATAAATATCCGAGAAAATCAGGAATGCCAACAAAAAAACCTTTATAAAAAAATTCTTCTATCAATTAAGATAGAAGAATTTTTTTAAATATAGTTTTTAATATATTTAAATACTTTTTCAGGCTTTTCTATATGTGGGTAGGTATGTTTATTATCTATATAAGAATATATTTCTAAATTAATTCTTGATAAATAGTTTTCATAATTAATATCTGTTTTACCTTCGACAATACTTGCATATAAATATTTTGACTTATCTTTATCATAATGAATACTGTCATATTTACTATTTATATATTTGTATGATAT
>CAMHLZ010000057.1 GCA_946186125.1 uncultured Lachnospira sp. | reverse complement strand
ACTTTTATATTATATGACCTTAAAAAATCTGTCCAGTTTATTGTAGCCTATCCATTTTCTTTTTTCAAATCCAGTAGTTCCGAAATTCTGACACCATTATATATAAGCATCAATACAATCTGATAATACTTATCGTCTTTCATAGTCCATATCTTATCGATTTCTTCAGAAGTTAATCTGTTTCTATCAGCTTTATTTGGATTACGATCCTTATATTTTAATATATCTACAAATTCGGAGTAATCTTTTGTGGTAAGCTCATGCTTTAATGCGTATTCATAAATCTGGTGGAAGAGAACTAAGAGTTTCCTGAGTGTTGGATAGTTCTTTCCGCATGTGTCAACAACACGTTGTAAATCATCCAGCTTAATGTCTTTGAATGGTTTGTTAGCAATAGCACTACATAGTGCAAATGAAGCTTTTCTAGAAGAATAATGGGGTGGTAGCCTTCTTGTAAAATAAAAAACAGGTGCCTATTTGAATGCAATTAGTAGGTACCTGCATAAATCAGCTTTTTGATAGATTTTGATGGAAAATTCTTAAAAAAGTAGGTGATATATGCCTCGCAACTTCTTGAGAGACATTATTGTGATTTTGAACAATATGTTGTATAATACAATAGGTATTTAATTGACCAAGATAGAAGATTACAAAAGGTGTTATGTTGAATTGCAAGAGGTATGTAATATGGCAGTATCTTATAAAAAACTATGGATCAAGTTAGCAGAAAACAGTATGAGCAAAGCAGAACTTAGAAAGAAAGCAGAAATCGCTCCTAATACCATGACAAAGCTTAGAAAAAATGAATACGTAGCAATGCCTATTCTGAGTAAGATATGTAAAACTCTCGATGTAGATTATGGCGATATTATGGAATATGTTCCTGATGATGAAATAAAAACTTTGGAAAAGATATGTAAGGTGGATTAGATGGCTACTAAAATAAGGTGAAATTGGAAAAAATTGTAAAAAAATAAAGCGAATAAAGTTAATCAATATATAATAATGTGGTTGACATGGCAAAACTAACAGAAAGAAGGTGTAATTTTGATTTATACAGATTCTGAATTAAAAAAGAAAATTTATAAAATGATAGAAGACTTTGAAAGCGAAGTTGTTGAATTTAAAGAAGCAACAAGCAATTACTCTTTTAATGATATCGGAAAGTATTTTTCTGCATTAGGAAATGAAGCTAATATTAGAGGGCTTAACGAAGCTTGGCTTATCTTTGGTATTACAAATGATAAGCAAATTAAAGGTACCAATTATAGAAAAGACGGGAATCTTCAGTCATTAAAAAAGGAAATTACCAACGGAACGAATGAAAAACTGACCTTTTATGATATATATTGCATTGAAATAAAAGATAAAAGAATTGTAGCATTTCAGATTCCACCTGCAATACCAGGAATAGTAACAACATGGCATGGAGCTTCATATGCAAGAGAGGATGAATCATTAGTTCCGTTGCCAATGAACAAAATTGATTTGATACGTAGTCAGGTTGGAAGAGATTGGTCAAAGGAAATAGTATCAGAGGCTACTATTGATGACCTAGATCCTGAAGCAGTTGCGTATGCAAGAAAAATGTTTATACGAAGAGAAGAAAATAGGGATGGAGCATCTGATATTATTGAGAAATTATCAGATATTGAAGTCCTTAATAAAGCAGGATTAACATTTAAAGGACAAATCACAAGAACAGCGTTGCTATTGCTTGGAAAGAAAGAATCCAGTTTCTAGCTGTAGACAAAGTATACGGCAAAATTAGAAATGAAAAATACAGATATATTGCAGGTCAAACTACGTTATTTCCGGAAGAGGTAGACCAATATAATCCGAATTTAGGCAAGGATATTATTAACAATTGTATTGCTCATTCTGACTATCGCTTACGTGGCAAGATAAATGTTGAGGAATATGAAGATCGTCTTGTATTTATCAACGAAGGTGCATTTATTCCGGAAACAGTAGAGCAGGCGTTAGAACCAGGATACAAGCCACCTTATTATAGAAACGCATTTTTATGTAATGCAATGGTAAATATGTACATGATAGATACCAATTCAATGGGAATTCCAATGATTTATGAGATACAGAAAGATAAATGCTTTCCGTTACCAACATTTGATTTGGAAACACCCAATAAAAAAGAAGACTATTTCAAAAGAGGATTTTAGTCAACTGAAGTCAAGGAATTTAGTCGAGGGAAGATATCCCAATATATTTGTTTCATACAAAGTAGCAAAGGCTGTTGGAGATAAGGCAACTTATGTCAGACAGAAGGGATTGGATGAAGAAGTTTGTATGCAGCTTATATTGTCTACTTTAAAGCTTGGTCCAGCAAAGAAAGCAGACCTTTTTGCAGTGCTTAAAGATGCGTTGCCGGACATATTGACTGAAGAACAAAAGTCAAAGAAATTGTCGAATTTACTTCAAAAAATGAAAAAAGATGGACTTGTTGATGTTAGAGGAATTGCGGTTAATTCAGAATGGTATATTAAGACTAAGGACTAAGATTTTGAAAAATTTAGTCAAGAAAAGTTAAGGTTTAGTCAAGGAATTAGTTAAGAGAGTATTGTGAAGTCTAATATTGATTATTTGGAGATTGACAGGTAGTATAAAAGTACAAGGAATACATGTAGAGGCAGGCGGTTGGGAATCTTGTTTTGTGGTTTGCTTTTATCGTTCAGAAAAAAGTGAGGATAACGGTGCGGATAAATCAGCAAAAAGTACGGATAAATTGAATTTGTCACAGAAAAAATTGTTGAAATTATATTGGAAAATGGAAAGGTTACCAATAAAAGATGGTGAGTAAGAAGGAGAAAAAATGTTGGAAGAAATATATTCACGACGCAGTATTAGAAAATATACAAATGAACCAATATCATGTTCTATTATAGAGAAAATTATTGATGCAGGGAGAGTGGCACCATCAGCGAAGAATCGACAGCCCTGGAAGTATCTTGTATATAGTGGGGAAGCAAAAGTTAGATTGCTTAGCATTATGAAAAAGGGTATTGAGATGGAAGAAATAAATCCAAGACTTCCTTTATCGGTGAATGGAATTCCGGATGCTAAAAATACCCTTCGGATTATGGAAAATGCACCGGTCGTAATTGTTGTTCTTAATACAAATGGAAAATCACCATTTGTTCAGTTAGATGTGGATGGTAGATTTTCGGAAATGAATGATCTATTATCGATAGGAGCATCAATAGAAAATATGTTACTTAAGGCAGAGGAATTAAATATAGGAACATTGTGGATAGGTAATACATGTTTTGCATACCAAGAGCTGATGGAGTATATTGGGTCCACGGCAGAATTGGTAGGAGCGATTGCTTTAGGATATAAGGCAGAGACTCCAGCTATGCGTCCAAGAAAGAAAATAGAGGATATTATTGTGTATTTTGATTAGATTTTATGTTAAAGAGTAACGATTAAAAATATAATTCAACTCATGGTTGAACTATGATTTCAAACTCCCTTCCACGGTTATTGTTATCTGGCTGAAAGGTAAGCTATTATAAAATAAAAACGGAGGTATTTATATGCTAGACAGTATTAAAGTTGGTAATTTTATAATGGAAAAACGTAAGTCTCTTGGGTTGACACAGCAACAGCTGGCTGACAAACTAAATGTTTCTTTTCAGGCAATTTCGAAATGGGAGAATGGAACCACATATCCTAATATTGAAATATTAAGAGATTTGGCGATTGTGTTAAATGTGTCTGTTGATGAGATTTTGGTGGGAAGTGAAAGAGATGTAGATGGTTTATCATACAGTAAAGCAGGAGTTGATATTACTTATACAGACACCATAAAAAAAGAAATGTCAAAGCATTTGACAACCAAGGACAAACGTGTTTTGAATGGTTTGGGACCGTTTGCTTCGTTATATGATATCAAATATCCTGAGATGGAGAATCCTGTTTTAGTATTAAAGTCAGAGGAACCGGGTTCTAAGCAAAAGCTTGCTATGGAGTATGGATATACAGAATCCATTTGTCACGATATGATAAATCATCTGGTGAATGACGTTGTGGTTATGGGTGCAAAACCGTTGGCTGTGTTGGATACAATTGTGTGTGGAAATGCAGAGAAAGACACAATAAAATCATTGGTAAAGGGTGTTTCGGAGGCGTGTAGAGAAAATGAATGTTCACTTGTAGGTGGAGAAACATCTATTCAGCCATTGGTGGTAGAATCAGGCGTTTATGTGCTTACTTCAAGTATTGCCGGTATTGTTGAGAAATCCAAGGTAATTGACGGTTCTGCAATTGAAAAAGGAGATGCCGTTTTAGCAATTGCTTCAAATGGATTACATACAAATGGTTATTCACTGGTTCGGCTGTTGATGGATAAGATGCCTCAAATCAAATTGGATAAGATAGACGGATTAACATTCATAGAGCAGATCATGAAACCACATACACCATATTATAAATCAATCAAAGGGTTGTTTGATAAAGATGTTATTCATGGAATGGCTCATATTACAGGTGGAGGAATAGAAGGAAATTTGTGTAGAGTAATTCCAGAAGGTTTATGTGCTAAAATCGACTTATCAAAGTTGAATGTATTGAACATATTTAAGTATATTCGGAATAGTGGTAATATCAGTGATGAAGAAATGCTACGGACATTTAATTGCGGTGTAGGTTTTAATGTGGTTGTAGCACAGAAAGATAAAGATATGGTTATGAGACATGTTAATCAGTTTTATAACTGTTATGAGATTGGATTAATAGAAGAGGGAGCGCATAAAGTAGTATTTGAAAATCGAATGACTTGGCTGTAGCATACATAAATTCAGCAATTTGGGAACAGCGGTTAAGCATAATATGTTTTGTAGTATAACCACCACGTGGAAATGGAAGGTGATGGTTATGAATCAGATTTTTTTAAAAGCCATCGAGGTAGGTGCAGGCAAAGAAAAACTGTTTGAAGTGTTAAAAGATACGGTAGCTCATAATTCTATTGAGATTGATGATAGGATTTTAAATGATGTTTATTTGGTAGCATGTAAGGCATATGAAGGTAAAAGAAGATATTCAGGTGAAGAATATGTTACTCATCCATTAAATGTTGCTATATTGTTGGCGGAATTGGGAGCAGATAGTGATATTGTTATGGCAGGACTATTTTGTGACGTAAAAACGAAAGGTAATAACATTAATCTTGAAAAAGAGTTACATCCATGTCGGAGAGAAAAAGTTCGATTTCTTCCCATTTACCTGTGGGTATATGGAGCAGAAAATTTAAGCGATTAAAACAGTAGGAGAGTAGTTATGTGTGAAATTTTATTAGGTGAAGTTTTCATATTAGCCCGATTTTATTCTTCCTGCATTTCAAAATCAGGGAATAATTGTTATCAATGAAAAAATGACTATAATGTGATATGAGAGAAAATAGTAAGAGAACAATAACATTTCGTAGGAGAATAAATTATGATAGCAAACAAAGAAATGAACAATGAAATTGCTCCGTTAATTGTTCAATTATGGGAGACAACCATTGAAGAAGCAAGAGAAATATTAAATGAATATTTTGACTCTGAGGAAAAAGAGGTGTTCGGCTACGAAGAAGATGGGAAGTTCGTGGGACTTGCGCTTTGTAGTTTGAGACATGATTATGTGGAAGGCTGTGATAATAGTCCGGTGGGATATTTAGAAGGAATTGTGGTAGATAAGGAATTCCAGAAAAATGGAATCGCGAGAATTCTATGCAAAGAATGTGAGCAGTGGGCAAAATGCAAAGGATGCATTGAATTTGCAAGTGACTGCGAACTTGAGAATACAGAGTCATTCAAGTTCCATTTAGGTATTGGATTTGAGGAAGAAAACCGGATTATTTGTTTTAAAAAGATGATTTAAAGAGGAAAGGAGTGTCAGATATAACAGTACCGATAAAACTGGATTTGTTCAGTGGCTGTAATGGGAGAAGAGGAAAAATGAAAATCGTAGTAATTAACGGACAAAATCATAAAGGGTCTATGTATCATATTGGAAACGAACTTGTAAAGAAACTAAATAGTGAGGTTACAGAGTTTATCCTGCCAAAAGACTTTGGAGAGTTTTGTGTCGGATATACAACATGAAATCTACATTGAAAGATATGGCAGATAGCTTTTTTTCTTGGGGTGTTGCGAAGCGGTACAAATATGGAATGGCTGTTGCAGCCACAGGATTGGATGAAATAAGTGAAAAAAAGAAGGCTGTCATTGACATGAAAACGACAAAATTAACCAGGCGATTACAAAGAGAGTGGGGAAAGTTAAACCCGGCATTGCAACGCGAATGTATTTCTTGATGACTAGAAGATACAGAAAAAAGGTTGCAACGAAGCAGATATGGAATATTGGAAGAAAAAAGGATGGACTGAGAATAAGCGTACTTGGAAGAAATGAGGTAAAATGAAAAAAGCTATTTTTATGGATTTTTATGGAACCGTTGTATTTGAAGATGGTGAAGTAATTGAACAGGTAACAAATGAAATATTGGACACAGGAAAAGCAGACAACGCATCTGGAATTGCTAGTTATTGGTGGAGAGAATTTCAGAATGATTTTATGAATTCCTATGGAGAAAACTTTCAAACGCAACGTGCGTTGGAACACCAATCATTAGAAAAAACAATACGACACTTTAACTCAACTGCGGATGCAAAAAGAATGAGTGATATGATGTTTGATTATTGGATGAAACCTCCTATCTTCGAAGAAGCAAAAGAATTTTTTGAACAATCTCCTGTACCAATTTATATTGTGTCTAACATTGATCGTGGAGATATTCTAAAGGCAATAAAATATCATGGTCTTAATCCGGAAGGAGTGTTTACCAGTGAGGATGCAAGGTCGTATAAGCCAAGGAGAGAACTGTTTGAAATGGCTCTGGAAAAAACAGGGTTAAATCCTGATGAAGTGATACATATCGGCGATTCACTAAGTAGTGATGTTGCAGGTGCAGGTTCTGTTGGAATTGACGCAATATGGGTAAATAGAGCAGGCAAAGAAATTCCGAAAGGAGTTAAAGCAGTTAGCAATTTGCTGGAGGCATTGAAAGCATTATCATGAATTGGTGGTGCTGTAATATAGATGAATTGAAAAAACAGAAGGGAAACATTAAATATGTGCAATATAGGATTTGAAACAGGAGCCGGACGATTTTGATTCAGAGGTGTTGGAATCGTAATAAAAGAATGAGGAAAAAACAAAAATCAGACGAAGTGGATGGGGAGTGAGAGTATTGTGAAGTCTAATATTGATTATTTGAAGGTTGACAGGTAGAATAAAAGTATAAGGAATATATGTAGAGGCAGGCGGTTGGGAATCTTGTTTTGTTGTTTGTTTTTATCGGTCAGGAAAAAGTGAGGATAAGAGTACGGATAAAACAGTTAAAAGTACGGATAAATTGAATTTGTCACAGAAAAAAATGTTGAATTTATATTGGAAAATGGAAAGGTTACCAATTATACTGACACCAGAAAGTAAAAGGAGGTAGCAATTATGAATATTGCAGACAGAATTCAGAGTTTGAGAAAATCGAAAGGAATAGAACCTGTTAATGAAGAAACTAATCGCATGACAATTGGAGATGTTTTGGATAAAAAAGTGAGTAATAAAATCGCAATAATAGGGTCTTTTGTTGCTATAGCTATTCTTATTGTTGCTCAGATACTGGCGGGATTGATTGCTAGTGTGTTTAGTTTGGCAAAGATTCCGGAGGGGATTTGTAATATTATTGCAGGAATTTTATATCTAGGATTAGCATATATTTTTTTGCAATTATTAGTAAAAAAAGCATTAAAAAATACAACAAAAGAGTTTGGAATGCCTAGTTTTTATATAAAATGGAGATGGCTTATAGTAGCGGTTATGTTGCCGTTTGTTGTAAAAATGGTATATCTCCTGGCTTTTGATGGAGAGTATATTTCTTCTAATATGAATGGAAGCAAAATATTTTCAACAATTACAGCTGGTATATTTTTCACGGGAATCGCTGCAGGATTTGTTGAAGAAATGGTATTTAGAGGTTTGATTTTAAATCTGTTTAAGAAGAGATGGAACGTGAAGGTTGCTGTGATTTTACCTTCCTTGTTGTTTGGAATTGTACATATTCTGGGAATGAATTTCTCAGTTATTAGTTGTGTTCTGGTTATACTTGCAGGAATAATGGTGGGAATTATGTTTTCCATGATTGCGATAGAAAGTGGTTCTGTTTGGAATAGTGCAATTGTACATGTGATTTGGAATATCGTGATTATTGGTGGAGGTTTGTCAATTGGAGAAAAAGCTGATGAATACTCTATTATGACTTATGTTTTAGATTCAAGGTCATTTGTTGTTACTGGTGGTGAATTTGGAATAGAATCGTCACTAATATCTTTGCTGGGATATATAATAATTGCTAGTATGGCACTGGTAATGATTTTATTAAATGAGAATAAAGAAAAGTGATATTGTCGCAGGAATATTTAAATTAAACCAATTATACTAGTCAAACAAAAGGATATTGTTGAGGTTGACGATGTGAAGTCAAAGAAATTATCGAATTTACTTTAGAAAATTTTTCAGCATTGTATAAAATAGGTGGAGTTGCTACTTTTGATATTACTTAATGTTGCACCGTAATAGGTTGCAACTGCGTAGGGAGAGCAGAAGAGATGGAATTATTAAAGCATATAAAAAAGCCGGATATACAAATCGTACAATTGATTAATGTCAGCGAGATTGAATGGTGCAACGAAGCTGTGTTAATATATGTTAAAAATGGAAAAGGAACATTAACACATCGAATAAGTGAAGTAGATGAAGAGTATTCTTCTTTCTATCAACTAATGTTGAATGATAAACCTATAATTCAGGGGAAGTATTCATCGTGTCCAACTTGTGCAGGAATGTTGGCAACCGGATACGGGATAGAAAATATTCATTCGGAAGAACTAAAGAGGGTACGAGAATGTATGAATTCAGAGTATAAAGGAATCATAGATTCTGCCGAGAGTATAAAATCATTGTTGGGTTTGCTAAATGATGGATATTATGTGTTGGCAGATGTCCAACTTTTTCCTTCGGACGGACAAGGTACATTTTTTTATTCCGTACCAAATGAATTAACATACAATAAAGCCACATGTAGTCAGTATTATGATCCTGAATTTTACAGTTCGGTAGATGGTTTTCCGGCATATATTTATCCGACTCAATCGAGTGAATTAATTAATGAAGAAAGAGTGGAAGAATATATCGGAAGGATGAGGTTGAATATTAATCCTCCTAGAGGGCTTGCATATTACGAGACTGGCTTTATGTGTGCACTTCTTGATGGACATCATAAAGCATGTGCAGCATCGGCACTTGGAAAACGTCTTAGCTGTCTCACGATTATTTCTCCTGACAGATTTTATTTTGCCGCCGGAGTCAAATATGCTGCCGGAGATACTTTGTTAGAAAAAGTGGGATTTGCAGGTATAACGGTTGATGTAGGGCATGGGGCGAAATTAAAAGACTATAGTCCGGCAAGGGGAGTTAGAGAAAAAGATATTCATATACCTTTATATGATTTGACCGGTAGAAAATTTCCGAATCATTATATAAACAGATATCCAACGATACAAACTATGGCTGGAATAATCAACGCAGAGATCGATGTTAAAGCCAATGCCGTAGAGTATGCAAAGACTCTTATTTCATCGAATGATGAAGAATGTGCGATTAAGTTGGATTATCTAATGAAATACCTTTCTGAGTATCGTAAAGAAGAAGCATATAGTATTGCGAAGATGATACTTGATCAAGAAGATGAGTATTATCTGAAGTCGGCACAAAAAAGTGCAATAAAAGAACTGCTGAACCATCGAAATGATGAAACGGAACAGTATATGATTGATTATTTGGCAAATCATAATTCTAAAGATCCTTGTTGGGATTTGGTAAGTTCTTATTGGGAATAAATTACTACAAAGAAATCAAAACGTTAACAAAGAGAGAATCGGTTATCTGCAAACAGAAAAACAAGGCATCATTTACGCTTTCTTTGTATGCACAAGCTGCACAAATATGTCTCCCGCCATATTTGTTGTCTTGAGCTTCAGGTAGTTCATTAAATTCCTCTAAATAACGATGATGTTTTCTGCATATAGCCATACTGAAACACCTCCTATCATTAAATTACTTGTTGAAAAAACTCAATGATTACAATCCGATAGCACTTAAAGGTAAGTTATCAAAGTAATGAGGACAACCAAGTTCATCCATATAGTCGAAATAATCTTGATACTTGGGAGCATCAAACCAATCAGAAGATAATAGATACATATAAACTAAATCGTAACCAATAAGATCTAAAAGTCGTTTATATTCTCTGATTTTGAATGGGAAGGTTGCGAGTTTTTCATCAACTGAACCACTTGTGTGCTGAAATTTTTTTTCAATAATGTAAACGGTTTTATTACGCTCATTAATAAAAGCTTCATCAGGATTCCATCGCTTGGAGTTTATAGCTCGATCATCAACTCCTCTTTGTCTCAAAAATATTGTAGAAAATTTGTCTTGATTAATTGAGTAACCAATGAATCCGTTTTTATCATATACATCGAAATTATTGTCAATGCTAAATCCAGCATTAAGTAATGCTGCATTTAGGGATGTTGTTTGTTCGAAATGGAGTCCATTTATATTGGTGTTAGCGCCACCACCAAAGCGATTAGCTTGTCTTGGCATTTGTCTCATCCTCCTTAAAAAATTCAGTAATCTCAATATCAAGTACATTTGCAATTTGATTTAACACAGATATAGAAAGACTTTTATCACATCCTGCAGCTTCAATTTTGGAGAGATAGCTTATGCTGATTTTGGACTGTTCAGCAAGTTGCACCTGTGTTAATTTAGCCAGTTCTCTGTAATTTTTTATATTTGCACCTATAACACGATATAGGTCAGCATCATTATTAAAATGCATATCAATACCTCTTTCACTATTTGTGAATATTATGGCATGATATGCCAGATAGATAAATTCACTTATAGTGAAAGAAATATAGGTGTGGATTTTTCTAAGACATTGAGTTATAATGTATAAGAAAATAAAAAACGAAGGGGGTATAGATTATTAATAGACAACCAAATAATTTTAATCTTGAAACAACAACAGTTTGGTCGTTTCCAGACAGAGGCAGTTGGGCGACACATTCAGGAATGTATCGAGGTAATTGGACACCATATGTACCAAGAAATCTGATACTTCGCTATTCTAATCCGGGTGATTGGGTATTAGATCAATTTATGGGTAGTGGAACAACCTTGGTAGAGGCAAAACTACTCGATCGTCATGCGGTGGGTATTGACATCAATCCACAATCCGTTTCAATATCTGAAACAAACTTACAATTCCAATGTGAAACAACTTCAAAGATATTTATACGAAATGGAAATGCTACAGATTTACATTTTATCAAAGATAGTCACATTGATTTTATTTGCACGCATCCGCCATATGCCAATATCATTAGATATAGTAAAGGGATAGAAGGGGATATATCCTTGTTAGGCGTGGAAGAGTTTTTAGATGAGATGCAAAAGGTGGCAAATGAAGCATACCGTGTTTTGAAAAATGGAAAAATGTGTGCAGTAATGATTGGAGATGTAAGAAAAAATGGTAAGGTAATTCCATTAGGGTTTAGAATAATGGAATGCTTTTTACAGTCAGGTTTTATGAATAAGGAAATTATTATTAAAGAACAGCATAATTGCCGATCTACAGATTACTGGAAGAAACAGAGCAATAACTTTCTTCTGTTGGCGCATGAGTATATATTTGTATTTCAGAAGTAGATTAATCCACAAAGAGTGAAAGTACTGGTTGTTAATTTGTATGTTTGCAAGTATAATGAGTATGTAAGAAATTATCCTTTGACGGATATAGAGAAGAGGAATCAAAATGAGTAATTCAAGTATCGTTCCGTTTGTAAAGTGGGCAGGCGGAAAACGTCAGTTGCTTTCAAAGATTAAGGAGAGAATGCCTGAAAAGTATAATAATTATTATGAGCCATTTGTGGGTGGCGGTGCAGTTACATTCGAATTGCTACCTGCAAATGCTCTGATAAATGATATAAACAAAGCATTGATAAATGCTTACAAGCAAATATGTAACGCACCGGAAGCATTCCTGAAGGCTGTAAGCAAGCTTGATACGGAAATGTGGGAAGATGGCAAGGAATATTATTATTCTCTCAGAGAGCATTACAATGACAAGTTGATGAAAGCAGAGTATGATGTGGAGTTGGCTGCATTGTTTGTATTTATCAATAAGCATTGTTTTAATGGTTTGTATCGGGTAAATGGCAAAGGATTATTTAATGTTCCGTATAACAATAGTCGTAGGGCTTCAGTAGATGAAGAGGTTATTATGGCTACTTCAAAGTACTTGCATGGAGTAACCATTATAGATGGTGATTTTGAATTTGCTTGTAAGGATGCAAAGAAGGGAGATTTTATATTTCTGGATAGTCCATATGCTCCATTGAATCCTACTTCGTTTGAGTCATATACAAAAGAGGGATTTGATATAGAAAGTCACAAACGATTAGCAAAGCTTTATGATGAACTGACAGCCAGAGGTTGTTATTGTATGCTCACAAACCATAATACAGATTTGATAAATGAGTTGTATGGCAACAAAGGCTATAAAATAGATGTTGTAAGTGTAAAGCGTATGATTAATTCAGATGCATCCAACAGAGTTGGTGAAGAGGTAATTATATGCAATTATTAGAGGAGAAAATGAACTATGTATAATGAAGTGGCGAATTGGTTAAATAATGTTTTAAACCAAGATATCCCGGAAGAAGTAGTAGCATTTTGCTTCAATTTATATGAAGATGGAAATAATGCTTGGTCGATGGAATTGGTAGGGACTGAAAGATTTGATGCTGATGATGAGGATTGGCCTTGCGATGAAGTGACAGATTTTGGAACTAGAGAAGGTATTTTGGCATGGAATAAAGATTCGGAATGGAATGTTGTACTTGAAGAGATGTCTACAGTTTTGATACAATATCTCGAAAACGGGGACTATGCCCATATATTAAAGAGTAAAGAAGGTATCGGCATTGGATTTGTAGATGGTGATGTTGCAATTCTATTTACGAAATAAAACGATATTTTATTAAGGAGTCGGGATAATGGAAAACTTATTTACAAAGAAAGTGCCATTATACTACGAGACAGAAGAATCACAACTGGTATTAGGTGATTCCTTTAAAATTCTAACAAAAATGAAAACGGAATCTGTGGATATGATATTTGCAGACCCGCCCTACTTTTTAAGTAATGACGGCATTACCTGTCAGGGTGGAAAGATGGTTTCAGTAAATAAAGGCTCATGGGATAAACTTTCGGAAAGTGGAACCAGCGTCGAAGAAAAACACAAGTTTAACAGAAAGTGGATTAAGTTATGTAAGAAAGTACTAAAGCCAAATGGCACGATTTGGATATCAGGAACACTACACAATATATATTCGATTGGTATGGCATTGGAGCAGGAAGGCTTCAAGATAATCAATAACATAACATGGCAGAAAACAAATCCACCACCAAACTTAGCATGTCGATGTTTCACACATTCTACGGAAACCATTTTATGGGCAAAGAAGAATGATAAGAAGTCTCGGCATTTTTTTGATTATCAGAAAATGAAAGAAATGAATGGTGGAAAGCAGATGAAGGATGTGTGGACAGGAGCATTGACGAAACCTTCGGAGAAAACAGAAGGTAAGCACCCTACGCAGAAACCGGAATATTTGCTTGAAAAAATTGTACTGGCATCGACGGAGGAAGGACAAGTTATCTTGGATCCTTTTTGTGGATCAGGAACTACAGGAGTAGAGGCGGTACGATTTGGACGAAAATTTATCGGAATAGATGTAAGTGAAGAATATTTGGAGATATCTAAGAGGAGATTGGAGAAGGTTTACGGAGATGCGAAAGAATATTGAAATATCTGATGAGAAAATAAGTGAGTTTTTGGAACAGTTTTATGGATATTTTGAAAGTGGATATGCATTTGAGGAATTTTTAAAAGTGTATCTTGAAAAGATTGGTCTTGATGAGGTTGTTGTCACACAGCGTTCTTCGGATGGCGGAATTGACTTGGAGGCTGTAAGGTATGGTGTTGGTGGCTTTGCTGGGGCAGATGCTGTTGATTATTTTGTTCAGGCAAAGAGAAATAAACCAGGAACGACAATTCCTATTGAAAAAGTCAGGGCACTTAGAGGCGTGATGCCTTCGGGCAGTAAGGGGATATTTATTACAACTGCAAATTATTCAAAAAAGACAGAAGAATTTGTAGATGCAGACCCGTCACGTCCGATAATTCTTATAGATGGAAAATCACTTGTTGAAAGCTGCATTGATAACGAGATTGGTTTTGTATTTACACCTGTATTCAGTAAAAATGCAATGGATGCATTAAAGGATGAAACAGATGATTTGGTAAAAGAAGATGAAACAAATGAAGGGGTTAAGCTGGTTGTAGATAAACAGATTTCGGCTAATGACATTCGAGCAAGAATATTAAGATTACCGAAAGCTATTACAAATCTGTTACCAGATGACGTACATAAAGTTAAGGTTATATTTAATGGACTGTCACCTAAAGAATTAACGGTAGCAAAGAATAGAGGATATCTTGCAGGTGTAACAGATTTGTATAAGGAATCTAGATTAATTGCTGAGGATGGTTCGTACAATCCATGTAAGGCAATTTGGAAGTTTTCTGAAGATAAAATAGATATTACTATAAAGGAGCATTAATGGATGAGAGATTTTGATGAATGGCTTAGTAAGTTTCGTGCTAGTATCTCTAGTTACGATTATTACATAGATTTTGAGAAGGTTGTTAAGAATGTTGAAGAAATCAAGGTGGAATTGAATATATTAAATTCACTTATTGGTTCCAAGAACATTGAAGAAGAATTTGAAGCGATAGTAAAAAAGTATCCGGAAACATTAAAATGTGTTCCATTATTGCTTGCAGTTCGTGGCAATGAAATTTATGCACAGGATGAAGATGGTGCATTTTTATATAATTTCAAAACTATGAATTATGATGTAGAGCAATATAAGGTTTTTATGCGTAAAACAGGCTTATTTGATATGATTTCAAATCATCTTGTGAATAACTTAGTTGATTATGCATTGGGAATTGAAACAGGATTGGATTCTAATGGACGTAAAAATCGTGGTGGACACCAGATGGAAGATTTGGTTGAAAAGTACATTGTGGCAGCAGGATTCAAGAAGAATGTGAATTACTTCAAAGAAATGTATTTGAAGGACATTGAAGCTAAATGGAATATTGATTTATCCGCACTTTCAAATCAGGGCAAAGCTGCAAAGAGATTTGATTTTGTAATTAAAACAGACGAGATGATTTATGCTATTGAAACAAACTTCTATGGTGGCGGTGGATCGAAGCTTAACGAAACTGCAAGAAGTTATAAAATGCTTTCACAGGAGGCGGACACTATTGATGGATTTACATTTGTTTGGTTTACAGATGGAATTGGCTGGAAGAGAGCAAGAGGTAATTTGAGAGAGACATTTGAGGTTATGGAACATATATATTGTATTGATGATATGGAAAAAGGGATAGTTAAAACACTTTAACAAGAAGAAATATGGCTGTATATGTAAGATTTTAAGTCTATTATGGAAAGATTTTTAAACAAGAACAAGGAGAGATAACTTAAGATAGAAATGTTATGATGTTATTGATGCAATCACGGTTAATAGCGAAATTATGACACTGTATCAATTGAAAGTTCTTGATAAGGCAAAATAAGATAAACAGGATATTTGTGTCTCTCATGAACTGATAATTCTATCTGAATAATACTGAGAATATCAGCAAAATAGAGAGATCAAAGTGGTTGAATTTGAATAAATTGTTGTAGGAGGATGCTATTATGCTAATAGATGTATCTGATGTTAGTACAATACCGATGGAAATTAAAGATAAAGTAATTCAATCAATTGAAGCTCTGCCTTATAGTATTGTTAATAAGATGAAGAGTGAAGAGGTTTCGGGTAATAATAGCATAATGTGTGCTATAGAAAATTATTATAAAGATTTTAGAAATACAAATGAATTTAATGAGATAATTGGCATTTTGGAAAAAAATGACATTGTATGTTATCATGCTACGAAAGTTAGTTCATTTAGTAAAATATTAAAAGATGGTCTTAAAATCAATGATTGGAATATTTATTGTTCAAATCTTGAGACTTTCTATTTGGATATCGGCTTTTCAGAAATAGAAGTGAAAAAAGTAGTTGACATTGTAAAACGGGAGTATGATAGAAAGTATTCAAGTATTTGTAGAAAAGCACAATTATGTTTTTTCTCTAATTTATCAATGATTAGAGGTACTCATGCAACCTATACTCAGTTTTGTGAAAGCATAGGTGGGGAATTGGCTCGTAGGGCATTAAAAGATAAATACCCAGAGTTGTATAAACCATTAAAAGAAAATGGCAAAAGCTGTGTTGTAAAGTTTAGATTGCCATACTCTAGTATTGCCGAATATGAAAAAGGCAGTATTGCATGTCATTTTTTTTCATATTATTTTGGCGTGTATTTATGGAATAAAGAATATGAGATTAAATTTGATGGTAATACACAATTTAATGTTCCCGCAAATGATATAATTAGAATAATTGATTCTGATAATGAAGATGATTATTAATGTTTTTAGCATACTTTGTGTATGTGATTTATTATATTTCACAATATAGTTCAGTTATTTACAGATTGTAAGACTTTGTAGTTAGAAACTAAGGAGAAAAAATGAATTATACAACAAGGCTCATTACAATAGAAGATTACGATGATATTTTGAAACTGTGGAATAGTGTTGCGGAGACACGTCGTGCAATGAATCCAGTGGATGATACTCGTGAAGGAATCGAGAGATATTTAAAGCGCAATCCGAATACATGCTTTGCGGCGCTTGCAGATGGCGAGATTGTAGGAGTAATTCCCACAGGGCATGATGGAAGAAGGGCAATTGTCCATCATATGTGTGTGCATGAAAAGTGTAGACGTAAGGGATTTGCAGCAAAATTGGTGTCACTGGCAGAAGAATCGTTGAAAGCTGAAGGCATACAAAAGGTGTTTGGATTGGTATTTAAGGACAATGATCCGGCAAATGCATTCTGGAAAGAACAGGGGTATTCATTTAGGACTAATTTGAATTATCGAAATAAAAGGTTGAATGATGAAATCCCGACAGGAGATTGAGGAAAAAATAATGATAGCAAATAAAGAAACAATACCCGAGCTTGCTCCGTTAATTATTTAATTATGGAATGACAAATCAATTGATGAAGCAAAAGAAATATTAATAGAGTACTTTGATTCGAATGAAAAAGAAGTGTTCACATATAAAGTGCGTGATAAATATGTGGGACTTGCATTATGTAGTTTACGACATGATTATGTGGAAGGCTGTGATAATAGTCCTGTAGGTTATCTAGAGGGAATTGTTGTGGATATGCAGTTCAGGAAAAAAGGAATTGCTAATACTCAATGCAAAGAATGTGAGCAGTGGGCAAAACTCAACGGGTGCACAGAATTTGCCAGTGATTGCGAATTGGACAATACAGAGTCGTTAAAGTTTCACTTGAATATCGGATTTGAGGAAGAAAATAGAATTATATGCTTAAAAAAATTGATTTGAAAAAATCAACTGCATGACAGCCCATCCTTGATTAGAATTAAAGAGGGGCTTGCATATTATTTGTCTATAAAGTATGATGAAAATGTAACTATTCAGCACCTCAAGTCTGAAAATGCAAGTATTTCCAGACTGTGGGCGGTCAGAGATGCTATGCATCTTGTCCGGCGGATATTATTCTTAGAATATCATTCAGTGAGCAAGCTCCCTGCCTGATATTTTAAGAATAATATCTGGTACTGAATAGTTACAAAAAAGTAAAAGGAAGGATTGGTATAATTATGCGCAAAAGATATGTTATCGCTCAGTAGTCTGGGCATAAAATAAAATTGAGAATTATGCTCAGGTGAATCCGAAACAAAAATAGGAGGATCATTATGAGCTATATAAAAGCGGAAGAAATTCTGCCCAAAGAAGTAATTGAGATTATTCAGCAATATATTAGCGGAGCTAACATCTACATCCCGTGTAAAGAGAAAAAGGAATGGGGCAGCCAGACGGATATCAGGGCTTATTATAAGTCACGAAATGATAAGATTTATCAGATGTATCGCGAAGGCAGTTCTATAAAGCAGCTTGCGTATGAGCATTCTTTGTCAGAAAAAAGTATCAGAAGAATCTTAAGAGAAACAATACGTTCTGCATAGATTCCGCGAAATATTAGTAAATACATTGTTTAATACAGATTAAAGGAGAGAACTATGAGTAATTACAAATACATAACATTAAAAGAAATTCCTGAAATAAAGGACAGAGCAGCAGAATGGTTCCATAGTAAATGGGGGGTGCCGAAAGAAGCATATCTCGAATGCATGGAAGCATTTTTAAATAATGAAACAAAAAATGGCTGGTATTTATGCATGGATGCTGAGAAGATCATTGGTGGTATGGGTGTCATTGACAACGACTTTCACGACAGAAAAGATCTCGCACCAAATGTTTGTGCCGTATACACGGAGGAAGAATACCGTTGCAGGGGAATTGCAGGTAAATTATTAAATATGGTGGTGGAAGATATGAAGAAGAAGGGCGTTTCACCAATATATTTGGTGACGGATCACATTGGATTTTACGAAAAGTATGGATGGAAATTCTATTGTATGGCCCAAGGCGATGGTGAACCGGAAATGACAAGACTATATATACACAAATAAGTGGAATAATGTAAAAGAGCTGATCCCTTTAGCTTGTTGTGTCCACCTTATTGGATACATTAGAAATACGAGAAAAATACAAAATGCTCACAGAGAAAATTTAATATAGATATTGTATAAAAAATGGTTAAAATAATAAAATTGTGCAAAAGTTATGTTGTAAAAATCAAGAAATACATGATAAAATATAATTGTTGGTATTTACAGATAACCTATTAAGAAGAAAATGTATGGAGAAAAAGTTTGAAACAAAATAGTAGAGGTTTCCCAAAAATAAAAGGGCATAGCAAACA
>CAMHLZ010000056.1 GCA_946186125.1 uncultured Lachnospira sp. | reverse complement strand
TATAATTAATCATAAATATGAGAAATATTATAATATTATATATCAAATACATCTCTCTCATTGTAAAATCCATTCTTATTCCTCCGTGTACTTAACAATTTTTTTTAATTTCGTGCAGGCAAAAATTTCTCTTGGGGTAATTCCCGGTTCTGGAACCGTAATCCGTTTTTCAATTCCCAAAACCTTTACTTTCTTTTTTATCTTTCCCGCAATATCTATTTTATAATTCTTATATGCTGCCCAAACTAATTTAGAGCAGTACCAGTCTTTATTTTTTATGCTAATGCTATCATTCTTTACATTCAAATTATAATCTTTCCCTAGTTGCTTTTCCACAAACTTCAAAGCTTTCTTTATTATTTTTGACTTTTTATTCTTACCCTTAAACTTAAAATATTTATCCTTTATTCTAAGAACTGTAGCTTTTTTATCTTTCATTCTTTGATCATCTAAGATTCCCCTACATACACCTTCTTCATTTATTGCTTCAATTATCCGAACATATTTTTTTTCTGTTTCTTCATCAGTAAATATACCTTCAACAATAGCAATATGACCGGTCAGACCAAAACCTCCCGCTGCTTCATAAATAATATCACCTTTTTTTACCTTATTTAACAAATCAAATTTCTCATTATCATATGTCGCTTCTTCGGGCATGTTTTCTCCCGTATTATAATAATATATAGTGTCTCCCGATGAAGATGAACTTGATGAACTCATGGTTCTATATTCAGCAGCCTCAACTGTATTGATTTCTCCAAGGTTGCCAAATACACTTCCTGTGAACATAATCGCTGTGACTAATAATAATCCACAACTTGATAGTTTTCTCTTCGCTTCATTTCTCTTATTAATTTTTTTTAACATTCTCTACTTTGTCCTTTCTTACTTGTCGACCAAAGATGTACATTTTTAGCTTTCATGATGTATTATTTATAAGTGACAAAAATGCCACTTAAAATGTGCACAACAAAAGTATATATTACTGTAGTTACAAAATAGTTACATTTTCCAATTTACCCGGCAAATAATTTGTAACTGTTCAGCGTCTGAAATAATTCATAAATATCAGGGCTGAACAGTTACAATAATTTAATGACTGCAATTAATGAAACACACTCACCATCTTTTTCACCGCCTCCCACTGCTCCTTCGTGATCTGAACAAAATCATCACAATCCATTCTTTCACGCTTTCCATACAGCAGATAGTCCGACGTGCAGTTAAACATCTGAGCCAATGCAAAAATATGTTCCAGTTTGCATTTTGTTCTCCCGTTTTCTATTCTTGATAACTGATTTGATGTGATCCCTAACAGTTCTGACAGATCCACCGCCGTCACTCCGTGTTCCATTCTCAATTTTTGTATTCTCTGTCCTATCTCCAAAGCCGCCTGATTTCCATATTCCCTAATACTTTCGTTTATCATTTTTTCCTTTCCGGCTTTAAGAAACCGAAAAGAATCTGATGAGAGCACACAAAAAGACGCATGAAAAAGCCTCCAGTCTTTATCTGGTTTCTTTTTCATGCGTCTGCGGTGGATCATGTTTTTCAACAAGTCCCCATATCATGAAGCCATAATTAAATTGTCAGTTTTTATCCTTATTCCTTATTAGATATAACACTTTCCCTTTTCATCTACATGCTGCTTTATTTTACCCTCGGTATAATTCTTTAGCATCATCACTCTCCCGCATTTATTTGTGTGACACCGAATCACCATACCATTAAGCACAGGAGTCTCATCCTGTCCTGAAAGTTCGTATGTCATTTTCATACTCTTTTTACATTTCCTACAATAAAAATCTATCTGTTTAATCTTTTCATTCTCCACTGTTAATACATTCATTTTCAGTCTGCTCCTTTCTAAATACAAAAATCATTTCATTCACAATCTTGTACTTGAAAAGGAAGGGAAATCACCTTTGCAAGCTTACTTGCCGGGAGTTCCGTCGCAATGAAAACTGTCCTGTCTTTAACAGATATCATTGCCCCGACCATTGCTGATCTTTGAAGCCGACTGATTGCAGCTAATCATTACCGCAATCAGCTCACAGGCTTTTTACCCTCTACAAACCACATGCCAGTATCTTCATTAACCTTTCTGTTATTCACCATATCACATCCTTATTTATCTCTCTTTGCCAAATACCAATATAATTAAACCAGCTTCCCCAAAAAATTTATCCTTCGGCACACATACATTGTTCTCTTTTTCAAAATCTCTCACCTCCCGCATGTATGTAAACTGATAAAGGATTTAGAGAGTATCATTTCTCCAATAAGCTATATCAGCAGCTTTATTATAATTCTCCTGCAAGGAGATTGTCAATGGACATATGTGTCCTTTTATCTCTGCATTAGAGAAATAGTGCTTGCATATTATGATGTTTTGTTATATACTATGCCTGTAGCTGTTCAGAGCCAACCTCCAATACTACGCAACCGTCGATGCGGAGTATCCACCAAAATATATCAAGAATATAATATGTATGCAATGCATCCATGTTTTTTCTTAAGAAATTTGTCACACAATTTGCGTTGCTTTGGACAGTTACTTATTATTAATGAACAGAACCTGCGAAAAAGCTGGAAAAGAGGAAAAACTATGCGTACTATAGGGGAAATCATCACAAACGGAAGAAAAAACAAAGGATTATCGCAAAGCAATCTGGCTGATTTATTGCAAAAGGAAGGTTTTTCTTTAACTTATAAGGCTATCTCAAAATGGGAAAAAAATGATACAGAGCCGAGCGTCACAGTATTTATGACGCTTTGCAGGATTTTAGGCATAAAGAACATTTACGAAGTATATTATGGAGTCAATCCTGACGATCCACTCTCTTCATTATCCGAAGAGGGAAAGAAAAAAGCACTTGATTATATCAATCTACTTCATATGTCCGGTATGTACGAAAAACATGAATGCAGGATTATTCCTTTTACCCGTATTATTGATATCTATGAGAATGCCGTATCTGCCGGCAAAGGAAATCTACTGGCAGATGGTCCAAAGGAAACTTATCGTGTTCCTTCTGACATTGTTCCAAAAGAAGCCTCTTTTGGCGTACTAATCAGAGGCAACAGTATGGAACCGGCATATGAGGACGGTCAGATCGCATGGGTACATCATCAGGAAACATTGGAAAATGGAGAAATCGGAATATTCTCATTGAACGGTGAGTCCTATATAAAGAAGCTACAGGACGATACGGAAGGCGTATTTTTGGTATCGCTGAATCCTGCTTATCCAAAAATTCAGCTCAAAGAAGCCGACAGACTTGACACCATCGGTAAAGTCGTCGGCAAATGTGATAAAGATACTATTAAAAACTACTAAATTCACGAAAGAAGGGTTTTACATGGCGGTGGTTAACAATCTTAAAGAAACACGCAAAAATCGTGGCATCCCCCAGAAGGATATCGCCTGCGCTACCGGATTTTCCATCAAGACAATCGGCAGAATAGAACGTGGCGAACAGGATCCTTCTGCGGAATTCATGCTGAGGGTTGCCACTTACTTTGGGTTACTTGTGGAGGATATGTTTCAGGTGAGGGAATATCACTAAAACCTCCTACAAAAAAGGGGGCAAAAACACTTTTACCATCCATGTATAATCCATATGCAGCACAAAGAAATAATAAGACTCCAAAAAAGAAAAAAACATCAAATTGGCAAGTACTTTAATAGATACAAAACTATTGTTATTTTTCTTATCCACATAAATCGTATACTCTTTATCCACTTTACACGAACCCACATGCTGTGTTTTTTCAGCATTACAGTATTTGATAACATCATATTCAAACATTCCTTTGCACCCACGAGTGCAATTCAATTTTTTTTACAGATACCAACAGTTTTTACGCTATTCATTCTTATTGACAAAAACCATTCAAAGAAGTCAATTTAATATCATTGCCATCTCAAAAAATGAATCGTTATCACACACTCTTGTAGAAAAAATATTATGTCAGTATAAACTCAGAATAGCACAGAATAATTACATAAATACCCACAAACAGCATCATAAACTTCAAATTACCAAGGAATTTTTCTGATACAAATTTATCGTAATTATTCTTATTAACGTAAATCGTATATTCTTTACCCGCTTTACATTTGCCATAATGAGCTTTTTTTTCGCAGCTATAATGTTGAATGCCTTCAATTTCGTATTTGAACATTCCTTTATTCCCATGATAGCATTCAAGATTTTCTTTGCACATGCCAACTGTTTTTATGCTATTTATTTTAATAGATAAATACCACACAACAAAAAATAAAGTAAATCCACTAAACATTCCAATTTCGACAATCACGTTTTTATCTCACTTTCTTTGATTAAAATCAATCATGCAAATAGTTCCCTTCAATCTTCAAACCAAAGGTGAATACTCAACCATTTTACTACTTATGTATATACTCTAAATAAAACATAGAAATAAAAAGAACACCAAAAAAAATTGTAAAAAAAATCGCATCAACCACTACTTTACTCGATACTATTTTTTCATAATTCTTTTTGTCAACATAAATAGTATATTTTTTATCAACTTTACACGAACCTAAATGCATTGTTTTTTCAGCATTATAATATTTGACGCCATCAACTTCATATTCAAATACTTCTTTAAATCCACGGCTACAGTCTAATTTTTTCTTACAAGTACCAACTGTTTTTATGCTATTTAATTTTATAGATAAATACCAAATAGCACAAATTAATGAAATTACACCATTTATTCCGATATCTACAATCATTTATTTCACTCTTTCAAAATATTAGTCATATAAATAGTTTCCTTCAAATTTCTTCTCCACAAATATATTCATATTATCACATGCGGATACTATTGAGTCAATATTGTCTCTACCATATGCATTGATACTTGATTGGGATTCACCTGAAATTATCAAATCAAAAAGCTTTCTTAAAGGTCCTCTACTTTTCGCTGTTTCACAGAATTTATCCTCTCCTACTATCCTTAGCTGTCCCAATAGTTGTAATTGCCCTTTTAATTCTTCTGGACACATATAAAAACCGCCTGTATCACTACTTAAATGCTCTCTAATCCTTTCAGTATAACACTTTGCCCCATTGCCACAGGCAATAATACAAAGTGCTTTTTCATCAATTTTCCCTGTACCGGATGCAAGATTTCCAAGCCCCCATCCCAAATATGCTGCCCATCCTATTGGTCCAAGTTTACATAATGTCATTGTAACTATTGTAGTAATTCCTCCCTTTTTAAGATCTTGCAATACAGACAAAGATCCATAAATCATTTTTTCAGAATCGTCTTTCAACATTTTCTTTACATTGGAGGCAGCTTCTCTCATTTCTTTTATATCACTATTTTCAATAATAGATGCTAAAAAGTCATCAAGCTCCGCACATTGAACAAAAGCTGTATCTAAACCGCCATATACAGAAACAGAATCCAGCACACTTGCTCCCGTATCTATTGCAATCAATCCATATGTTAAAAATGAATTTACTTTATTTGATCCCAATGTTTTGATAAATTTTACGGCAGGTGATGGCAATTTATTTACCAGTCTACCCGTAGCCTCCGCAAATTTTCCATTTAGTTTCATTTCATTTAAGACATTTGCAAATTCATTATTAGCACTATGAAGCAGGTCTTGTTGCTCTACAATTTGCACTTCGATATTCAAAAATGTCTCCAATAATTCATCGTCATATTCCACCAGCTGACTATATCTATCAATACAATCTATTGTTTTTCTCAACGATCTAAGCCGATTACAACAATCTACCACACTCTGCCTTGCTGTTAAATAATCAGCAGAGTATTTTGTTTGATTTAAAACATCCGAAAAAGAAAGCAAATAATTGGTTCCTTCTTCAAGCATACTAAATATTGAAGAATCGTAGATGTCCTTAATGGAATTAATGAGCTTATCTTGATATGTTGCATCTGTATATTGCTGAACATACGTTATCAATGATTTGCGGTAATCATCTACATATGAATATTTAAAATTTGTAATCAGATTTCCTGCCTGAAGCAAAATTTTTGTTCCATAATTATCTTCATAATCATCTGCAAACACAGAGGCTAAGTAATAATCATTAAACAATGCGTTTACATCACTTTTTTTAAGATCAGGATAAAACGCATTTGTTCCATTTTTTCTTTCTTCTTTATCATCATATCCATCCTTATCAGTGTCAATTTCTATAGGATTAGAATTCATAACAACGCAAGGTCTTCCGCCACTGGTTGAACCAATAGTTATTTCATCACCATTCACCAGACCATCACCGTCAAAATCATTGTTTTCCTGAACCATATCATAGTTACCGACAAAACCGATTACGGGTGTACCTGTTGAATATCTTAATGAACCATTGCAAATCATTTTTGTATAATAATCCGTAATACCATCACCATTCGAATCCTTGGTCAGATCCTTGGTTTCATCCTTCACTTCGTTCATTTTTTCTTCAAGCTCTGAAACCACCGATGCATGATAATAGTTACCGCCTGTTGTTTCAGCAACTTTCGTAAGTATCGCTGTATTTACGTCTCCAATTCCAATTGCATATACGCAAATATCGTTTTCAACCGCTTTATTGACAATACTTTTATAATTTGCCTCATAAGTAGTATAAGATGAATCACATCCGTCTGTAAAAACAATAACCATATCAAATCCGCCGGCATCATCATTTGACAACATATCTACAGCACTGCTTAATCCTGTGTATATGGCAGTTCCGCCGGACGCATACATATTATTGACGATTTGTTTTAACGAAGGAATATTTGATGTCAAGCCGCTTCTTACATATGAAGAGTTTGTAAATGTAATCAGACCAGCCCTATCATTTTCTTGCAGAATATCCAAAAATGAATTAATGGCATATTGGGTTGTGATCAACTTATTTCCTGACATACTTCCTGACAAATCAACCACAAATGCAACATTTAAATTAGAATTTTCGCCACTGCCAACTTTAATCTTTTTATTCCAGACTTCTTCAAATTTTGTTTTATCCAATAAGAGGTATGTCGAGAAATGAAAAAGCCTTGCTGTTACAAAATCACTTGAACCGTCCCATTCTGTTTCTATTTCTTCTAATTCATTTTTATCCTCATTATAATAATATACTACCGGATTAAAATCTTCCGTCTCGCACTCTTCAATGTTAAAATGATACTTTATTGTCGCAGATTGAAATTCTCCATCAATCGAAAAATCATATCCACTTCCCAAATATCCCGGAATAGTTGAATTAACATATACTTCATCATTTTTATGAGTCTTTACTTCAAAGCTCTCTGCACTGTTTCCGTCAGCAACTAACTCAACCTCCACACTTGTATTATCGCCAGTTACAATTTCATTTACTGTGAATGTATGATCAAAAACCAAAGGATCAAAATCATTGTTAATTTCCCATCCATCTTCTGCACCATCACCATCTGTATCCTTTTTGTTTGGGTTTGTGTAATACTTTACTACTTCATCATAGTCTGTCAGCTCGTCCCCATCTGTATCCACTGTTAAGTTACTTGTTCCTTGGTTATATTCATCAATATTGGATAATCCATCCCCATCTGCGTCCTCATCAGCATCTGAAGTCCCATCTCCATCTGTATCATATTTATGAGGATTTGTAGCAGTCTCATCGATTTCCTGATAATCTGTCAATCCATCTCCATCACTATCCACGTTGTTCAGGTCTGTTTTGTGAATTATCTCATAATAATCTGCTAATCCATCTCCATCACTGTCAACTTCAATATCCATAGCATTTTCTGACTTCACTAGCGAACTGCTGTCATTCCAATTTTTGATTTTTACGCAGTTTAAGCCATTACTGTAATCTTCATATGTCAAAACTTTTGAACAATTCCACAGGGTAGTTTTATTACCTCTCCAAAAGCGTAATTCTGTTGATTTTTCATCTTCAAATCCTACTACATAAGCATAAACATTTTCAACAATCTCAATGTCTACGCATTTAGGATTATACTTTGATTTATTTGCATTTTTAAGTTCAATACTAGAATCGTTATTATCTTTTTTTGATGCACCGGTAAAATTTACATACAATTTTGTGTTATTGTTTTTCCATGCCGGAAACGCAGTCAGATCAAGATAAACAATATCGCCTGCATGAAAATAATTATCGTCATGAATGTCTTTTGTAATTTCCCAGTGTCCGTATTCATGTCCATCAGCACAATATGTATTATTACCGTCCCTTCCTCCGGCACTCCATGAATTCCATTGTTTTTTTCCATCAGAACTCAATCGATTAAACGTAAAATTGTTAGAAGTACTTGGAACCTTTACACTCCAAGTAGTGTCATCTTCTTTTGTCATCCCATAATGAATATGCCCTTTCGAGTTATCTACAGCCTCGATTGCAGCATTATCATGACTAATCCATCCATTTTCCGTTTTATCTTTAAAATAAATTTTTGTCTCAGAACCCTGAGCATAAACCTTTGTTCCAAATTGTTCAATTCCAATACTGGTTATAACCATAGCCAGTATCAATAACGCTGAAATAAACCCTCTCAAATTTTTCTTTCTTACCCTTATTAATTTCTCCATCTGTATTCTCCTCTCTAAAATCATCTCTGAAAACCATTTTAGATTAGGAATAGCCAGATGCATAAAGTTTTAGCATAAATCTCACCCCCTCGTACAATACAATCATATTACTTAAAATAATAGTAATCTCTTTAATATTGCTTAGATTCATGCTTTTTTAATAGATTAAAATAGACTAATTCTATTTACCTCATCATAATTCTTTGCATTTTAGCGAACCATTGATATCTCTGTTCTGCCAAAAAACATGCATATTTCTCTTTCAAAAAATTATAGTTATACTCTGTAAGACATCAATTTCAAACTAATTTTCATCATTTTTGTTATTATTAATGTTTATTATTTCACCATCCTTCATTTCATAAACAACATCGCAGAGATAGTCAATATCATCTTTATAATGAGAGGCAATCAATACGATCCTGTCGTTCTTCTTATATTCCAAAATAATTTCCCGTATTTTCTTTACAGAAGAATCATCAATCGCATTTAAAGGCTCATCCAAAATCAATATCTTCGGATCATCCATGATTGCCATTGCAATGGCAACTTTTTGTTTCATGCCCAGAGAATAGTTTTTCACTTTCTTTTTTTCTTTCGGTGACAAGCCCACCATTTCAAGTGACTGAATGATTTTCTGTTTATCCACTTTTCCACTATAGGAACTGATGAATTTCAAATTATCATAAGCAGAATAATAGGGTATCAGATTTGGTCTTTCTATAATAAAGCCAACATCTCTCATAAACCCATTTTGTTTTTTTTCATCAACGAGAATCTCTCCTGAAGACTTATTCATCAATCCCAATAACAATTTAAACAACACCGTTTTTCCAGAACCGTTCTGACCTATAATCCCATAGATTTGCCCAGACTCAAATGTTAAATTGATATTTTTCACTAAATATTTTCGATCTACTATTTTACATAAATTCTTCACTTCAATCCGCATAGCAGTCCCTTTCCTTCCGGTCAAATTCTTTCATTATTATCAAAAATCTTTCTTTCTTATCATACGATATATCACTGCTGACAGAAGTACAAACCAGATTGCTCCTGTCAACATCGTATCTCCAAATACCATAATTACATCTTTTTTGATACCTGCAAAATCAAAAATAAAAAACCTTTGCAGAGTCACATAACTAAATATCTCTGAAAGATCGATTGAAATCCCAATCTTATAAAAATTCCACGGACCGACATAATCTAATACAGCTATGTTAAGTAACACGGTAAGCAGAATAGCACATATACCATATTGCACATTGTCTTTCTTAATGCTGAACACCAGTCCGATCATTGATAATAAAACCAATCCCACATAGTATTTAAATATTACGATTCCCAGAATAAACAGGCTATTGTATTTCAGAATAGACACCGGAACATAAATAGCGGTAGTTCTTAATATATAAAAATCCTGTTCTTCTCCCAACAAAAGAATCGCCTCTTTTGTATATTCAAACGAAAAAGACAATCCACCACAACTTCCAACGATGAAAGCCAGTAAAACAAATAAGAATAAGAACAAAAAAGAAAATACAACCGTCAGCTTCAGCATTCCAAAATACAGATTTTTTCTCGTCCCATATTTAATGAACAGATTTTTTGTCAGATATTCCTCGTAAACAATGTCTGCTATTAAAATTGCAAATGCAATTAACACAAAATAATAAGCCATAGAGGGATCTGAAAAAGCCATGAGAAGATACATGTATATATTAGGTTCTTCAGTCCCCAAACCTCGATATTCCAGATTGATATTATGAACCGCAAAATATAATTTACTGATGATCAACGCCATGCATAGAATCAGTTTGCATAAAAAATCAGTTCTCATTATTTTTGATTTTATGACATTTAATAAACACACTTTTTTACCCATCTTTGCTCTCCAAACGGTACTGCTTACCTTTTTCTTTCAATTTTATAGGTATAGCTTACAAGCAGCAGAATACTAAGAAGCAATACCCACCATGTAAAATAATCAACCATCACAGCAAAAGGCGTGTCAGTCATAGTCGGATCCACCTCACCGAGAAGCGTATCAACAAACCGTGTTCTACGCCAAAATATCATTCCAAGAATTCTAAAGATAATATACGGCATAATACAGATCAATACCCTGTTATCTATCCACATAGCAACAACATAACTCATCGCAGAACAGACACCGCCCACAAATGCATAACTTACAGCAATTAACAGCACAAATTCCATAGCGGTATTTCCAGTAAAATACTTCCCTATCAATGCATCTTTCCGATCCAGATAATTCCATCCCTTATCTCCTGTAGACAGGAAAAAATAGATTGAAAAATACATCAGTATCACTAAAAGAAAATTAAAAATCATTCCACTTAACATTGTGGTGATATATTTTGCCGTGTAATAAAAATTGTTATGATTTTTACAACAGATCCGGTTATCAATTCCATTCTTCCGATCATCTAAAAAAGAAAGCACATACACTAGTGATGGCATAATCTCCAGTACTGCCATAAAACTTTCTCCCATTTTATCCTGCCATAAATAAAAAGCAGACATATCGGTATGTATTTCAACATAATCATACTCTAACCGATAATAATAATTACGGAACAAACAACAAATCAGCACATAAACCACTGTCACGCCCAGAAGCAATATCAACCTTTTTTCGTGAAGCATTCTTTTAATCTCAGTCATCAAAGTTCTCATTCAAAATATACATCTCCTGTCACTGCATCTATTTGGAAATTTCTTTCGTGTCCATTTTCAAGAACGACGATATTCCAGATTGGAACCGCCGATAAATCTCTTTTCAGCCTGTATGCCAGTTCAAACATCTTTATCTCGCTGACAGAATTTTTATCAATTTTATTCGCTACAATCGACAGCACACTTTCCATGTCTAATATTTCACTAATCGCTTCTCCTTGTTTTTCAACCTTATAATATGGTGAAATTCCCTGATATTCATAAATCTTATTCATTTCAGTCATACATAGAGTTCCTCGTCTAAAATCGATTGGTATATTGGTTGGAACACCGTCATTTAATACCAGTCTCCCCGTAAAAACAACCCCGTCATAGGAAGGTCTTACAGAGACAAAGGCGTAATCTTTTTGATCATTCGAGGTATGTACTGTTACATACTCAACAACCCATTGAAACTCCGAGTCCTGATAGGTCGTATCCATATAATTCTCTGCAAATGCAATCAAATCTTTAATATCTGTGCCATTTGGCATATTCAGTTTCTTTTTGATTCTCTCCTGATCATTGCGGTAAATATCACAGGAACTAATGATTTTTTTGGAAGCTAAAACACTATCGAACGAGGTTCCACTCGTCAGATCATTTCCTTCCAATTTTGTCAGCTGAATGGAATAAATCTCGTCTTTGTCCGTAATGATCGGTGCCACATGCGTTTCCCCGATATTCTGGAATTCACTTTTGTCCGTTCCAAGGACACCCATGATCTCTTCCGCATTATTTCTGACTTCCCGGATACTTTTCCGTTCAAAATTCATTTCTGAAACTTTTCTTTGTCCCGTTTTTTCACTGCTGATTTCCTGCTTCTTTTCAATCTTTTCTACCCCCATACAAGATGTAAGTACAATCGTCGATGTTACAGCAGCTGCCAAAAAGATTTTTTTAACATTGTACATTTTTTCTTACCTCACATATTTTTCATTCATTTTCAACCATATTAGTCGGGATAACCTATAACCATATCAAACTTTTACTCATTATTAAAAAATATTTTCCATAATCCTCACAAGATAGCCTTAAGTTATCATAAAACTGTTATGATAACCAATAATTACTTAATATTTAATAATCATATACAAAACTATATCCAACATTCATCGTTCCAGTACTCTGTTGATGAGTTCCTCTATATCTTTTAAAGACCGCTTTAATATTACCTTGAGACACTGAAAAAAATTTAGTATTCTGTGCCTGCATATAATACGATGTTGAAGGAGTTCCTGTTGCTGTATTCAAAACGAACACCTTTACCTTCGTATAGCCCCCTGTATCAGAAATAGTATTTACATCTACTCTTGCTGTTGTCGAGTTATTCCAGCCAATCGCTGAAGAGTTAGAAGTATCATTTTCCAAGGTCATATTTTGATACATGTACCCAGAACTTGCAAAGGCAGTTGTTGGTATCAATAACCCAACCAATAATGATAAAATTATCGCTTTTTTCTTCATAAGCATTTCCCCCTTATTATTTGTATTTATAGTTATCATAACAGTTTTCTTGGTATCATTTTAATACTTATTTTGTACTTTGCCAGCATCTCCAGATTAATCATTCTGCATTTTTTTGCTTCTTCAAGTGCAGCTTTCATCAAGTCCGGGCTATTATATACCCGATCTCTCGGAGCGGTATATGATTCTTCGATACACTGCTTTATTAATTTCCTTTCACTCTCTTTCTCTCTCAGCACGATTTCCATAAAATCATCATGATTATTTGTGAGTATTAAAACAAGTGAATCGTCAAGAAATTTATCACACAACCTAAGAACATTCAACGAGTATTCCTTTGCATATTTCACATAAGATGTTAAATCTGTCACCCCATCAAACACAGGAAGCACCAATTTCTTTGTAATTTCAGCAGACTTTTCTACAAGCTCAATCATATTTTCTTCATTGTACTCAAACCCCATCCCATACTCTCTCTAAACTATTAATCCAAATATTATACTTTCATCAATATCCATATCATCTAGCATTATTATAGCGCACAGGCAAACCCATGTCAACATATATTTTGTTTATCTAGGTGTTGACTTTTGTAAGTATAATGTTATACTGAATATATGATTTAAATCATTTCAAACTTACAAATGTTTTCAACAACAGCCAATTCCATCATCAGATTGAATTGGCTGTTGAGAAATATTTGTCAGGAATCAACAAACATAAGGGAATAGTACTATGAAACAAAATTATAACTTTAAACGAGGTAAGAATAATATCGATATGATTTTGCTGAAGATCCTGTGCAACGGGGATTTTTACGGATATCAATTGAGCCAGCTGATCAAGGAATTTTCCCATGAGATGATCTCCATTCCAGAAGGTTCACTTTATCCCGCCCTCTACAAACTACAGGATAATGGCTATATCAGTGCCGAAAAACGGCTGGTTGGTAAGAGACAGGAACGAATTTATTATCATATAGAACCGTCCGGCAGAGATTATCTACAGACAATACTGTCTGATTATGAGTATCTGACTACTGCCATACAGTATATTTTGTCTTATCAATATGCACCACAGGAGGAAACCGAAGATGAATAAGGAATTTGACAAGTACGTTCATTCTGTCAGATCAGCATTTCCATACTTTCGTAAATCGGAGAAACGTTTCTTTTCTGATTTTTGCACAAGTGTTAATGAATATGCCGAAGAACATCCGGATTGTACTTATGAAGAACTGGAAACAAATTTCGGTCACCCAAAAGATATTGTCATAGAATATTACAATCAAATGGAACCGGATGTCTACTTTACGATTATAAAGAAGACTAAATCAATCCGCTATGTGACGATAACGGCAATAGCAGTGCTGTTAACACTGTTTATCATTGCTCTTTCTATGATTATCTCCGAAAAGCGCAAATACAATAAGGCAGAAATAACTTATATCGATACTTCAATTACCGTAAATGAACAAAATGACGACGATATTGAGGGAGATGATTTCAAATGAAAAAGTTTATTTCATTATTAATAGCAATTGCAATCATATTTATTTTACCAGCATCTAATACAGTACAGGCATCCGATGGCAAATCTTTCAAACAAACATATACAACCATCGAATACTTAGATAACGGAGATTGCATTGAAACAACACTGGTGGTTTCAGATTCTTCCAAAGGAACTGTTAACGGAACCAAAACGTCAACCTATAAAAATTCTTCAAACGAAACATTATGGTACGTGTCTGTCACAGGCACATTTTCCTACAACGGAACCAGTAGTACCTGTGTAAGCGCATCCGGTGACAGCCATAGCTATTCATCTAATTGGACGGTATCCAGTCCAACCGTTTCAAAAAGCGGAAATACCGCCACATCCACTGCTACCGGCAAAAAGCGTTTATTTGGTATCGTTGTTCAAACCCAGACACTTTCTGTAACACTGAGTTGCAGTAAAAACGGTGTTTTATCATAATATTGAAGAATATTATTAAAGGAGAGACAATCCTTGCGATGAGTCTCTCTTTTTTAATTCCCATCTCATGAGTAAATCATAGCTGTAATATTAATTTTATTATTTTTTAACTTTTATCATATAAAAATTTTAAAACATTATTGTTATAATCACATTATGTAGGTATGTTGCACAACCTATGTGAGATAGTGAGGTGATTATCTATAACTTTCAAAGAAATACATTATCGTTATAACAAATAAAAAAGTAAATATCATAAGAGGTTATGCAGTAAATGAAGGGATGTGATTGCAATGCATATTAAAAAGTTTATGCAGAAATTTTTGGTAATAATTTGTTGTGTGACTATTTTACCGATGTGGAATTCTCTACAGATATCAGCATCAACACCTACAATATCTACCAATAATTACATTAGAGTTTACCCTATAAGTACTGGAAATGATACTCCCGCATACACTAACAAGGATTGTACTCAAAGAGAAGGAACTATCTATGCAAATGACGAAGTCTATATTTATGAAATCGGTCAATCAGGCAGTGTAACATATGCCTATTGTTCTTATCCGTTAGATAGTGGCGGAAGAAAAACAAGATATGTAAAATTGTCGTCATTCTCGCCTAATAATGCCTCTGGTATAAACACCGCCAAAGGAAAAGTATATACCTATAGGCGATCAAATCTTTCTCAACAATATGGATATACAGAGGCAGGCGATACCGTATGGACAATCGGAAAAAGTGGTTCTTCTATCCAGATAATCTATACTACTGGTTCTTTATATAAAATGGGCTGGGTATCCGAAAATGAATACAATTTACTTATTTCAGGAGAAAGCGGAAATCAGGGTGGCAATACCGGAAATAACAACGTTAATCAAGCAGCAGCTTTAGTTGAAAAGGCACAAAGTCAGGTAGGTATAAAAGAACGAAGTTCCGGTTCAGATGATATTCTGTATAATGATTGGTACTATGGTCGAAGAGTTTCAAATTCATATAGTGCCCAATATGCATGGTGTGCTGCTTTTGTTTCTTGGTGTGCAAACGAGGTCGGAATTCTTAACTCAATAATTCCCAAAGAAAACGGAACAACAAGAATGAAAGATAAACTGATAAATCTAGGTGGATCATTACATTTAAAAGGATCAGGTTACCAACCTGTTGCAGGAGATATCATCTTTTTTGGAAACAATGCATCGCAGCATGTTGGCATTGTTAGATATTCATCCGGAAATACAGTATATTACATTGATGGTAATAATACCCAAACCGATCCACATGGTGTACATTCCAGTAGTTGTTCTCTGTCATATGGCAGCTTGTATGGTTTTGTGACACCAAATTACGCAAAATATGAACAAAACTCAACCGAGGTTAATCCTCCTACAATCCGTGCATGGATATCTGAAACAAAAATGGGGGAAGTATCAGATGAACTATATGATGGAAAATGGTATTATCTCTGTTATGAATTAATTGATGAAGCTACAGGAAAAAGATTTAGTTCAGTGGCGCCATCAAAACAATACCAGATCACAGAAACATTTTATGATTCCAATGGAAATGTTGTAAACACATGCACTTATGAAAACAGTGATAATAACTGGATCGGACAACAATGTAGTGCAGGTGCTTGTAAAGGAGTAGTTACAATAAGCGGTGATTATGAAGGTAGCTGCACGGTTGGTGCGGTAGTAAAAATATTAGTAACGCCAACACCTATCGCAACATTAAGACCTACACAAACACCTTCTCCAACTCCTATTGCCACGCTCAAACCTACACAAACACCTTCTCCGACTCCTATTGCCACACGTAAACCTGCACAAACACCTTCTCCGTCTCCTATTGCCACGCTCAAACCTACACAAACACCTTCTCCGTCTATTATTGCAACGAACGCTCCGTCATCAACAAATAAGCCAGATAACGGATCCTCTATAACAGAAGAAGACTCTGATGATGATCAGGAAGAATTAGAGGTATTATCTTTAGAAGAAGGAGACACATTTGAGATAGGAAATGGTTATTATGAAATAACGGATATTGATGATGACACAGGAGCAGTAACATATTTGTCACCGGTTTCACTAAAAAATAATACTGAAGTTATTCCAGCAGCCGTCGTCTATGAAGGTATTAAATTCAAAGTAACCGCAATAGATGAAGAAGCATTTAAAAATCATAAAAAATTAACAAGTGTAACGATTGGTTCTAATGTACAAAGAATTGGCGCTTATGCCTTTTATAAGGCTAAAAAACTAGAATCAATCACAATAAAATCAACAAAAATAACAAAAATGGGGAAGAAATCCTTTTATGGATTAAAATCAACAATAAAATTAAAACTTCCTTCAAAGGTTAAAGGGAAGTACAAAAAAATGCTTAAAAAAGCCGGCTTAGGCAAACGGTAGTGATGGTGATGTTTACAAATACATTAAACCTACACTTACCTAATCACAAAATGTTATTAGTAAGCGATGAATAACCGTTCTTCACTTACTCATCGCTTACTATTATCAAATAACATAATCGATTATTTTATTATAATCGTACTAACATTAACACATATTTTTAGAGGGGGTAATTAAGATGACCAAATTAATCAAAAAATCATTGATCTGTATCATTATTCTGAGTTTTGTATTAAGCGCCAACGCAGTAAATTCTTTGGCAGCAAACAAATTAGATAAACCAAGCATATCTTCTATTAAGCAGACTCAAAAAACATCTGTAAAAGTTAGTTGGGATCAGATATCAGGTGCTAAAGGATATCAATTTCAATACAAAAAATCCGGTGGCGATTGGATAACTAAATCCACAAAGAAGAAAAGTATAACTGTTTCTGAATTATCAACAGATACCACATATTGGTTCAGAGTACGTGCTTATAAAAAAGAAGCAAAAAAAACCATCTACAGCAAGTATTCTGTTCTAAAGAAATATACAGTTAGAGATTATATTTACTTAGTTGACATATATAAACCATATAATAGTTCAGAATATACAGCCTATCAAAACGGAAAATATTTCATGATGGGTGGAAAAAAACATAAAAATGGTTTTACTTTAGGAGATGACGGTTACAACTGTACAAAGGATGCAAACTTTAACATTGAAGGAAAATATTCTAAACTCTCTTTTAATGTAGGAAAAGTCGATGATGACAGAGACTATGATTTTGTTGCAAATGTATATTCAGACGGTAATTTAATACAAGACATTTCTATTAAAGCTGAAGGACTTCCACAAAGTGTAGATATTCCCTTAGATTATACCGAGAGATTATCCTTTGATGCTAGTTCTGGTGTTTCTTCTCTTGCAGGTTTCTCTGAAGTAAAACTATACTTTCGATGACAAATGATTATTGGAAATATTAAAATATTCTAGGAAGTTCAACAGAGCGAACAGGGCTATCCTGTTCGCTCATATTTTCTCCCGTATATTATTTTATGATTTCTTACCGTCTCAGCTCATTTTCTTTCACTTTTCCTGTCTCTGATAGTTTTTTCTCAACTTCTTTTTTTCCCTGTTTTTCCATATACTCTTCAAATTGATCCGCCCCATACTCATGTCCCTTTTCAGAAACCAATGCGATATCCTCAGAAGCACCTAACGCCATTTCATCATGCGACTTATCGTAGATTTCGTCCCACTTTCTCATCATCTTCTGCACCTGAACATCTGCCGATAGTGCGTCTACTTTTTCAATAGACTTATCTAGAGATTGTACCATGCTTTGATATACTTTTTTCTGCCATTCCCAAGGTTTTCTCATAAGCGAACTGTCATTCTTAAAATACACTTCGTTTTCATTTTTCTTCGCCTCTTTCCCGGCTAATACCCGAAAACTGTTTGCCAGCTGATGATTGGCAGCCTTTATGCCTTCTTCAAATCCTTCAATTCGAGCAAGGGTATTCTCCGTTTCTTTAATCCCTTCCCTGAGATTATCCCGCATGGTTTCAAGTTTTTCTTTTATTCCAAAGAATTCCGACACCTTATTGAATGCCTCTTTTCCCTTTTTCTTAAACTCCACGCAAATCTCATTAGCTCTTTCTCTCATATCAGTCTTAATTTCTGTAATCCTTTCACGCATATCATGAATACGAATGTTTGCCTTTTGCATTGATATCACAAGTGACTCTCTGATTGTTGGGGAAGCATTCAACATTTTTAACTCCGAAAGTTCTTTGCTCATCCTCATAAATTCACTCGTCATTGCATCCAGCTTATTTTCCAAACTTTCCACATAAGCAGATAATTCATAGATTTCACACGCCTGCTTTTCCCTGCTATTCTGTTTTAGCAATTCCATCAGTTCGACAATAATCTGATCCTTTGTCATCGTTACTTTCTTTTGTTCCATATTCTCACTATCCCTTCTCAAAACTAAGACTACCTATACTCATACACAGGCAGTCTCTTCCACAAGCATTATTCTTCTTTAACGAAAAGGAGTCTCCTCCGATTTTGCTTTTACAAACTCATCCTTACCGGAACCTCGCTTTTTTTCTTCTGTATTTCTTTTTTCCTGCTGCTTCGTCTTTACTTTCTCATAAGCTCTTTCAATCTCGCCAAAAAGTTTTTTACGAAAATCCCTTGTAACAGGATAGCAGATATCCTGAT
>CAMHLZ010000055.1 GCA_946186125.1 uncultured Lachnospira sp. | reverse complement strand
CTCCCTAAAATAAAGGTTTTTAATAAAAAATAAGGTAGTAAACTTGACACTACCAAGTTGTTTTAGGAGGTATTATTATGAGTAAAAAATTAGTAGCATATTTTAGTGCGAGCGGAATAACAGCAAAATTATCAGAGCGATTAGCACAATCGATTGGAGCAGACATTTTTGAAATAAAACCGGAGACTCCTTATACTAGTGATGATTTAAACTGGAAGGATAAACATAGTCGAAGTTCAGTGGAGATGAATGACAGAAGTTCAAGACCTGCTATAAGCAATATAGTTGATAATATTGATCAGTACGATACTGTCTTTGTTGGTTTTCCAATCTGGTGGCATAGGGAACCTTCAATAATTGATACATTTATTGAGCAATATGACTTTAAAAATAAGAATATTGTTCCATTTGCTACATCCGGTGAAAGTACTATAGGCGATATTTCATCTAATATTAAGGAACTGGCAAAGGGAGCTAATGTAGCAGAAGGAAGACGTTTTGAAAGCGATGTTTCAAGCGTTGAACTGAGTAAATGGGCAACTAAGGAGATATAAAATAAGAGCTTTGTCTGGCGTGAGTGAGAATATCATTCACGCCGTTTGTTTGCATGGATATGGGATAAACGGAGTAGACAGTACTATAATAAAAGTTGAGAATATTTTATAAATGCGAATATTCAAGAAATAATAATTTGATTTTTTCAGGGTCATCAACATAAGAATGCTTGTGAGGTGTTCCACTATACACAACAGAACCTTCCTTGTACACAAGAAGTTTGTTCTGTGGGAATTCAGTCCAACTACCTTTGCAACTATCAAGTGGGCAGGTGGAAAAAATAGCAATGCCTGGTTGTTCTTTAACATAGAGAGTTCCAGCAGCATTTTTGTGAACATAAAAATACTCTCCATCATAGATAATAAGATTGAGTTTATTTTCAGGAGAAAGTTCCTTGATTAGTTTTTCGATGAATGTAAATTTTTCATTTTTATCGTTAAAGTTTGGATTAGTTTTTAGTTGTCCATTAATCTGATCGACAATGTACAGAAGGATCCTTTCACTGTCGGTAGAACCTTTTTGATAATGCTGATACACACTTAAGGCAGGAGCATCGAAAATAGTACCGTTGTGAATAAGAGTCCACTTCCTGCCGGAATTGTCAGTAGCAACAAAAGGATGACTGTTAGAGTAGGATTCATCACCAATCGTTGCACGTCTAATATGTGCAAGAAAGCAAGAAGTTTCGACAGGTTCATTGAGCCTGCATTTGAGATAATAGCTTTTTGAGGCTTGAAGAGGCTCTTTTTCTATAAGGGTGTGTCCTTCATCAAAAAAAGCAAGTCCCCAACCGTTAGGATGAGCTTCTGCATGTGAAAAAAACTCATTAAGTAACCTGTGTATATTTGTTTTTCTATTTGATGTTATTCCAAAAAGTTCGCACATTGTTAAGATACTCCTTTTCTTTAGATTCTAATTTGTCTGATGCAAGAGAAATTAGATATTCAGACCAATTTGCAGCAGTTTTATTGTGGTAAATTATGGCATTAAATCCATCCGATGCAATTGCATCAATTGCGTTGTAAATATCTTTATCAGAGGAGATGTCAGCTAATTTATTATTAAGTATGTTTAAATTTTCATCTGAGTAAATCAATCCTTTGATTAAAGCAACATATCCAAGAGCTCTGTCAATTGGGACACTGTCAGCAACTCTGATTTCTATGTAAGTTTTTACACGTAAATGGAAAAAACACATCGAAATAAAATGCTCAATAAGTTGTTTTTTTCTGATATCAGTAAGTTCCTCTTTTTTTATAACAGATGAATCAAATAAATCTTTAGCGCTTTTGTCAGCAACGAAAACAGTTTTTTCTGAGTCAGGATAAAGGATAAGTGGAGTGTTATAAATAAGCTCAGATAATGAATCGTATCCAAAGTCATCATCAAATGCATGTGGCAATAAACCTGTTCTTGATGAGTCTAAATCATCCCATAGCTGAGTTCTTAAAAGATGAGGCTTGTAGGGTGAATTATTAATTGTTGACAGGGCATCTGATTTATTCTCAAAAATAATCATTAATATAGGTGAAATCTTTTGAAGTATTCTTACTTTATTAATCATATCTTCTTCAGAAGAGTAATCAATTGAGATTTGTGTTGAAGCGGATGAACGCATCATATATTTTCCGTATTTGCCCGTTTTGAGAAAATACTTGTCCATATACTCATACCGCTTCTTTGGAGAGAGAGGAATTTCGTCCGGAGTGATAACTCCATACTCAACCTTAGGAAGAATCCCAAATGATTTTATACTGTAACCCTTCACTTCAAAGATAGGATCCCACAAAGTTCTGAAGTCTTTGTAAATGCGATAAATCTTACTGATATCAGAATACGGGAATATACTGATCTCAAATTGGCATGACGGTTCAAGGCTAATGGCATATTCTTCTGTGTTATAGCCCACAATATAACCGTCAGTATAATGAAGTGTTGCATTTATTTTATTTCCAACAGATTCAATAAGAGAAGAAACTTCGTCAAATTGAATTTGATCTCCGTTCTCATTTATTACAAAGTGTTCTATTTCAAGACCTAATTCTTGTGAAGAAGTTTCTCCTTTTTTTATATAGTCTGATATTTCTTTAACAAAATGCATAAATAAACCTCCTTGTATAAATATTTAAATTAGATTTAAAGCAAAAAAATGTTTGACCTTTTTTAGATATTATTATATCACAGTGAAAAGGTATGAAATCATAATACACCCTAATAGTGTATTTGAAAAGTATAAATAACTAATAATAGGGTATTAAAAATACTTATCGCTAAAGATGAATATATTTTTCGTTGATGTCGATATAAGTGATGTATATGTATATATTAAACTGTTAAACTACCTTGATTTTTATAGTAGAGGTTAGAATTGTTGAAAAAAATAAATGATTGTGATATACTTATCACTATAATACAAATTTGCTTGAACGTGTATGACAATAAAGATGGTTTTGATTGGGGAATCAAAACCGCAAAAATATAATTGTAAAGTAAATGGGAGGAAATATGAATCGAAAAAGAGAGGAACAATTTATTATTACATTTATATCTATTGGAAGTATCGGGCTAATGATAGAAAGCCTTGTGTTGAGGTGGGAGTTTTGGGTTCCGCCACTACTTTTGATGGGAACAATAGTTTTATGGCTGATGTATATCAATGGAAAGCCGGAAGTGGATATGCGAGAGATTTGTTACTTTGCTTTTTCATGCTTTATGACTTTTTTTCATGGAGTTCATGAAAATAGTTTTTTTGATGTCTCTGTAGTCTTTATTCTTGCGATGATCGTATTTTCATTCATGATTCATATCTATATGATTAATCTCTTTTTTTTAGAATATATTATTATAATGTTTATTCAGGCGATACTTGTAATTAGTGGAAACAGTATTGAGTTTAATGCCGTTAATGTTTCAAGGGTTATGTTTTATCCTTCAGTGGTTATTTGTGTATATTTTTGCTGCCTGAGACTGGTACATGAGCGAATGGAGAATGAGACATTATTAATATCAAAAGACGAAAGTATAGAGAACTATGATGCGGATATGGAAGATTTTTTGTCTAATATTTCCCATGAGCTAAGGACACCGGTAAATGTGGTGAATGGTATGTCTGATTTACTAATAAAAAAGAATGTTGGAGAAGAAGTATATTCTATAAAAGAGGCTGGAACAAGACTATTTTATCAAATCGAAGACATTCAGGACTATACAGAATCAAGGAGAAATAAAATATTTCTGGAGGAGGAAGAATATATGAGTACTTCTCTGGTAAATGATGTGGTTGTAGGATTTCGAGGAATTGATAACAGCAGAAATCTTGAACTTGTGGTGGATATTGATCCCCATGTCCCGGCGAGAATGAAAGGGGATATAAAAAAGCTTCATAAAATATTCAGGCATCTGTTAGATAATGCTGTAAAATTTACAAAATACGGAGGAATTTATATAAAAATCTTCGCAGAAAAAAAGGAGTATGGGGTAAATCTTTGTATTGAGGTTACTGATACCGGAATAGGGATGACTAGAAATGATATTGTTTCAGTGTCTAAAGGAATGTACCAAAGAAATAAAAAGAGAAATCGTAGTTCAGGCGGAGTAGGACTTGGTTATTCAATAGTGTATGGCTTTGCGCACAGGATGGGAGGAGTTGTTAAAATAGAGAGTGAAAAAGGAAAAGGAACCACAGTGCGTGTTACCATTCCACAGAAGGAGATAGATAAAACTCCGTGCCTTAAAGTCTCAGATGAATTTCAAGGTGACATTTTGTTTCATGTAAAATCAGATAAATATAAAGTTGCCAAGATGCGTGATTTTTACCGTATGATGGCAAAGAATCTTGCATCGGGAATCAATGTATCATTGTATTCGGCTGAGACTATTAAAGAGATTGAACGTCTTAGAGAGAAACTTAATGTTAGTCATATATTTATGGGAACGGAAGAATATCAGGAAAACAGAGAGTATTTTGATGAATTAAGCAAGGGTGATATTGTTGTAACAGTATCTTCAGATGATACTATTACTCGTTCTGCAGGTAGTCGTATAAGATTAATGCCAAAACCTCTTTATGCCTATCCGGTTATAAAAATATTAAATGGAAGCGTAGATGAAGATAACGAAGGTTTTGAATGTATGTTTGACAGAGAGTTACTAAGTGGTGTGAAAGCCCTGGTTGTTGATGATGAACCTATGAATTTGATAGTTGCGGCCGGACTATTCAGTGATTATGGTATGATTATAGATACAGCCGGAAGCGGGATGGAAGCAATAGAAAAATTTAGTGAAGGAGAATATGATGTAGTATTTATGGATCATATGATGCCGGAGATGGATGGAATAGAGGCTATGAAGAGAATCAGGTATGTCGCATCGGAGAAGGGAAAATCAGCCAGGGTGGTTGTTCTTACGGCGAATGTTGTATCTGGAGCAAGAGAAATGTTTGTGAAAGAAGGATTTGACGGGTTTATAGCGAAACCAATTAGTCTGCCTGATTTTGAAAGAGTTATGATGAAAGTTCTGTCCGATAAAAAATGAGCATTTGGAGGTGAAGTAGAATGAAAATAAAGAAAATACTGAAAAATGTTATAGAAGTAATAGAGGATAAGGATAGAAAATTTTCAGAACGTATTTTTATGTTACTTACAGTAATTGCTACGGTTGCTATTATGATTGTTCTGATAGGTGACATAATTTTCAGGGAACATATATATGAGATTTATGTTTTGGTAGGAACTATTGTCATTGTGCCTTTGATTATTTTATTATGTCTTTATAAGAACAGACTTGATGTTGCGATTAAGCTAATTGTCCTTGGAATAGTGTTTTTGGTTTTGCCTATGATATTCTTCTTTGGAGGCGGTATAGAGAGCGGAGGTACTTTGTGGTTTTTATTTGCATTCATGTATATTGGATTAGTTATGTCGGGCAGATGGCGAGTTGTTATGCTTACTCTGTTATGTATGCTTTTAGTTTTTTGTTACATGGTTGAATACTACTATCCGGAATATATATTGCAACATACAAAGAATATGTTTTATAAGGATTCGTTGCTTTCACTTATTATGGTCGGTATAGTATGTGTTGTAATGGTTATATTCCAGAACCACATATATGAAGAAGAGAATGACAGAGTAAAAAAAGAGGCAGAGAGGGCAGAGCAGCTGAATCGTTCACAAAACCGTTTTTTTTCAAGTATGAGTCACGAAATACGTACACCAATCAATTCGATTTTAGGATTGAATGAATTGATTTTACGTGAACCTCATGTATCGGAAGAGATTGCAAAGGATGCAGCAGGTATTCAGGGTGCCGGTAAAATGTTGTTAGCATTGATTAATGACATTCTTGATTTTTCAAAGATGGAAGCAGGGAGTATGGATATTGTTCCTGTAGACTATCAGGTGGGAAATATGATATCGGAAATCGTAAATATGATTTGGCTGAGAGCAAAGGATAAAGGGTTGAATCTGGATGTTAGTATAGATCCTCATGTTCCTTCTGTTCTATATGGTGATGAAGTACGTATAAAACAAGTGTTAATTAATCTTCTTAACAACGCAGTGAAGTATACACAGAAAGGAACAGTAGGGTTACATATAGAGAGTGAAGTAGAGTCTGATAAGGAAGTTTTACTCAGAATCTCTGTATCGGATACCGGAATGGGAATAAAAAAAGAATCTATTCCATATCTGTTTGATGCTTTTAAGAGGGTGGATGAGAAGAAAAATCGCCATATTGAGGGAACAGGACTTGGATTATCAATTGTAAAACAGTTAGTTGATTTGATGGGTGGCCGCATATCTGTTGATAGTGTATATGGAACAGGTACTACCTTTACTGTGGTAGTTAGGCAGGGAGTATCTGATGAAAAAGAAATTGGGGAACTGAATATTCATAATTATGGAACTGCAAAGAAAAATACATATGAGAGTAGCTTTACTGCACCAGAGGCGAGAGTGCTTATTGTAGATGATAATGAAATGAATCTTGAGGTAGAAAAAAAGCTTCTTATGGGAACAAAAATGCAGATTGATACTGCGACTAGTGTAAAAGATGCTTTAAAAATGACATTGAAAAAAAGATATGATGTTATTTTGATGGATCATTTGATGCCGGAGACAGACGGAATTGAGGGATTACATGAGATTAGAAATCAGGAAGGAGGTTTAAATAATTCTATTCCTGTAGTTGTTCTTACAGCTAATGCCGGCAGTGAAAATCGAAAAGCGTATAGTATGGCAGGTTTTGACGGATATCTTGTAAAACCGGTATCAGGTGCAGCATTGGAAGAGCAACTGATTAAGTATATATCTGAAGAAAAGTTAAATATTAAGAAAAAAATGGAAAAGATGTCAGGAGATATCAGTACTTATTCTGGTTATGCAAGGAAAACACCTATAATAATCAGTTCAACCAGCATGTGTGATATTCCTGAATCATTAGCTAAAGAATTAAATATTCCTATTTTGCCATTTTCTGTTCATACAGAAAATGGAAACTTTAAGGACACAGTACAATTTGGAGCAGATGAATTGATTCGTCATATAAATGCCGGTGGAATGGCAGAATCAGCTCCGCCTGAGCTAAGTGAATATACGGATTTCTTTTCAGAAATTTTAAAAGGAACGCATCACCTGATACATATTGCAATAACTAGTAGTATGAGTGAAGACTACGACAGAGCGCAGGAGGCAGCAAAAGCGTTTGAAAATGTTACAGTTATAAATTCTGAATGTCTGTCCAGTGCAACAGGAATTCTTGTTTTAATTGCATACAAATTAGCACAGCAGGATATTTCCGTTGATGAGTTGGTTGCAGAACTGCAACTTGTTAAAAGACGTTTAAGATGTAGTTTTGTTATAGATACAACAGAATATATGGCAAAAAGAAATTTCATAAGTGTAAGACTACATAGTATAGCAAAAGCGCTGGGGATACATCTTAGTTTGAAATTTAAAAACAATGAATTTGGATTGAGCGGTATATGGATGGGAAGCACAAGATACGCATATTCAAGATATATACGCAGAGCATTTCCTGTGGATATTATCCCGGATTCAGATATTGCTTTTATAACCTATGTAGATGTTCCGGAAGAGACACTTATATGGATTAAGGAAGAAATCAGTAAAGTAACATATTTTGAAAATATTGTATTTCAGCAGGCATCAGCGGCTATTTCTTCGAATTGTGGACCGGGAACATTTGGTATTTTGTATTTTGTAAAGGTAAATAAGTCATATAATATTTCATCTTTATTTTCTGAAATGAATGAAGAGACTGATTGGGAAGATGAGGAGAAAGATATAGATAAAACCGAAATTGAGCCTATACAGGATTCAAAGGAAGAAGAAACGGAAGTAAATGTGTTGCCTGTGGAACGTAAGTGGTATGAAGAGATTGAAGGAATTGATGGAGAGATTGCAATCAAAAACAGTGGTTCGGAGGATGCATTCCAAAGTGTACTTAAGATTTTTTACGAATCGATTGAGGCAAAATCAAAAGAGCTTGATGAATATTATCATAATGAAGATTGGAAAAACTACACGATTAAGGTTCATGCACTAAAGAGTTCTGCAAAACTGATTGGTGCTACGGAACTTTCACAAATAGCATATTCACTTGAGATGGCAGGAAAGGAAGAAAATACAGAATATATCAAGAAAACGCATGACAGTTTCATGGAAAAATATACACATTACAGGGATGTTTTGACAGAGTTGTATAAAGTTTCTGATGGTGAGGAAGAAGACACAGAAAAGCCTGTTGCAGATGAAAACCTTCTGGAGAGTGCGTATGAGGCAATAATGGAGGGTGCTGAGGCTATGGAATGCGATATTCTGGATGAGGTGTTCGATGAATTGAAAGATTATACAATTCCTAAGGAGCATATTGCTATATTTGATAAAATCAAACAGAAGGCAGATGAATTTGATTACGAAGGTATTATTCAGATTCTTGATGAAAGGATGTAGGTGTATATGGAGAGAATAGCAAGAATCAATGACATGGTAAATTCATTTGCATGGGGAACATTTGGAATTGTACTGTTGATTGGTTCCGGATTAGTTTGCACCATTGTTACACGTTTTTTTCAAATTGTACATATAAGACACTGGTGGAAAAGGACATTTGGTATCATATCAAAAGAAGGAAGAATTATAAATGATGCTGGTACTATTTCACAGTTCAGGGCATTTTGCACGGCATTGTGTGCTACGATTGGAACAGGAAATATAGCAGGTGTATCAACTGCAATATGTGTAGGTGGCCCTGGGGCTGTATTCTGGATGTGGGTTGCAGCATTTTTTGGTATGATAATTAAATACTCTGAGAATGTTTTAGGAATATATTACAGGAGAAGAAATTCGGAAGGTGCATGGTCAGGAGGACCTATGTATTACCTTCAGGATGGGATGGGCTCCTTAAAATACTGTAAAAAATTAGGAAAAATATTGGCAATTTTGTTTTGTATATTTACAGTACTTGCATCCTTTGGTGTTGGTAATGTTGCTCAGGTCAACAAGATTACGTTAAATGTGGAATCTGCCTTTTTTTCAGACATGGAAGTTGGAAAATTTTTAGGAACTTCAAATATGAACTGGGGCATAGGATTCATACTTATGTTAGTAGGTGCTATAATAATACTTGGGGGATTTCGGAGACTGGCATATGTGTCAGAAAAACTCATACCATTTATGACGGTTACATATTTATTAGGATGCTTTATTGTGATTTGTATTCATATTGGTAACCTTCCGGCGGTTTTTTATTCGATTTTTCACTTTGCGTTTGGTTCACAGGCTGTTATGGGTGGTGTAGCCGGAACAGCGGTGCAGACTGCAATGAATACTATAAAAAGTGGTTGTAAAAGAGGTGTATTTTCAAATGAGGCCGGACTTGGCTCTTCTGTTATGGCTCATATCAGTTCGTGTGCCAGAGAACCTGTGAGTCAGGGATTATGGGGGATTGCTGAAGTTTTTTTGGACACATTCGTGATATGTACCACAACGGCAATCGTAGTTTTAAGTTCAGGTGCTATAGATCTTTCTACGGGAGGAGTAAAATCCGGAACAGATGATGCTACTATGGTAGCGAAAGCTTTTGGAGATAGTCTGGGAAGACCCGGAGAATGTTTCATCGTTATATGTATTACGTTGTTTGCATTTACTACAGTTATGGGATGGTCGTATTATGGGGCGAAAGTTGTTGAATATCTCGTGGGCGTTGTGTGGGCAAAGGTATACAGAGTTATATTTGTTATGATGATTGTAATGGGGGCTGTTTTAGAATCATCACTTGCCTGGGATATTTCAGACACCTTCAACGGGTTGATGATGATACCTAATTTGATAGGAATACTTTCTTTGACACCGTTATTATCGAGATTAACAAAAAATTATACAGCCAGACGATTAAGGGGCAGAGATATAGAGCCGGATTTGTCATATGATCCTGATATCCAGAATGAGGCAGAAAAAGCAATAAAAAAAGGTACATATTGATATAAAAATATTTTGTATTAAGAAAGGAATTGTAAAATGGATGAGAATATTAAACATATAGTTATAATTACATATAAGAGCGGTATTGTAGTTAAGGGAATTGGAAAAAAACTGTTAGAATCCGGATATAGTGTTAAAATGCTTGGGGATGATATCAAGGAGATATCTTCATATGTGCATACAACTTCATTATTTATCCTGGACACGCAGGATGATGTTTTGGATGATGATTTAAAATGTAAAAAAATTTCGGATATTTGCCGTTTAATTTGTGGAATGAATAAAAGCATTATAATTCTGGGAGAAAGAACTTATCATGCTGAGTTTACGGCTGCTATACCACAACTTAAAGATTATGTATGGCTTAATCGTCCAATAGATATGGACGGACTGATGTCTGAGGTTGTTTCGGCAACCGGTTCCGGTAAGTCAAAAGATGATAAAAAAAGGATTCTGATAATTGATGATGATGCTTCGTATGCTAAAATGGTCAGGGAATGGCTTAAGGATACGTACAGAGTGGATGTTGTAACAGCGGGAATGCAGGGAATATCATTTCTTTTAAAGAATAAGGTGGATGTTGTATTGCTTGATTATGAGATGCCTGTTGCAGACGGACCACAGATTCTTGGAATGCTTAGAAGTTCTCAGGAGACAGCGAATATACCTGTAGTTTTTCTTACAGGAATTGCCGATAAAGAGAGCATTACAAGGGTAATGTCGTTAAAACCGTCCGGATACATTCTTAAGTCTTCTACAAAGGAAGAACTGCTGCATAAATTGAACGGATTATTGTCAAAACTAGTATAGTCGTTTTTAAATACACACACTTTATATTAATGGTGTTTCAATATCACTTGACAAAATCTTAAATGTTAGTGTAGAATAGCCCTTGATGTAATGAATATCAAAGGGTGAGTGTATAAAGAAGAATCATAGTTCGCAACCTTTTGGTTGCGAATTTTTTTTTTAGCAGCCCTGGAAGGAGAAAATGTTATGAAGAAGCTAAAAAAGATGACGGTTATATTCCTATGTATCTGCCTGTCAGCCAGCCTTTATAAGACGGTTAGAGTAAGTGCTGATAATTATGAGTATGATCGTCTTGGAAGAGTAACCAGAGTGATTTATAATGACGGTTCAGGTGTCAGGTACGAATATGATGCAGCAGGGAACATAAAGGAGATTAAGGTAGATGAAAATGAAACAAAAGAACCCGGCCCTGATCCCGAAGACATAGAGGCTGAAAAGAAGGAAATAAAAGAAAAGGTAGCACAACTGCAATACCAATTACAATTAATCTATAATGCGGCAGTGTTATTTCAAAATTCATCAGTGCCAAATTCAGAATGGATTGTTCAACAGCTGACAAAAGAATACAAGCGGATTGAACGCGAAATATATGAGTATGTGGCAGAATATATGAAACTAAGCGAGGAAAATTAAATGACAATCAAAAGAAAAACAATACAGAGAATTATAGCAATTATATTAGTAATTACAATGTTACCACTGAGTGATTACAGCATATCCTTATCAGCGTATGGAGCACAGACGCACGAAAATAAGAGTGAGGATATGGTCATATCAGAAAACTATGTGTTACAAAGCGACACAGAGGTCAATAATCTGAAGCAGAAATCAGGAGTGCTGGATTTAAACGGACACACCCTAAAAATACATGGAAATTATCAGGGAGAGTATGGATACATAAAAATGAATAAGGGTTCCATATACTGCGATGGTGATTTTGACATGTCAGAAAATCAGAAGCTTGTGATGGAAAATATTAATGATTATCTATATGTGGCGGGAGATACCACATTCTCATATCAGGACAGATATACCCCGGGAATCAAAAACGGAACAATAGAATTGTGCGGTGATTTAAATGTTCCGGTAAAATATTTCAGTACGACAGGACTGAATACCATAAGACTGTCAGGAACAGGGAAGCAGACTCTTACTGTAGACAGCACGGCAGTAATAAAAAAGATAGAATTAAATAACTTCAGTGAAGAGGGAATTTACTCTCCGGAAATTTTTGCCTGTGGAGAGCTCATAAGAAATAACTGCAAAATAAAAATAGGAGAAGTCGATGGAAGCTATGGTTATACTTTAGAAGAAGACGTCACAGTAGAAGGAGACTACATCCTTACGGCAGATACATTAGATTTAAACGGGCACAGTTTTACCGTAAAGGGAAATCTGATACAGCAGGGAGGCGTAGTCAGAGTAAACGGAGGAACTTTAAATATTGAGGGAGATTACAGAATCCGGTCGGTAAAAGAATCGGAAGAGAAAGAACCTTACGGTGTAAGCAGTGGAAGTCTGAGAATGAATTCTGATGAAGACAGCGTGATTGTAGGAGGAGATTTCGTAACGGCATCACTTCTTACAGATGAGGATTTTCTTACTGCCGGAGTGCTCCGTGTAAAAGGAAATATCACTGTAAATACAGAAAGTAATGCATTAAATTTTATGCCGAAACAGAGCCACCGTATAGTATTATGCGGTGATAAAGAGCAGCATGTTAACATCGGAACCTGCTATAGCGGACATTCACATATCGCAAATCTTGATATAGAAAATCAGACAGAAAACAATGTAATATTTGATAACTGTACATGTATAACTGGAAATATCAATGATAACGGACACCGTATAGCAGGAAATATAGTACCGGATTCAAATACAACATTTACAAATAATACACTTCACGGTGATTTGTATGTAAAAAACTCTGTGAGCCAGAAGGGCATTTGGAATATTGAAGGAAATGTATACAACAGCTCTGCATTAAATATAGGCGGAGAAATAAATGTAACAGGTGATTACATACAGAGTGACTATGGCAGACTTGTTATGAATGAAGGTAAATTAAATGTGGCCGGAAATGCAGGCATGGAATATACATCAAATCAAAGTGACGTTCTGCAGATGGAGCATGCAAGTGATTTTATAAGTATCCGTGGAAGCATGACGGCATCCGGCTGTACAATGTACCACCTGAGTGCAGGAACGATAGAAGCAGGAGGAGATGTAAATCTTGAGTATTTCAGACCGGAAAAGGAACACAGATTTGTATTAAACGGAAGTGAATGCCAGAAGATTACACTGGGGGATAATGCATATTTCAACATTCTTGAAATAAAAAATCAAAGTGAGGAGGGTATATACTCAGAAAAGGTAATAAAGAAGAATACTTTAATCCGAAACGGATGCAGATTAAGATACGGGGAATTAAAGGGAGAATTCGGATGGACACTTAAAGCAGATGAAGAGTATGAAGGAAATCTTACTCTTTTAGATGAAGTACTGGATTTAAACGGACATACTCTTACCGTGAAAGGAGATTTCAACCAGCCTGCGGGTGAAGTGAGAGTAGGCGGAGGAAAATTGATTGTAGAAGGAGACTACCGTATGCAGAGCGTATCCGGAACGGAAGAAAATCCGGAATATGGAAGCAGTGCGGGTATCCTCAACATGACAAATCCTGCGGACGAAGTGGTGGTAAAAGGAAAATATATTAATGCCACGACAAATGAAAACCGTTCCATGCTTACAGAAGGGACGTTGACTATTGATGGGGATTTTGAAGTACTACAACCGGCAAAAAATATATTGAATAACTTTTATTCTACCGGAAATCATACGGTAGTACTTAATGTAACCGGAGAAAATAAACTGAAGTGGGGATATGAAGACGTCTATGGCTCAAGAATTTCAAACCTTATTGTAAGAGGAAACGGAACACTTAATATAGACGGGAAGCCATACGTAACAGGAAGCTACGGAGAAAAAAATGTAAAAGTAACAGGAGATATGATACCGGGAGAAGGTATCTTATTTGCGGACGGTGTTTTTAGTGGAAGTCTGTATCTTAGAAATAAACTGACTGTTAAGGGAGAACTTAACGTTGGTGGAGATGTTTATAACAAATCAGGAAGAATCGTATTTGAATCAGGAAATCTTAAAGTAGGAGGAGACGTAGACTGCGAAGGCGGATATTATACATATGGAATTGATATGACACATGAAGATGACAGCATGACTGTAGAGGGAGATTTCACATACGAATCATATTACACTTCCGTAATGAGAGCAGGAGTACTTAAGGTCTGCGGAGATTTTAATGCGAAAAAAGGATTTGAATCATGCAAATCACATAAAGTAATTCTTTCAGGAAACAAAAAACAGACGATTGTGACAGGTGAAAACTGCAGAATTGGAATACTCGAACTTGATAATCACAGTGAGGAAGGCGTATATGCAAAGACAATCCTTGTAAAAGACGAACTTATTACAAACGGATGCAGGTTTGTTTATGAAAACATGGAGGGAGAATTCGGATACACATTAACCAAAGATGTGACTTACGAAGATGACCTGAACATGATAGACGGAACCATGAATCTTAACGGACATACACTGACGGTAAAAGGCAATTTCATACAGTCAGGCGGAAAAATTGAAATAAACGGTGGAAAACTTGTCATAGAGGGAGACTACCGCCAGCAGACAGTGTCACAGTCAGGCACGTACGGAAAAAGCGGAGCAATTTTATCGATGAAAAATGGGGAAGATGAAGTGATAATCGCAGGTGATTATTACAGCAGTACCCTGGCAGACAACAGAGCATACATGACAGACGGTACCATAAAACTGTCGGGAAATATGACAATAACAGAAGATGCATACAGCTTTTATCCGGCAGAAAACCATCGCCTTATACTGGAGGGAGACAGGGAACAGACTGTTAGTATTAGAAAAACGCAAAAAAATGTAATACATAATCTTACGATAAATAATACATCAGAAGAAGGGATAAATACAGAAACAGTTAAAGTTACAGGAAAAATAAATGATATCAGCGGAAATCTGAAGGGAACTTTATGTGTAAGAGGAACAGATCCGTTTGAAAGTGAAAGATTTTCAGGAAATGCTATTATAGATAATATAACTGAAATAAGACAAAAAGTTGAATTAGGCGGAAATCTTACGACAGAATCAATGCTAACTGTATCAGGAGAGCTGAATGTAAAGGGAAACTTTATTAACAGATATGGTATACAGATGAATGGCGGACGTCTGATTGTCGCAGGTGATTTTGAAGAAAAAGAAGTCAGATATTCCCAGGGGCTTAAAATGACCGGAGATAAGGATAATGTCCTTATAAAAGGGAATTTCATATATGAACCGTATTATACGGCAGAGATGAGCGGAGGAATACTGGAAGTACAGGGAGACTTTACAACCACAGGATTGTATGCGACAGGTACGCACAGAGTGGTCCTAAGCGGAGATAAAAAACAGACTATTAACATAAATCAGTCAGGATATTTTAATATACTGGAACTTAAAAATGACAGCAGCGCGGGTGTATATTCAAAATACACCTTTAAGAAGAGTGAACTGATTACAAACGGATTCAGAATCACTTATGGTGACGGTGATACCGTGACAGGTTATACACTTAATGAAGATTACGTGTGTGAGGGAGATTTTGTTCTGGCGGACGGAATACTTGACTTAAACGGTCATCAGATGACGGTAAAGGGAGATTTTATTCATGCAGCCGGAGAACTTAAAATGAGTAACGGAAGTCTCATGGTAGAGGGAGACTACAGACTGCAGAACAGAATTAAAGAAGACGGAGAATACCGTTACAGCGAAGGTACCGGTATCATCACGATGAAGGAAGATACGGAAAACTTATACGTAAAAGGAGATTTCATCTGGCAGGCGTATTATGGAACAAAAAGTATGCTCGAAAATGGAACTATAAGTATATCGGGCGATTTTATACAGACAGGTTATGTGGCATTTGAAACAGGAGATAATGCCGGTCTGATTTTAGATGGAGACAAAAAACAGACGGTGCAGTCATATATGCCTTTGAATGTAGGAAATCTTGAGAACAATAACAAAAAGCAGCTTGAAATAAAAAACGTAATTAATGTTAAAGGACAGATTACAGACCGCGGAAACCATGTTACGGGGGCCGGAAAAGTAACCGTAACAGATGCTGACAAAATAACTGATGGAAAGTGGAGCGGTTCGCTTCAGATAAATAATGACGAAGTATTAGATTCAGACATTGTATCAGGCGGAACATTAACAGTAGAAAAACCAATTGATTTAAACGGATATCATATCCTGGCAGGTGCAGTAAATGTATCGGCAGAACTAACGGTTAATGGTGGAAGCATTGACTGTATGGGAGATTTCACTGTTGGAAACTGGGGGCGTCTGGTTATGACTAATGCAAACGACAAAATATTTATAGCAGGAGATATGAATTTCATATCGGCGTACAGTCACCGCGGAATACTGACAGAAGGAGAGATAGAACTACAGGGACATTTTGTACAGGACTTGGCAGTAAATTTTGTTGCGACGGAAAATCACAGAGTGGTACTAAGCGGCACTGAAAAGATGCAGATAATAGTATTTCAGAAAAATGCGGGAGACACCAGATTTGCAAATCTGGTACTTAAATATCCGGTGAACAGATACCGTTTTGAAAATGACTTAAGCCTTATAGCAGATGAAGTCATAAATGAAGTTACGGATGTGGTACCACCTAAAGCATTGACATATATACAGGCAGAAGCAAAAGATATACAGACAGTAGTATTAAACTATGAAAAATCAGAAGATGAGAGCGGCATAGCAGGATACAGAATATACAGAGACGGACAAAGGATTGCCGTAACCGTCATGACCACATATGAAGACAAAACTGTAAAACCGGGTAAGACATATGAATATAAAGTATATCCATACGATACCTGTAATAATCAGGCAGAAGATTCACCGGTGGCAGTGGCAACTGTGTCAGAAGATGAAGAAGCACCAACAGTACCGGGAACTCCTGAACTAAAGGCGGTAACAGGTTCAGCAGTCACCATAAGATATACACCGTCTTCTGATAATTCAAAGGTAGCAGGATATGAGATTTACAGAGACGGAAAGAAAATAGGTACAACAGAAAAAACGGTATACAAAGACAGCGGGCTTAAAAGTGATACAGAGTATACCTACACTGTAAGGGCATATGATGAATCAGGAAACATATCAGAATATTCAGGATCCGGAACATATAAGCCGGTAATGCCGAAGATTACGTCGGTATATCCTGTCGATGATGCAGAAGTCGGAAAAGACGTTGTAAATATGAGTGTAAGATATGAGAATAACTCAGGTGCAGACGGTTACAGGGTGAATATTGAATATAAAAATTCATCAGGAGAATGGGTACAGATACCGCCGACAATGCTTGGCGGAAACCTTAACGGTACTGAGAATATATCAGCTTACAGATGGGACATCAGTAAAATGAACGTACCTGACAGTTGCAGCATCAGATATACATTATACGATGCAGACGGCAATAAGGATGAATTAAAAGTAAGATACAACATTGACAGGGAAGCACCGCATGCACCGGCATCATTTATGGCGGAGTCTGATAATGGTGCCAACGTACTTACATGGAATAAGGTGGCAGATGACGACTGCGAAAAATATGACATTTACAGAAAAGAAAAAGATGGAGAGTACAAACCGATTGCAGAGTGCAAAGCTGACTCAGGCACATATACGGACAATAAAGTTACAGAAGGAAAACGTTATACTTATGCAATAACTGCATCAGATGTCCACTCAAATGTGAGCGAAAAATCAGTATCTGATGAAATAACCGTAAGAAAAGACAAAAAGGCACCAAAAGTAGAATCCATACTTCCGGATGTCAATGTAATCGGCGGCACAAAAACGATACTGGTAAAAGCGACAGATAACATAAAAGTAGATGAAATAACGCTCTTAATAAAGAAATCATCAGATGCACAATACAAAGAGGCAGGCACGGTAAAAGCCGTGTCCGGTCAGAGTGCGTTTACATTAGATACTACCGGATATGAGGACGGAACATACTTTATCAGTGCAGCTGCCACAGATATAAGTGGAAATGTAAGCATAAACAGGTGTGAAAAAAGATATAAAATTGACAATACAGCAGTAGGTAAGATAACAGGAGTGAATGCAAAGGTAGCAGATAATAACGTGACTTTAAGCTGGGATGATGTAAATGAGTCAGATTTATCTTATTTTCTGATAGAGATGGAAGAAGACGGAGAATGGAAATCTGTTGCGAGGGAATATAATAAGACTTTTAAGAACATAGGAAATCTCAAGTCTCTGTCGCAGTACACATTCAGAATAACAGGATATGACGTGGCAGGAAATGCGGGAGAAACATCGGATGCAATTACGCTTACCACTACAAATGATGTAAAAAGTCCGAAAATCATTATGACAAATCCTGAACCGGGACATGTGAAAGGAATGCTTAATATATCACAGACAGCAGAGGATAATATAGGAATAGAAAAGGCGGTATTTTACTATTCAACAGATGGAACAAACTATCAGCTGCTTAGTGAAAAAACATCTGAGAAAAAAACAAAAAGAGAGAGTTTTGAGACGGAACTAAACACAGATACCATGGACGAAGGGAAGGTATACATAAGATGCGAGGCATATGATACATCAGGTAACAAAAGTGAAGCAGTAGTACTTGAGTATCAAACAGACCGTACGGCTCCTGAAAGTGTTAGAAATTTAAGAATTAAGAATACAAATGGAATACAGGGGATTACGTGGGATACACCGGGGGAAGATGATATATCACATTATGAAATATACAGGGCAAAAGAAGGGAGCAGTTACTTTGTTCCTGTTAATGAGAATCTTACAACCATAGGTTATTATGACATTGATACGGAACCGGAAACTGTATATCAGTATAAAATCCGTGTGGTTGATAAAGCAGGTAATAAGAGTGCATACTCAGAACCGTTTGTCATGATGGCAGAAGAGGACAGCCAGCCACCGGTGATACAGAATGTGCTGCCGGAAGAAGGAGTTATTGGAAAAGAGAGTACTATAAAAGTACTTGTAACAGACAGCCATGATATTAAAACGGTCACACTGGAGTACAGAAAAAAGGGTGATGAGATATGGCATGTCATAGGAGAAAACAAAGCGGAAAGCCTTATGGAATGCTCAGAATTCAAGTGGAATACGGAGAATCTGAATGAAGAAGAATATGATGTCAGAGCGTATGCCGAAGATAATTCCGGAAATGTAAGCAAAATATATACCGTAACTTACGGTATAGACAAAACCGCACCGGAAAAACCTGAAGTAACTACAAAATCAGGATATAAACAAATAGAAATCATAATCGCCAGTTCAGAAGAAAAAGACTTTGACAGATATGAGATACTGAAGAAACCGGAGGGAAGCACCTGCTATACAGTAATTGCATCCACAAAAGAGCCTTCGTACACGGATAACGTAAGGTTTGTTAATGCTGCTTATGTATATAAAGTAAGAAGCTATGATAAATCCGGCAACTATTCAGAATCTGAAGAGATAACAGGTGCCTCAAATGATGATGATACTCAGGCACCATCTGCAAAACTGCCATCTGCAACCATGTGTGTGGAAGGCAGTGAAATAAAATTTAATGCGGGAGCATCGACTGACAACGTGGGAATCGTGGAGTACGAATGGGATTTTGGAGACGGAAACATCGTAAAAGGCAATGAAAAAGTATCACATCAGTATGAAAAACCGGGTACATACACGGTTATACTTACAGTAAAGGATAAAGCAGGAAACAAAAGCAGCTGTAAGAGCACGGCCGTAGTCAAAAAACGTGGCGAAGACATTTACAACAATATAGTAATAAATGTATGTGATGGTGCGGGAAGTGTAATTCCGTTTGCAAGTATCAGCATTTCATCAGAAAAAACGGGTACATTATCAGCAAGTACGGATGAAAGCGGAAATGCAACCATGGAGCTTACGGCAGGAAATTACGAATGTGTGGTATTCAAAAACGGATACAAACCAAAATCAGCAGTACTTTGTGTTGACGATGATGGCAGCAATACTTTTAACGTCAACCTTGAAAGTGGAAGTATTATGAAGACCACGATTACAACTCACAGAATGGGTATAGACGAAATCATTGCAGCCGGAGTTGATTTAAAAGATGAAGAAAACTATAACAGGGTGTGTTATGAAGTAAAACTATGGTTCGAGGAAACTCCGATACCTGTAGTATATATCTTCGGAGAACATAAGCATGTGAAAAAAGAGATAGTAAAACTTGAGACATCTTATGTAAGCAGTGGAGGCGGAAAAGTATTAGAGCCTAAGGGAGTAACTAACTATACGTTAAAAGTAAGTGAAGTGAACAACCAGCCTGTACTGACATCACTTGCAATCTCGCAGAGTGTTTCATGGCTTAAGGAAATGTACAATGTAACGGTAGATGTAACTAATGAATCTGATGAAGATTTTAAACTTAGAGGTACAAAAGTTACACTTAATCTTCCGGATGAGCTATCGTTTGCAAAAACAAAAAAAGATATCACACCGATAGAAAATCCTGCATCTATGGGAGAAGCGGGAATTGCATCAATTTTTGGCAGCCTTGAAGAGATACTTAATGAGCACCCTGATTATGATATAACGGATATAATACGTGAAGAAGAAGAGAGAGAAGAAAGCGAAAGATATACATATCCGGGCGAAACATATTCAGAGAGTTTTATTGTAATGGGAAGCAAACCGGGAAAATATGCGATAGAGGCGACTGTAGAAGCAAGTCTTGAACCGTCAGGAATAAAACTTACGGATACTGTAGAGGGTGACTGTGATATAGAGATTAATGGCGGCGAAGGTCTTAAAATGACCATATATGTAGAAGATGCAGCCTATAACGGAGAAGAATATTATACATTTTATGAGCTTTCCAATACATCAGATACGCCGGTTTATAACATAGAATATTCATTTGAAGATCCTATGGAAGAGGAACGTATTAAATATTTAATACCTGACAGCAGCACGTATTGTCCTGAAACAGGTGCTTATGAAGCCGTTGAAGTAGGAATCTTATGGCCGGGAGATACGATTTCGGGAACACATATATTTCCTGCGGGAAGCGTTAAAGATACAGGAAACGAAGAGACTTATTATCAGCATACAAAGAATGAACTTCCAAAGTATGAACAACTTTTAGGAATGCAGGTGGAAGTAAAGACAATAGGTTCCCATTGTCCAAAGGTAATATATGAATATGATGACTTTTTCCGTTCATTTTTCGGAGACCCGGTACACGTCAAAAACGGTACATATTATGAAACAAAGAATCTCATGGAACTTAAAGGCCAGAGCGTACTCGGACTTACACTGAGTTACCATCCGGGAACATATGAGAATAAAGAAGTGTGTGGCGAAGCGGGAAAAGTATGGTCAACCAACTATGAAAGCAGTATAGTGATGTGCAATGGAGGTCTGCGTTTAAAACTGAATGCGGATGAGGAATATCTTTTTGCGAAAAAGGAACCG
>CAMHLZ010000054.1 GCA_946186125.1 uncultured Lachnospira sp. | reverse complement strand
CATATTCTTTCGAGGTGGTAGTGCACACCTGCAAATTATTCAAATCTGAGAACATTGACTCTTTACTGATTCTGGTAATTCCCGTCATTACACCACGATACAGTCTTGGATTTGACTTAAAGGTTGCATTAAATAAACCGCGCATAAACTCTGTCATTTCTTTCCAATAACCGTGTGTGTAGGCTTCGATAAGAGGTGTGTCATATTCATCTAAAAGAATAATTACCTTTTTATTATATTTTCTCGCTAAAAATGAAGATAACTTTTTCAAACTTTTTTTTGCAACGTCATCTGACATTTCACGTTTAATTTGTCTAATATAATCCTTATCTTTTTCCGACAAATCCGCTTCTTTAAAAAAATCATCAAATTCATTATATATATCCGTTAATAATTGACATATTGAAAATCTGACTTCTTCAAAACTCGTTGCTTTCATATCCGCAAAACTTAAATTAATCACCGGATATGTTCCCTGCAACTGTCTGTATTCTTCCTCTTCCCATACAGACAGTCCTTCAAACAGATCACCACGACCGGCATATTGCAACGAAAAAAAGCAATCTAACATACTAATATTTAACGTCTTTCCAAAACGACGCGGGCGGGTAATCAGAGTTATATCGTCTTTGTGTTCCCACCATTCTTTTATGAAATCGGTTTTATCTATAAAGAAGAGTTTTTCTATTCGTATTTTTTCAAAGCTTTGTACTCCTGTTGCCAGTTTCATTTCCATTCTTATCACTCCAACCCATATCATTTTAGCAGTTCAGCCATTTCTATGAATAAAAGTATATCATAAAACAACAATATTGATAAGCCAATTTCACATTTGGGTCAATCAAAAAAGATTAAATCTCATTTTTCTGTTTTCCATACTGTACCTCCGTCTCATTCATCATTACATTTATTTTTTTTACTCCAAACAATGTTTGCAATCATAATTCCAACTATCAACCCAAAGATAACTCCCAAAATTAAACAGCGCGAATGCGAATCTCTATTAACCACATACAGCTCCACTAAATTCTTATACATTTGATGATCAATCTCTATAACATGTCATTTCATAGCAATACGCAAAAACCTAAACCTCCCCTACTCATTCAACGGGCGTGCCACCATGACTGCATTTCCGGTAGCATATGCCCCTCCACCATAGTACATTTCCACATGGTAGATTCCTAGGAATCTTCCGTTATCGGAACCTCCATAGAAAATTAAATCTCCCGGACGCATCTGTGATACATCTATCGCTCCATAAGACAGTACCTTGCCGGTATTCTCCATATGTTTCGCCATATTTGCTGCTGTAGGTGCCCAGGAATAGCTTCCACCAAGTAAATCGGCATCTCTGTCATACGACTTAAATACCAATGCACTACAGTCATAATATCCGTCAGACATTCTGTTTTCCTGACTATAGGTGCAGGTTGCGTATATCTCTTCACCTTTTATACATGCGTTGATTGCTCTCTGCGGTGCCACCTCGATAAGGCAGGAAAGTTTTACTCCATTTACCTTGATATCAATATATGTAGAACCATATCCGACCGCCGTAACGGTTCCGGTTCCATCTACTGAAGCAACTCCTCCATTTCTTGTTGAGAATGTCTTCTTAGCTGATGATTTTACTCCGGCAAGAGGAATTGTCCACTGATTAGAAGGCGCCAGTCTTGCAGAGTATTCCTTAAGGCGAGGATTACTTACGATTACCTTGCATCTCATAGTCTTTCCATCAACTGTCACACTGATAACGGCTGTTCCGACTTTACCTGCTGTTATATTTCCGTTCCTGTCAACCGAAGCAATAGATGAATGATTACTCTTGAACTTCACATTACTGTATCCGTTCAAACCCTTTACCTTTATCTGACCGTATGACTTGCCTGAACTCCATACATTTGCCGGTGACATATAGATTAATTTTTTATTGATACGAGGATTTGATACTTTAAATGATGTCGAATATTTCTTCTCTGTTCCATCCTTAAGTGTTACAAATGCAGTAACTTTTACCTTACCTGCACTCTTTCCTTTTACAAGTCCCTTTGAATTTACCACTACCTTATTAGGATTTGAAGATTTCCATTTAATTCGTGAAATCTCTGAAGATTTTCCCACATTTCTCAATGTAAGCTGTTTTTTTGTTCCTTTTGCAATAGAAAAATCCTGCTGCGGTATTCCCTCATTTACTACATTTATTTTCACGGTCCGGTTCCACAACACACTCTTACCATTTTCTGTTCTGTACATGTATACCGTAAAATATGCACTTCCCTTATTAATAGCTTTTATCGTATACGTTACACCCTTATTATCGCTACTATATGAGTAACTGAGTTTGTCTGATGAATACGAATCAACATTTGGGTAAATATAGGAATCTGATCCGTTATCAATATGTATGGTAAATGAATTTCCCTTCATTATAGTCTTTTTAGTTATACTGATTTTATAATTACTCTTATATACATTTACCCTTATTTTTTTTGAATATCCCTTTACTGATATAGTTACATATGCTGTTCCCGCTTTTACGGCAGTCATCATTCCGTTCTTATTGACTTTTACAACACTTGTATTTGATGATTTATATTTTTTAGCTAAATAATCCGGCGTAACAGTTGCATCAAAATGTGCCACTGAACCCTCATAAAGATTTATTGTCTTTTTTGCAATATAGATATCCGGCTTTTCTACATAAACTGCACATTTTCCTTTGCAGCCTTTTCCCTTTGCGATTATTATCGCCTTTCCTTTTCCTACACCGGTGATTTTTCCATTCTGGTCCACCTTTACAACTTTTGTGTTTGATGATGTCCATTTCAAATCCACTGTCGGTTCTACCGTGTAATTGATATAATCCGTATCGCCAACATAAATAGTCTTATATTCGGACATATATAAACTCGGCGCTTCTACATCTACATAACAGGATATACTATAATCTCCAACAGTAGCAGTTATATATGTACTTCCTCGTTTTATAGCTTTAATTCTTCCGGCGCTTGTTACCTTTGCAACTGATTCATCTTCTGAACTCCACTTTATTTTTGCATCAGGAGTTACATTAGCTGTAAGCTGATGACTCTCTCCTACATACATACTTACATATGTTTCGCTGAGTTCTATCGTATACCTCGTCTGTTCAGTTGATTCCTCTCCGTCATAGGTATCAAGCCCATCATCCGTTTGTATGACATCAGATTCTGTTACGGACGCTGTCTCCACTATACTTTCAGTCTCTGTAATTATCTCTGTCTCTGTAAATGTTTCTTTCTCCGTTATGGTTTCTGTTTCTGTAAATGTCTCTTCCTCCGTTATGGTTTCTGTTTCTGTAAATGTCTCTTCCTCGGTTTCTGTCTCCGTAAATATCTCCTGTACCGTTACGGTTTCCGTGTCATTTACACTGCCTCCTTCTGCTGCATAAACAACATTGCCGCTGCATGCCATGACAATTGAAAGCGTAACTGCTACTAGTTTTTTTAATCTTCTCATCTTTTTTCCTCCTCCATTAATTCCTGACTATTGGGGCTCGTCACAAATAGTCGTACGAAAATTTGCCATCAGGCAAATATTCACACTAATCTCCATTCATAAAAATACATTTTAACAAGCCTATTTCCAATCAAGTCTGTGTAAATGTCCCTGCAGCTGCATACCCTCAAAATGATTCTGCTTTAAAGCTTCATATAATACAATTGCTACAGAATTAGAAAGATTTAAAGAACGTATCTCCGGATTCATCGGAATTCTTATGGCATCCTCCTGATGATTCACAAGAATCTCTTCCGGTATTCCTCCGCTCTCTTTTCCGAACATAATATAACAATCCGGTTCGTAATTTACCTCAGAATATATGTTAAGTCCCTTAGTCGTTGCCATATATATTTTCGCATCAGGGTTTTTTTTGCAAAAATCTTCAAAATCTTCATATACTGTCACATCAAGGTGCTGCCAGTAATCCATTCCCGCCCTTTTTAATGCCTTTTCACTCAAACTGAATCCCAAAGGTTCTATTAAATGCAGTCTCGTTCCTGTTGCAACACAGGTTCTGCCTATATTTCCAGTGTTCTGGGGTATCTCTGGTTCTAATAATACAATATTCAACATACAAATTCTCCATTCCAAACGCCTTAGTGTGAGGAAGTTCCCACATCACGGGCAATTTGTGCGCCTGCAGCACAAATTCACGATACTATCTTATCTGTCTCATCACCTCTCGGAGGCGTGATAAATCCTCTTTCGTCGTTTCTGATAATCAGCCTGTCATTTCCTGCATTGGTTTTTCCAATGACGGATGCAGGTATGCCTGCCTCCAAAAATATATCTGCCAGCCGCTCTCCATCTTCCGCAAGCATGAGAAGTACGCCTGTAGATAATATTTCATATGGATTAAGATTAAACATCTCACAAAATTCTATTGTTTCCTGTTTTACCAGGATGCGGTCTACATCCACTTCAAATCCAAATCCATAGTACTCTGCCATTTCCCAAAGTGCCTTAAATATTCCCCCCCTGCTTACATCATGCATGCAGGTTACGCCATGTGACAATGCCAGTCTGCCTTCATCTATTATACTATAATATTTGTCAAAATCATTTACATGATTAATAAAATTTTCTGAAAATTTCTCCCTTAACTCATCCCTTTTAATGTCACGTATAATCAACGTTGCCGGAAGACCAATGTATTTTGTCATAACAATGTCCATATCCGCTTTAAGCCTCTTTTTTGTAACAACATTTTTTCTAAGTGCATATCCCACTGCTGTCACATTGATTACCGGTGTATTCACGACCGTAGTCACTTCTGTATGTCCTCCGACAATGTCTATACCATATTCCCTACAAAAAAGATTAAGGCTTTCCAGCATTTTTTTTAATGCAGTCTCCTTATACCGTTCCGGTAGCAGAATACTTACCTCTACAGAACGCGGACAGCCTCCTTTTGCAACCACATTATTAACCGCCGATGCAATTGCAAGTTTTTCCATTCCTTTAAAATTATAGGTTACAGGATTTGTAGAAATCACTGTAACCTCATCTTTATTTTCAAGAACAGCCGCATCACTTCCAACCTCGGAAGATGATACGGTTTCCTGATTCTTATATGTAATTCTTTTGAATATGGTTCTTTGCAATATAGCTTCTTTAACTTTACCTCTATTCATAAGTACAACCTCTTAGTGTCCATTCTAATCATGATGATGTTCTCCGCTGTCTTCTCCGTCGTGATGCCCCTCATCATTATGCTCGTCATCATGATGTTCTCCGTCATCATGATTATCATCTGAATTATCTTCCTGCTGTGAAGTATTCTCCTCACCCTGCTGTGTCTCTCCTTCTGATGTCTCTCCTTCTGATGTCTCTCCTTCTGACTGCTGTTCAGACGATGTCTCCTCAGCTGAAGTTTCTTCCGGAGCAGCACCGGTTCCTACAACAACATGTGTAGGAGAAGCGGCATAACTACTTGTATTAACAACTTCCTCACTTACGAGTTCATCATCCTGATATACTCTCTTAATAAGCTTAGCCGTGTAACCGACATGACCTCTTTCAGTGACATAACGGTATCCAACCGGCTGGGAACCGTCTTCCGTAACTACCTCTGAAGGCTGTATCGTACTGGTGGTCTCACTGATAAATTCCACTCTCCTGCCAGGATCTCTTGTCTCATGTCCATATACATTAAATGTAATTGAATTACCTGAACAATATGCTTCGATATATAGCGGAGCATCCGTGTTATTCTCAAATTTTAAATCTTTGTAGGTTCCTGCAAGTGCAGCATCCTGCGATAAAGGTACATATCCTACTGACATTGAATGCGGGTATCTCTCCACAATATCAATCTCTGCCTTTAAAAGTGCATTATATAAAGTAGTCGATACCTGACAGATTCCTCCTCCAAGGCTGTCCTCAACCTTACCATTGACATATGTTCCTGCAGCATACCATCCATGTTCTTCTGTCCACGGCTCTAACAGGGCATTCGCTGAAAATGTATCTCCAACATAGACAACAGTACCATTAATGAGTCTTGCTCCATTTGCAATATTTTTATTTCTGTTATAATTAGAACTGCCACCTGTAAATGTGGTAGTATATGTGCCGAGTAAATCTGTTACTTTCTGACAGTCCTCCAATGTCGCCTCAGGCAGATCATCTATCATGGTAACTTTTAATTCAGCTTCATTCCCATTCCATGTTCCAAGCAGATACTGATGAAATTCATTCACTGTGGCATCCTTGTCGATAATTCTTCCCGTCGTACCTTCTGAATACGAAAAGCCGTCTCCATCCCTTGTAATCCCGGCATTTACATGAGGAACATTATATTCACTGCAGCACTCTTCTATAGTGTTACTTAAAATCTCATCATTAACGTCATACTCTATGTTATAATTCACACCCTGTCTTGACAAATCCGTAAGTTCCATATATCTTTCTATAACATTACCCTGTTTGCCAAGATTCAATGCTTCATCCACCACATCCGTGTTCTTCCAATAATATCCTAAATCACTTATCGTTGAAGAAGCAGTATTATCATCCACAAACAGAGATACATGCTTTGATGTATAGTCCGACACATACTCCCGGACTTTTGTCAGAGCTTCCTCTTTTGTCAGCCCGCCAACATCCGTACCTCCTATCGATACACCGGACGGCAGTCTGTCTTCTGCTGCAGCTGCATTCATACTCATTCCAACTGTAATGAACAATCCCAGTACAACAATTGCTATCTTATGTGAAATGATTTTTTTCTCACCCATATTATCTATTCCTTTCTAATGTACTCCCGTACCTCTAAAAAAATACTGTAAAATTATTTAGAATTACCGGAGTACAATTAATTGACTTGTAAATTATTATCTTAAATGATAAAATACTTTTACCAGCCAATTGCAAGCACAGTTGTTGCAACCATTGCAACAACAAGTACTACTATGATAATACTTGATACTAGTTTTTTGTTTTTTTTGCTACTAAAGTTAATCATATGATACCTCATTTCTGTGCTGCTACGGTTTAAATAAATTTGTATGAGCAGCACTCCATTACAAATTTACATTTTATTACAGCCTTTTAAAAGGCAGATCGGAGTTTATGATGTTTAAACTATTATCCAACTTTCCAATCTTTACATCTGTAGTTGTTTTTTCTCTTGTCCTAAATATTGTATATCACCACTCATGCAACCGGAATAACCGTTCACATGAAGAATTATTGAAAATGGAATCCAAAGCGAACTCCACAAGAAAAAAAGATCTAAACAATCTTCACTATATCACTATAGACGAAAAAAATCTACCACAAATTGATATAAATGATGAAATTATTATTTCCTGTTATAAAAATATTATCAGATTGAAAGATTTTAAAATCGTAAATTTTACCGGAATTACAAATACTGAACTAAAATTAGAATATGGCGTTGCCAATCTTCCTCTGTTAACAGAATACGACACTAATTTTACTGTATTATGCAGAGAGCTTAATAAGCTGGGAAGCCGTCTTCATACCCTCGGTTATTCAAATGAAGCCATCCGGACATTTGAATACGCCGTAGAACTTGGTTCAGATATCAGTAATACCTACAAAGAACTCGGGAATCTCTACATAGACGAGGGATGTAATTACAAAATAAAAGATTTAATTACAAGATCTCAATCATTAAACTCTATATCAAAAGACAGTATTACAAAATATTTAGAAGGTATTTCTTCGTCCGTAAGCTGATAGTATAGTATCAATCATTCTTGACGCTTCGCTTTTAGTCAGCTCATCAATGTTCTTTTCCGGTATGATATTATGTTGCCTGATTAACGAAGCAAGAAATGCCTTCTGCTTTATTGTTATTGGTGACAGTTTTTTTTTGATTTTCTTTTCATCATGTTTCATCGGCTCCGGAACAAAGATACCTGCGTCTTCATTTTCAAAACACTCTGACAGTTTTTTATACAGCATCACTGTAACATAAGCATCATTATATGCCCTGTGATGTTCTTTATCTTCTATACCATAGTATTCACACAAATAATCAAGTTTCCTGCTTTCTAGTGCTGAAAGATGTTTCCTTGCAATTTTCAAGGTGTCAATTCCTTCTTTGTCAAAATCAATTCCTAACCGGTATGTCTGGGCAGATATGAATGAATAATCAAACGAAAGATTATGACCCAGTATAACGTTACTGTCACAAAAATCAACAAAGTCCCTTACCACATCTTCTGCCTGTCTCTTTCCTTTAACCATATTATTATCTATCCCTGTTACCTGAGTTATTATCTCAGGAATACGTATACCCGGATTAATTAATTCAGAGAATTTATCAACTATCTGCCCGTCTTTTACTTTAACTGCTCCTATTTCTATTATCTTATTGACCACGGGATTAAATCCCGTGGTCTCTAAATCAAATGCTATATAATTATTTATCATTTACTTTTCCTTAATGCTCTTAATGCTTTTTTCTACGGTTGTTCTTGGTAACATAATCTGATGTCCGCACCCCATGCATTTCAGCCTGAAATCCATACCTATTCTTAATACTTCCCATTCAATGCTGCCGCACGGATGTTTTTTCTTTAGTCTTATTACATCACCTACATTTATGTCCATTTTAATCTCCTTATGTTTATACTGTAAATCTATGTATCAGTTCATTCATCTTATCGGAAATTGATCTTAATGCAATTTCCTCCTCCTGTACAGAATTTGTATTAAGTGCCAATGCTTCTGCATCTTCCGCAACCGCTGTTGTTCCTGCCGCTCCCTCTGCAGTAGCATTTTTAAGTTCTTCAAAAGCCTTTAGAATATCCGTAATTTCTTTCGATATCTCACCTGCAATATATGAAAAATCTTCCAGTATTACTCTGATATCATTAGCATCGTTCTCATACTGTTCACTTGTTTCCATAAGTTTTTGATTTGTATCTTTAACATTTACGGATATGAATTCAAGAACTTCTGTCGAGCTCTCGCACAGCCTGTCTACAGTACCGGTAACGTCGTTAGTTATCTTCTGAATCTGTTTAGCCAAATCTTCTGAACTCTCTGCCAATCTTCTGATCTGATCTGCAACTACGGCAAATCCTTTACCCGATTCACCTGCTCTTGCTGCTTCTATAGATGCGTTTAGCGAAAGTAATGATGTTTCATCAGCTATTCCCATTATCGCATCGGTCAGCTCTGAAATCATAGACACTCTTCTTGATTCTTCTATTGCAGCACGAAGCTTGATTTCTGTCTTAGTTGTAACATCATCAGCTATCCTTGCCGACTCTTCCGCTTCATTTCTGATGATTAATGCCCTCTCAGATATTCCCTGCATATGCACCTTGCCATCCATACTTTTCCTATTCATTGCTTCAACATTGTCTGCAATTTTATCTGTCGTGTTGCTTATGGTCTCTGCCGTGGCTGCCGTTTCTTCCATACTTGCTGCAAGCTCTTCCGATACGGCTGAAATACATGAGACACGGTCTACTAAATCATTTATAACACCATCTAAGTTTGATATGCTTCCAACTATTTTTTCTCCACTTTCAGCTACCATTCCAACAGTATCCTGCATAGATATCTGTACCGCCTCAACTGCCCTTGCCAGTTTCCCTGTCTCATTTTTGTTTTTAACATGCCTAACATGTTTTCTGCCCGTAAAATCTCTCTCCTCCATCTTTTGGAGATCATCTACAACATCTACTATCGGTTTTGCAATCTTTCTACTGATGATTATTGCCAAAACGCCAGCTAATACGCAGACTATTATCGTTATCGCCAACGTTATCAAGATAACTGTATTAGAGCTTTCCATTACTTCCGATACGGGGGCATGTACTATGACTGTAAATCCGGTTTCAAGATTTGCAAACGATATATACTCTTTTTCCATTTTTATAATTCCACTGTCGGCATTTTTAATACTTTCAGAAAGCTCGACATATCCTGCACTTTCAAGATTCTCATTTACGTCATGACTCTTATCCACGATGAACATCTGATCTGCATCCACAAGTGATGCATATCCGCTGTCATATACTTTTAACTGCTCTACAAGATCAGAGAACTTATCAAAACTGACATCAATACCAATCATTGCGACAAGTTTATCATCCTGAAACAACGGATAAGCATATGTCATACATACTTTACCACTGACAGAATCATAGTAGGGCTTAATCCATGTAGGACATTTGTTTCTCTCTGTTTTTCTGTACCACTGCCACTCTGCTTCATTACAAAAATACAACATATAATTCTCTTCGGTATTGTTGTCTACGTATTCACCTTCAATGTATTTGGCACCGATTAGTTCTTTAATATCCTTAGGATTTACATATGCATAAACACTTAGTACTTCTTCCTTATACTCACTCGATACTTCCGACAGATACTTTGACAATCCATTTACATATTCTCTGTCATATTCTTTTTCAAGTATTCTGCTGCCATCATAAGACGAATCCACGTATTGGGCTATTCCATTGACAATTGATTCATACTTTTCAAACGAAATGTCCATGTTGTTCCGGTACTCTTTTGCTATTGCTTCTATCTTGTCATTTGACTCAGCTGATATAACTTTGGAGGAGATCATAAGAGTTACCGCCCCTATGGGCAGCGTTGCCACAATCACTGATAAAATAATTGCAACCGTTATGCTTGTCCTGATTTTTTTCATAGGCAAAACCTCCGTTCATACAATATGCATTTTAAACTATACTACATATCCTGCAAAAGTTTTACGTTTTCTTCTATCTCTTTTGTTATAAATCCTCCGGTGTTCTTTATTGCAACAATCTTGTTATTTAATTCCTTTAATTTTTTCAAACGGTCTCTTTCATATCTTCCCATACAATCATTAAACATCGGATGTTCTGCAAGCTTCTGTCTGTACTTTTTAGCGAACGGACAATACATAAAAAGGATTCCTCTTGAAATTTTATTGATTCTGGCAAGTCCGTATGCCTCATTCTTTATCCACAATATGTAGTCCTTTATAAACATCTCTTTATTATTATTTCTTGATTTTTGAAGCTGTAACTTTATTTTCTGTTTTACTTCATCCGAAAGTTCTCTGTTTTTTCTATAGAATTGTATATAATCACAATACTCAGCCGTAAGAGAACGCTCCCTGATATCATTCCAGTATATACCCTGTACGGTCCTGCATAATTCCCACCTAAATGCGCCAACCAGTTTAAGCATTAAATCCTGAGTATTTTCAGCCGTAAATGCCGGCACTACAAATCTTGCCGGAGAAACTCTCTTCTTTCCTTCGATTTCCTGCCACATACTGCCCCTCTGTCCTACATTAGGCATAATTATAAATTCCGGAAGTACCGCTGTCTTAAGTGACATCCTTGGGATTTTCCTGTCAGAATCTTCAAACTGGTATTCTCTGTAAAAAGCAGAAAAATCAACTTCAATGATATCCATAAGTTCTTGTTCAATTCTATCAGGAGTAAATGCCATCTTCTCGACTTCATTGATGAAACTTTTTCCTGATAACACAGGACAGAATGTAAGCAGCTGACCGCTTGTGGTTCTATTGTTTGCTTTAAACATGTTGCTAAGCTCATATCTGACCTTACCCTTATAGTCGTTAAAATAATCCCTCTTCTGCTGCTCGGTAAATCGCTGTGTCTTACTTAATTCCCTGAAATTCTCTTCATAATTCAAATCGAACTCATTCTTTGACGGTTCCTTTTTTCCGGTATATATGGCATGAAGCCATTCCCTTATGGTATATACTTTTATTTTAGTATCATACTTTTTCTCAGACAGAGCATACAATGCTACCAGCTGATTCTTATCAAACTGTTTTTCATCCATAAAACCATAGCTTAAAAACAGCTCAATTACTTTTTCGACATCATCATCTTCTTCTGCCTTGAAAAATACCTTTTCGTATATCTCATAGTATAATTCACTTATCCTGCTTCTTAACTTTCTCACATCATTTTCTGTAGAATACGGGTCTTTCAGCCCCCTGTATACAGTTAAGAATTTTTCAAACGCAACTGACTTTTCTTCGCCGATTTCTGAATATTCAAGAATACGTTTTAATGCATTTTTAGTCTCTTCAACTGCAGAAGTAATCTGTGAATCAGAGTATGTGAATATAAGTTCCTCTGCATTTTCAGACTCAATCTTGTTATCTGATATTTTTTGTTTTTTATTTATGAGTTTGAATATATCACTTATTCTGGCATAATCATACTTAAACGTAATTCCTAAAGTTACTTCTTCCATTTCTTTACATTCTTTGATAAGCGAATATATTCTGTCTAAATCCTTCAGAATTCTTGATATATCACCATCTGAGTTTAATACATCAAGAGCCAGTTTTGAGTACAGAGTGAAAATATTTGCCGAACCCTTATCATAAATGTATTTAAAAATACTATCATAAAACTTATATGACTTTTCGCTTGAATTAACGGCATTCTTTGCAAGTTCAGAAGCAATTGCCAAATGATATCCCATAACATCTTCATCTTCTGCAAAAAACGGCTGTGATACTTTTTCTGACATGCAAAAAATACTTTGAAAATATCTGACTGTTCTTTCATCCGGACTCAAATCATTATCAAAGTACTCGAGTTGTTCAACTTCTTTAATGGCATACGGTTTCATCATATAATCCTGACAAAGCTTTTTATATTCATCATAGAAGCTCTTAATATATTCATAAACCTTTCCGGTGACAGAGTCCAAAGTATCATGTAAATCAATTATACTCTCTAACTGACTAAACGCCGAATTTGTAATAAAATTTCTATATTTAGCCGATACCACCATCATATCTTCTAAACTCTTTAAGTCTCCGGCATACTCAAATATACATACATCCGTTTCCTGTTCCGCTATGTAGTCAAACATATATATCTCTGATTCAATATCTATAATTCCGACAAAATCCCCTTTTTCAAGCGGCGATTTCACAAAATCCCCACTCAAAATCATACTTCCTTTTTTTATATATGCTATATGTTCAACTTTTTCCCCTTTTTTAAATAGTATGTCTCCACGTTCTAATCTTCTCTCTTCCATATTATCGTACCTTTCCCATATCACGTTAAATCTGCATACTACTATTTTACCGTATATTTTGCCATTTGAACATTATATTTTGTTAAAATATTATGAAATATTTACCATGTGACTAAAGTTGCCGCCCAGCTTAATCCTCCACCAAAGCCACAGAAAATTATCTTGTCTCCTCTTTGTATTTTTCCGTCTCTGTTAAGCTCATCTAATAGAATTGGAATGCTGGCACTTGATGTGTTTCCATATCTGTCAACATTTACAGGGAATTTTCCTTCCGGCTCTCCAAGTCTCTTTATGGCAGTCTGAATAATTCTTAAGTTCGCCTGATGAACTATGTAGTATTTTATTTCCGATTTATCCAGATTGTTTCTCTCAAGTAATTCCTCAATACATTTTGGAACTATTTTTACCGCAAACTTATATACGGCCTGACCATCCATGTATAATCCCGGAACTTTCGCATCATTTTTAACAAAAGGATTAACCACACCCCAGGTTCCTCTGTCGAGTGCTCCTCCCTTTGTACCGTCAGACCCCTGGACAAAGTCAGTAAGTGCACTATCATCAGCTCTTACTACGGCCGCACCTGAACCGTCACCAAAAAGAACGCATGTCGTTCTGTCTGTCCAGTCTACAATCTTAGACAAAGTTTCTGCTCCTATGATTAATGCTGTTTTATAAATACCGGCCTTAAAATATGCTATAGCCGTATTTAATGCTACTACAAAACCGGCACACGCCGAATTTATATCTATGGCAATAGCGTTTTTTAACCCCAGTTCAGCCTGAAGCACACATGCTGTATTTGGTACTACTTTATCATTAGTTACGGTAGCCAATAATACTAGATCTATCTCTTCCGGCTGTACTCCTGCATTTTCCATCGCATTTTTTGCAGCCTCTATAGCCATTGATGTGGTGCTTTCATTTTCTACAAGATGTCTCTTTTCGATTCCTACTCTTGTTTTAATCCATTCATCACTTGTATCTACTAATTTTGCAATATCATCATTTGTCATATAATTTTTCGGAATGCCTCTTCCCGTTCCAAGTATCTTAACTGCCATTTTATAATTCCTTCCTATTCTGATTTTCTATTAAGTGGTAATGATATGCAATATCCTATCACGTCGCCAAAAATAGATAACATTCTGTGTATCATCGCTGCCGTAAATATTAATTCCATATTTTTGATATTGTGATTTACACCAAGCAGCATATATAAGACTGCTTCTCTTACGCCGATTCCTCCCGGAGCTCCCGGTATCATAAATCCTACAACCCACGCAAGCATATAATATGCTATAAGCAGAGCTCCTTCATAAACAGTAAACTTCACATCTAAAGCAACTGTGCATATCAGTAGCAAAACTGCTCCCAGTATAATAAATACAATTAAATATAATAGCATATTTATCAAAAATACACCGGCAAATTTTACGTCTAAAAGTCTCTTTATAATTCTCTGTATTTTTTTACTTTTAAAACAAACCAGTATAACTACTGCAATACCTGCAATTATCACTCCACAAAGTATGGCTGCATATGTCGGTGTAACATATTTATTTATTACCTTAATAAATTCGCGATATGCACATATCACAGAAACAAGTATCGTCACTATGATAAAACCGACTACTTCGAGAATGCTGCTTATTCCAAGCTCGAACTGGTCAAGTCCGATTTTTGTGGCAAACAGATTTCTTTCTACGTAATGCATAACATTTCCCGGCAGATATTTTCCAATATTAGCCTTACCGTAAACTCCGGCAACTTCACTATATTTTGTCCTGCTGCCCGAAAGGTAATCCAAAGTGTTTTTCCATGCGTACGCCAATATATACACTGTAATTGTAACACCAAGTGTACCTACAATGCAAACTATTATTGATTTAGGATTTGCCAGACTTTCAAAGTTAATTCCTAATTTCGACAAAGCAAATACTAAAAATATCAGTGCTAATATAGTCACAACATTACCTATATATTTTAAATACTTCTTTATCTTTCTCACCTCTGTCCAATCTGTCTGGCCGGATTTCCGGCAACTATTGCGTAATCCTCAACATCTTTAGTCACAACACTTCCTGCACCGATAATCGCACCTTTACCTATCCTGCTTACTTTAGGTAATATTGTAACTCCTGCTCCTATCCATGCATCCTCTCCGATAGTAAGACCTTCTGTGACTCTTACGGCCTTACTTTTTTTCCACTCTCTACCATCTATTATATGTTCATGATTCAGAATCAATGAATGTTCAGATATCCACACATTATCTTCTATTACAAGGTTTGCACAACAGTCAATTGACACATCTTCTGATATTCTGACATAACTGCCTACCTTTACTTCTCCCATCTTAAGACCATGTGGCACATAAAATGATATCTTCGATGATAACACGTTCTTTTTACCAAATTTTTTAAACATAATCTTATACATAAGATTTCTGCATTTCATAAGTCCGGGACAGTCAAATACCCATACTCCGAAAAATATCTGAAACACTCTTCTTATCATTTCAATTACTAACTGCATCTTTCACCACGCCTTTTCTACAGTCTATTTATTTTCTGTTTCATTCTGTTCTCTGTCGTAGTCAAGCTTACGAACGTGGTACTGAACGTCTTCTAATATTTTTCTGTTAGAAGCTATTAAATCAGCCTGTAATCCTATAACAAATGTCAATGCACCAAGCATCATCAAAAGGCTGGCAAGTATCAGGGACTGGATATGTCCGTCTCCGTGTCCCATGCACATATATACGATAAATCTTATTCCGACGATAATACCTGCTCCAAAGCACACCCCACCGATTGTGCTGAAGAACTGTAAAGGCTTATACATCATAAATGCTCTTAAGATTGTAAGCATTGATTTTTTAACATATCCCATCATACTGCTGAAAAGTCTTGATGGTCTTAACTCAGCATTTGTTCTGATTGGTACAGATGTCTGAGCTATCTTAGTTCTTCCTGCCTGTACTATAGTCTCTAACGTATAAGTATATTCGTTTACAACATTTAATCTCATGGCAGCTTCTCTGCTGTATGCCCTGAATCCACTTGGAGCATCAGGTATATCTGATTTTGATGCCACTCTTACTACCCAGCTTCCAAAATGCTGAAGTTTTTTCTTTAATGGTGAAAAATGTTCTGTCTGGTCAATCGGTCTTTCACCAATAACTATATCTGTCTTTCCTTCTATAATCGGACGTACAATTTTTTCGATATCTTCACCGTTATACTGGTTGTCCGCATCCGTATTTACTATAATGTCTGCTCCGTTTCTCAGACAAGCGTCAAGCCCTGCCATAAATCCTTTTGCAAGTCCCTTATTACGTCTGAAATTAACAACGTAATTAACTCCCCATTTTTTAGCTACTTCTACGGTATTGTCTTTACTTCCGTCATTAATAATTAAATATTCTATCTCATCAATTCCGTCAATGTGCTTTGGTAAATCGTTTAATGCTACTTCTAATGTTTCTGCTTCGTTATAACATGGTATCTGAATTATCAGCTTCATGTTTCCATCCTCCTGTTTTATCCAAAATTAAAATGTTACTTCGCCATCATGTGACATAAGTGTTGCTGCTGTTACGGTATTAATACTCATAATACTCTGTACAAGGTCAGTTTCTTCCTTAACCCTTACTTCGATAATCATGTCAAGGCTTCCCGGTCTTAAGTTCCTTGATTTAACTTTATTGTATTTACTGTATTTTTTCACAACATCTATAATCTTTGCTTCTGAATTGTAATCAGAAGCATTAATTACCAAAATCATTGGTGCTTTTGCAATTGGAACTGCATTGAGAACCAAAATTCCCACCGTAAGTGCAAGCGAGGTAAGTATCGCTATCTCAGCGTATCCTGCTCCACAGATAATACCATCTGCTACTGCCCAGAATAAAAATACTAAATCCATCGGATCTTTTATAGCTGTTCTGAAACGAACAATCGATAACGCTCCTACCGTACCAAGTGAAATTGCTACATTTGTCTGAAGCGTAAGTATAACAGATGCCGTTACTATCGCTATCGCTGCTACTGCTATGTTGAAATTCTTATTGTAAAACTCTTTTCTTGTCATAAATCTGTATACAAAGAAAATATACACTGCAATTATAGTTGTAATTCCAAGGCACACAAGCACCTCTTTTGTAGATACGACTGTTGACGCGTATCCGCTCATCAAACCTGATTTTAATATTTCTGATAAACTCATTTTATTATTCCTCCATTTAGTGAAAATTGTCTGCACAACTGATATTTTGAAAACGCCGTTCTCCTTAAACTATCAAGCTGTAGCTGATGGTATATTACATCGGGAAGAAATTCATCCCATTTAACCTCTAAAACCTGCATCCCTGCATGCATAACTGGTCTTCTGCTTATGTGCTGCTCATAAAATTTGTCAATTTCAAGAGACGAACATATATTTAAGTCAAGTGTCACCCTGACATTCCCCTCTTTTAAAACATACGGTACCCTGTCATACTCGACTATGATAACCGGTTTTAGGAGCCTGCTCCTCATTTGCATGCATAATTTTTGCAAAACAGGCGGATAATCATTGCTTATCGGCAACGGTGTGCCCGTAAGAAGTATATCACATTGCTCCTTTGTAAGCGAGCACGAATGTTTCTGTGTCATTCCCCTGACCTTTTTTTTAAGTTCAAGAGATATTCTGTCACTGCTATAATTGTATATCCTGATTCTGAATTTTTCTCTCGGGTCAGTACCTGAAATGTTTTCTTTCAGACAATTATTATTATAATCATCAAAATACACACTTCGTATGTTGTACATACCATTCATTCCGACATGCTTATCAAGCGCTATAAGACCGTCTATCCTGTTTTTTAACAGAGCAAGTTGTGCATCCGAACATATATATTTATACTCATGTCTGAATTTTCCATTAAACTTAGGATCTATATGTTTATTAACTATCTCTGCCATACCATCCTCCTTAGTTTATTCCATTATTTTTCAAATATGTGTCAAGACTTCCAAGCATTGTATCTACATAAAAAGGTCTGTTGATAAAGAATACATTTATTTCATTCAGTCTTTCTGTTATCTTGTTCTGTGATTCCATGTCTACCGGAAATCTCTTATAATACTTATCAAGCTGACTCGTATATTGCAGAGCATAATCACTCCATTTTAGTGCTACCATATCCTGATTAAATATCGTTGTTCCAAGCTCTCTGAATTGTGTTTCAAAGATTGTCCTGAACTGTTTGTTCACAATCATATCTTTAAACAATTGCTGCATTGTTGAATTCGGATTCTCATCTAAAGCTCTTGCCTGCATATCATTATATGATGCGTCATTTTTATATCCTATGCCCTTATCAACGTCAAACAGCACCCATCTCCATTTGCCGTCATAATATTCGTTTTTACCATTAGCCATCATGGTTCTCCATATTTTAACATTATTATCCGGTCGTTCAGGCTTTATACAGTCATTATTGGCCAGATAAATCTCAGCAGCAAACCAGCTTGCGAAACTTTTTACATCCATCATTTCACACACTTCTTCATAATACTCATCTTTACTCATGTCATGTGTATCTGCATATTTAATAAGTTTATTAAAATAACCTATATCCCTGGCTCGTCCTGATTCTATTTTGTAATTGCCGTATCCGTCAGCTTTTGCAAGTAATATATCATCTTCCTTAATATCATATTTTCTTGCAATGTAATCAACCGAAACAGACGGCCTCAATGTGTACATTCCCCAATACTCACCGTTTATGAACACAATCACTGCTTTATATGAGTTTACTGTATCTAAATCAAGTGGTTCCGCTAACACGGAAACATACGGGTCTACATATTTATTTTCTTCAATATTCTGTAACGAAAGCATTGTATAATCACTATTCTCACTTCCCTCACCGAAGAAGTTGTAATTAATTGTTGATTTTCCATACTCTTTCCTCGAACGGATTGAAAAACTCTTCTGATAATTCATTCTTGAATACATACCCTGGATTCGCATTCCTACATCCTGCGAAACGCATTCCTCACCTAATGTATCAAAATATTGGATATGACATTTTCGCTCCCATTCTTTTCCTCTTTGATTGTAATTCGCCTGGGTTCCGCCACTATATTCTTCATACGGGTTTTCTTTCATATATTCATCATATACTTCCCCAAGAACATAAATCCCTGTCTTATAATCATACAAACTCGATTTATCAATAGAGATTGATATTATCGGAAGCTTTCCATATGTTTCATTATTAATTCCGACAAAATAAGTATTAGTAACCACATCACTTGAAATATCATTATCGTTTATGGCTGCTGCTTTTATAACCGTACATTTATCTACGTTTTCCATAGGTGTCGCATATATTCCTCTTCCCGATATTAATCCCGGATCATAGGCTGATATATCATTAGGATTCTGTGTCGCATTAGTTATTGTAATAGGACCTGTATATTTTTTACTGTCTTTTGTCGGCTCACTTCCATCAACAGTATAATAAATGTCGACTCCTTTTTTTTGTTCTATGGTTAACTGAAAATCCTGGTCATACATTCCACTCGGATTTGAAAACACCGGTTTATCCGGCGGATTTGTTTTTTTGTTATACTCATGATAAAACACCGCACCCGCTAATACAAGTATCACCGCTGATGCAACCAGCAGGGTGACAGAGCGTTTTCTAAGTGTATCCATAAATTACACCCGCTTTCTATTTAATATCCTTTAGTCCAGACATATATACAATCATAGTAATTGCTGTCTTCATTACTGTACAGCTTTGTGTATCCCATATCTGCGTAATCTGCAGAATCACTGATTACTACTGACCTGACAGCTTCTTTATCAGCCTTTTCCCTGGTAACTCTGTATTCATAAAGGTTAAACTGAGTTCCAAAAAGATACGCTCTTGATTTCTCCCGTAAATTCAGATTAATCAAATCATTTTCTTCAATATTACTTTCCTTAATTACAGTTCTCATTTCCTTAAACTCGTCATACATATCCTGTGAATTCGGCATGTCCAGCATAAAGGTTGAATATCCGTAAGTATATAAGAAAAGACACAATACTATTAAAGCACTAATCGCCGGTTTCTTTGCATATAATAGAATTAATACCGCTATAAATACAACTGATGCCATAACTGTCATCTTCACGAAAGATGCTACCGAAAAGTAATCATCTGTTTTCATAATAAGCATACCAAGGTAACTGCTGAATGCGTTTGACTTTGCTCCCTGATATATATTAAACATTCCTGACATTTTATACATAAATGCCGCTGTTACCGATGCAAATACAAGTATTGAACTTATAATTATTCCTTTTCCCGGGCGCTCCTGTTTTTTTGCAAATAATAATACAAACATTACAGCCAGCTGACTGCACATAGACCAGTATCTCGTATAAAGATACCATCTTGATGCTGTCCCGTCTATTACATTTTCTTCTACTATGTCAAGTACTCCAAGTGACGTAAGAAGAAGAATAGCCAGCATAAGTGAGCATATATAAGCTGCAAGAGTAACCAGCTTTTCATCTACTTTTTTAAACTTCTTATTAAAAATCAAACTTAGTATAATAAAAACAAACATACATGTTGCTATGGCAAATATTCCGCCTGACAGGCTGAACATTCCATATACTTCACCTACAAACGTATACACAAATCCTTTTATTCCGTTTGCCGTCTTTAAATAGGTAACATTTCCAAAATATCCGCCAAGATTGCTTACAGAATTTCTCAATTTTTCAGGATCATTAGTAAGCCAGATTTTTAACTGGACTGCTTTTATAAGTTTTTGTGCCGCAACATATCCTCCACCCATTATGATGACAAATGCCGGAACATTTATAAGTACCTTTCTCTTTATTATCAGATACATCACAATATATATAAATACTGCTCCAAGTATATAAATAATTCTTGTATGAACCGTAAATGCGTAAACACTTATAATGCTTAATATTATTGTACATACCAGATTTGACTTTTCTTCATCTTTTCTCTTCTGCATTATTAAAAGCAGATATACAATAGCCCACTGCATCAGATGCAATACACACTCGTTAAACACCTCATTTGATGTAAGAAGCACACACGGAAAACTTACTGCTGCAAGCGTGGTAAGAAGATTAAATCTGTCATCATCCACATCAAAAATATTTTTTATAATATTAAAACATATTACTCCTGAAACAGCCAGACAAATCGTATTATATGCAAGCATTACCTGGTATATAATCTGTGGATTATCTGTTATACTAAATACCGGCGCCATAAGTATGGAAAAACCAAATCCATAATATTTTACTTCTGATACAATGGCCGACCAGTCATATCCTGCATAATAAACCGAACCCGCCATAGTTCCTATCTCATCCTGTCCCGTCATAAGCACCAAAGTCCCGAAACACATATTTATAATGGTTTTTATAATAATAATTCCAAAAAATATCCCTATCTGAAATCTATACTTTTTTAAAAGCTTTCCCATCCGTCTTCTCCTCAATTTTTAAATTTTCTTTAACTTTTGTTAAAAATGTCTATTTGTATAATAATGTCTACTTTTGTATTTGTCAATCATTTTTTCACTCCCACACGTATATATTACATAATTCGTTAGAATATTTACATTCTCCATATGCATCTGCTATACGCCTGTAATCCCTGCTTGATATTACAAATATATCCCCTGAACTTATTTTGTACAAATGTTCTTTATCAACACATATCACTCTTTTATCCTGCATCCAATATTGCAGATATTCTCTATACTGTGCCGTTTCTTTTTCTTCACTGTCCGAAATATAATAAAACAGTCTTCCTGACGAAGTCATATGATTCTCTATCCATTCAACACATGCAGACGATTCATATTTCGATTTTTGAAGTTTTAGATTTACTTCTTTTAACGAATACTCTGATGTATAATATGATATTGCAAATGCTACTGCAATCATAAAGACTTCCAATACGGTCCTGTGTTTTTTTGCAACAAGTATTACAGCAGCCATACTTCCAATTATTCCTACTATAAACATCATTTTAAAAATCGGGAGATTATCTCCGTCTGTATATTTAAATATCTGATTACAGCTTATATAGTTAATCCAGTTTAGTCCTCTGCGTTTTGAATACCACCTTATTATGATACCCATAAATCCATATATTCCTCCACAAACCAGATACAAAGTGATATATTTTTTTATATTTTCAAGTATAAAATTTCTTATTTCAAAGTATCCAACTGAAATTATAACCGGATACATGAATTCCGCATAGCGCCCATATATAAGCCATGCAAGTTTTTCATTGTGGCACATAAACACTGCTGAAACTATCATCATAATAATAAACGATACACATATAACAATATATATCATTTTCACAGATTTTTCTTTATATGCCCTGACTGCTCCAAGTATTATCAGGATTACGGCAAGAAATCCCATAATATACGTGGCGCTGCCGTAGTAAAATAATTTACCCATGATTCCTATTATAAATACTGCCACGTGTTTTATACTTCCTGCAATATACTTTATATTTTCATATATTGAACCATAATCATTATCAGATGACATCCTGCCGTTTAACCAGAGATTTGCTTTTATCTCTTCTTTTATGATGTGATGCGCCAAAAAAAACATAATTAAAACGGCTGACGGAAAAATCAGCTGCCATATCTTTATAATCTTTTTTATAACAAGAACTATATAATATACAACCACTCCTATGATAACGCAAATCATCCTCTGGTGAACCATATAGGAATACCCAAGCACCACGCTTATAAGAAAAAAATCATATACTGTCGTATTCTCATCAACATATTGCAAAAGATATATAGTTTTAAGGAACAGTACCAACAGCAGACATTCAGTCAGATTTACCGTTACAAAAGACATATAGCACGGAATCATAACTGAAATAAATGCCAAAGATATAATCCTGTTTATATTTTCTGATGAAAACACTCTTTTTAAGATTTCCACCAGTATCAAAAATGATTTTACCAAAAGCAATGCATTTATGACTATTGCACTTCTGTACATAAATACTGTATTTTTAAATATTTTCATTAAAAAATACAGTATAAAACTGTAACCATAAGAATAGTACTTACACATAGACGTAACTGATGACCAGTCATGCCCGTTTAAATACGCAGCTATGCTCCAATATGAATATTCATCATCTAAAAGTGTCGGCTGATATATCTCGTTGAGATGACGGATTCCAATAAGAAATATGACCAGTGAAAATACTATTTTTAAGTACACGCTGATTCGTTCTTTT
>CAMHLZ010000053.1 GCA_946186125.1 uncultured Lachnospira sp. | reverse complement strand
ACATGTTTCATGACACATTGGTGCCTTTCGCAGAAAGGCGGATTATAACTATGAAAGAAAATTATAGCAGATGTGATATTTGCAATTTATTAGTGCAACATTTGAAAATATTATTTACAGAGTTTGGAAATTCAGAAGCTAATTCTGATGCTAAAATGGCATCTTTATTAGAAATGAAATGTTATTATTGGCTGATCAAGGCATACTCAGATGAATTTCTAAAAGATTGTGATTGCGATTATAGTAAGGGCTTGAGAAATATACAGAAAAGTTTAAAAGCCATTTTTATAAAAGAAAGAATTGTTCTTGATGTGAACAAAAAGAAATGTGATATCTGTAAAATACTTCCATGTGAAATCTTTGCTCTTTTAGATAGAGCCTGCAGTTTACATGATGTGAAAGAGTTGGATTCTATGGTAAAAGAAATGGAGTATCATGTTGTTTTAGCATTTCTATATGATGAGCTTATAGGAAAATGTATGAAATGCAGTGAATCTGTTGAATATATAGCATGTTTGCAATTTCTTTGCGATTTTGTTGAGAGTCGAAATCAACAAAAACTACAGAATGATGTTTTTTTCTGGAAAATGGCAAGAAATAATGATGAAATATGGAACTGCTCAGAAGCATTGAATATGGATCAAAATATTGAGTGGACGGAAGTTGATTTGGAAAATCATATAACAGTTTATTTGGATTTTAATGTATATCAAAGATATGAAAGCGATGATAAAGTAAAAGAATTTTTTAAAACTCTTATACAACAGGATAATATTGATATAATATATAGTGGAACACATTTGGAAGAAGTCTTACGAATGGGACGAAAAGAATGTGAAACAAGGAGGATTAATAGCATTCAGGAACTGACAGGTGGTAAAATTGCAGTTGTAGGAAAAGATAAAAAGACTACAATTTGCATACAGGATATCAACCAAAGGCTTAATCAAGTCATGAAGTATTTGGAAATGAACATAGCTGCGGAAGAAAGAGAGTGCATTGTAGCAGAAGCAAGAGAGAAGTTATGTTTACATGAGTTTACTGAACAACAGGATAAAGCAATTGGTTCATCCTCTCTTCGTGAAATTTTATCCAATTTAAATCAATATGGTAAGAAGAATGAACTTCTTCCAAGTGAGGAAGATATTAATATAATACTTCAATATGTGGGAAACGGTAATAGAAACATTCGTGAATATATGGATGCATTACAAAATCAAGGTAAAGAATTCATCGAGGTGCGTACGATGATAGTATCTATTGCTGCACTATTAAATATTTTAGGATTACATGGTGACAAAATAAAAAAGAAAACCGATTCAAACGCAGTTTACCCTATTTATTGTAAAGATAGTTTTCGTACAATTAGAAGTGGTTATTATGATAATGATCATCTTGCATTTGCAACGGGATGTACTTACTTTGTTACAACGGATGATACATTATGTAAAAAAGCTAAAGAAATCTATGATTTTCTAGGCGTAGATACACAACCAATTTTGTTGAAAGATTTTGTGAAATTAGAAATTATAACAAAATAAGAAATAGCAAACATACAATGAACAAATTATGCGAGGTTTGCCCCACAATATGGTGCAAACCTCTTAGCTTTTCATTATATAGCAGGGAACTTCCCCACCAGCAGATGGACCAGGGTCTTCTGACCAGCCCAAACAGCAATACTGCTACCTACTATTATAAAGGAACAGATGACAGCAGTTAAATGAAATGTGAATGGAGACGGATTATTTCTTGCCGGAATCAGCAATCTCTTCCAATATACCAATGCTTTTGATAAAGTCTTTTTCAGCTGGAGAGAGTGTATCATCCAGACGATTCTTGTATTTATCATATTCCGCATGAGCTTTATCGATAGCCTGTTTGTGGCTGATGTGACCGCTACTAGTAAGAATATCGCGGCGTGTCATTTTCAGGTAATCGTCAATGGTTTCCAGCCAATCTTTCATATACATAGGTTCCTGATTAAGAGCATGTACCTCGGCGATATCAAGGTAGGCGGTAACTATCTTATTTAAAGCATCAAGTTCCTGCTGGGTAAGATAATTTTTAGCTACCTCTACATCTGAGCGACGGATGGTGTCATTAGCCCATGAGGTAAGTCCCATATTATCTTTTTCTGCATCTGCACGCTGGTAAATAACCTCTGCGGCTGTGTGCTTGTGAGCTGCCCAGTGCATCTTATTCTGAACCTGCTTGAAGAATAGGATGGAGCTTTCGGCATTTGGGTCGTAATCTATGCTAGTGGCATAGATTTCCAGAACCTTTCTCCAGAATACCTTTTCAGAGGAGCGGATGTCTCTGATACGGGCAAGCAATTCGTCAAAGTAGTTGCCACCACCCAAACGCTTCAATCTGTCATCGTCTAAGGCAAATCCTTTTTTCATGTATTCTTTTAAAATTCCCATAGCCCAGATACGGAACTGTGTACCACGATGAGATTTTACACGGTAGCCGACGGAGATAATTACATCGAGATTGTAATAATCGACATTGTAGGTTTTTCCGTCAGCGGCAGTTGTTGCAAAATTTGCAACAACTGAAATTCGCTGTAATTCACCCTCTTCAAATATGTTTTTGATATGCCTTGAGATAGTTGATTTATCTCTTTGAAACAGCTCTGCCATCTGGTCTATGGACAGCCATACGGTATCTTCATCAAAAGTAGTTTCTATCTTGGTTAATCCATCTTCTGTTGTGTACATAATTATATTTGAATTTCCCATACAATCAGACCTCCTGTGTTGGTGTATCATTTTTCTTCGCCCTGCTCTTATATACATTGTACTGATTCTTGCACTGTGGAGAGCAGAATTCCATGTTTGGTCTTGCGGCAACAAATGCCTTACCACAGTGTTTACATACCTTCAGGCTGGAATTATCATCGGTCAGCATAAAGGAAAACATCATCTGCACGCATAACAACAGGGAATTGAAATCCCAGACTAAGGTAGGGCGTTCACGCAGTTCAATGTGATAGGTGGGAGCCACGCCGCCAAATGCAGCCATTCCCTGACGATAGAGGCTCCGTTCGTTTTCATCCAGTCTGTCATAGTCCTGATAGTAAAGGAAGCTGGAGAAAAAGATAAATGCCCAGTCACGAAATACTTCAACCAGCCATTCATAGGATTCGGCATATTCCCGCTGGAAGCTCATCATAACAGCCTGTGGCTTGTTTTTCATGGTCATAAGGAGTGCAATCATCTCCGGGCTGTCTGTACTCCAGCTGGATTCGATACCTTTCTTGCGGAAATCAATCTTATCGAAAGGGAAGAAGTAGGACAGATACCTTTCCGTGGATATGCTTTCTTCCCTGATAAAATGATTCTTCGGGAGATAGACAGCTTCATATGTAATAAAATCCGGTGTGGTAGGAAGTGCTGTCATAAGTCCCAGCATACCGTACTCGGATACAAAGCCCATAATGGCTTCTTTTAATTCTGCTTCACTTGCCTTGTTCATGGCAGCAGTACCGATATTGATGGCAGTCAGTACCAATTTTTCATAATCTTTGATAGGATTATAGATGGATGGCTTGGCATCCGCAGAAGGTGTAACATAACACTTTCCATTTGCGGCTGTCCGCCATTCGTATTTATCATATTTCACCCAGTTGGAACTGGATTTCTGAAAGATATTCTTCATAGTAATTCCTTTCTGTTTAAAAACTATTACTATCATAGCATGTCTATATGCAAATTTAAACTTCTTTTTTACGATTCATCCGATTATTTTTCTTTTGTTTCTTGGCTTCTTCTTTCGCCCGCTTTTCCTGTTCTCTGGTTATTTTTCTTACTACTACACCGATTTCCTTTAGTAGAGCCAGCTTCTCTTTATCCAGTTTTTCCATGGTAGCAGGGATTTCTTCTTCGTGTCTTGATAGAAAATCCAGTTCTTCAATCGTAAAAGGGAAATCCTCATCCTGCCTGTCCACCAGTATCATAAGTACCTTTTTCTCAAGCTGTCCAAGGATAGTGGAGCGGACACCACGGATATTTCTGTCACTCTGATTACGCAGGGCAGCCAGATGGCTGGTTGTAAAATCCCTAAGATATAGGAAGTATATCAGCTCCTTGTGGTCATCCTTTAAGTCGTAAATAATCTTGGAATAGTCCTCGTCGGAAAGGGAATTGTGCATTTCATAAGGACAATTAGATATTATATCTATATAGTCCCCCTTCATAAGCTGTCGCCAGTAGGCATGATTGATAGGAGTCGGGATAATAATGGCAAGTGGTGCTACATTCTTCTTACTGTCGATGTTTTCCCTGCCGATTTCGTGATAGCGTTCTTTTCGTTCCCGGTTGTCATCCAAATGATCCCATTGCTTAACCACTTCCTCAAAATCTGAAACACTTCGTGCAGCATCTTCCATTCGTTTTAGTGCAATGGTACGTATATCCCGTTTCAAAAGAGTTCTGTCCGGATGCTCATCCTCCGGCTGGATATCATCATCTTTTATGGGATGCAGCTCCTGCTCCAAATCCATTTCATTAAAATGCTCTAATTCAAATTGTAATTCCTGCCGGGATGCTTCATAGGAAATATCCTCATCTATGGGAACGGCTCCGTCTTCGTTGTCGAAACCATGGGAATATTCCCAGAAGTCCAGCAATTCCTGATGTTTTGTAATGTTCATATATCCGAAAAACCTGCCTTGTATATACATATTTAAAATTTTATGCCACTTTTTTTTGAAAACACTTCCGCAAAACCTCTCCTAAATCTCCTATAGATGAGGGAGTAATCTTTTTGGGGCAAAAGATATTACTCAAAGTGCGGGCTGATTTTTGTAATCAGTATAACATATTTCGAATGGATGTTCTATATATAATTGCAGAAATTTCGAAAATATGTTCGAGTTTAACGAGGAAAAAGATTTTGAGAGGAGGTTTTGCTATGGAGTGCTATCAGATGGATGCAGGAAAGTGTCTGGAATTCAGCAAGAAAATGGCGGTGCTTAGAAAGCTGGTTCGTCTAGGCTTAATTTCAGAGAATGAATATATTCTGGCGAAGAATAAGATTATGAGTTCGTATCATATTCTGGAGTCAGAATATTTCAAGTCCGGTACAGGAAAAAGAGTTGCTTAGGTAACCACAGATTGTATTGGGGGAAGAGAGAAGAGTCTGTGTATGCATGGAAAAGTATATGCAGGCTCTTTTTGTATGTTCGTTCATATTTTCATTTTTTAGTATGCTTGGTGCGAAAGGCAGCACGAAGCAAAGATTTTAATTTAAGGAGGATTTTATTATGGCAGAAGTAGAAGTAATTAAGGCAGTGGAAGGACCGATTCTTCGTAAGAGGGATTATGAGGGCAAACCACTTGTTATCACAAGACAGAGAGTTGCGGCGTATGTGCGTGTTAGCACAGATGATGATGAGCAGCTTGAGAGCTTTCAGTCCCAGAAGCAGTATTATCAGGACAAGATATCGGAAAACCGGGACTGGGTTATGGTTGGCATTTATGCGGATGAAGCGATTACCGGAACAAAGGTCGATAAGCGTGAGCAGTTCCAACGCATGATTCAGGATTGTATGGATGGGAAAATTGATGTGATTATGACAAAGTCTGTATCACGATTTTCCAGAAATACAGTTGATATCTTACAGTATGTGCGTCTTTTAAAGGAAAGAGGCATTGCAGTTATCTTTGAAAAGGAAAATATCAACACCATGACTGAGCAGGGAGAAATGATGCTTACTCTTATGGGAACACTGGCTCAGAATGAAGTGGAATCTACATCAAAGAATGTGAAAATGGGCATTAAGATGAAGATGAAGCGAGGAGAGCTGATGGGCTTTAATGGGTGTCTTGGTTATGATTATCACCCGGAAGATAAGACCATTACTGTAAATGAAGCGGAGGCAGAAAACGTGCGGCTGATTTTTGAATTATATTTGCAGGGGTATGGCACTTATACCATTGCAAGACGATTGGAGGCACTTGGAAAAGTGAATAAGAAAGGCGTGGTAAAGTGGACGGACAGCGGTGTTCGAGGCATTATCAAGAATGAGAAGTACAAAGGAGACCTGTTGTTGCAGAAAACCATTACCACAGATCCGATTTCCAAGAGGCGCATTGAGAATTTCGGTGAGGAGGAGCAGTATTATGTTCGTGACCACCATGAGCCCATTGTAAGCAGGGAGGTATGGGAGCAGGCAAAAGAAATTCGTCTGTCCCGTAATCATCAGTCGGATAAGAAGGCGGATGGCAAGAGGGAAAAGTACACCAAGAAATATGCATTTTCAAGCATGTGCGAGTGTGGTTTCTGTGGCACAAAGCTTACAAGGCGTACCCTACACAGCAGTTCCAAGTATGAAACTCCGGTCTGGTATTGCAGAAATGCCGCTAATAAAGGAAAGCATAACTGTCCAAACAGTAAGTCAGTGCATGAGTCTATCTTGGAGAATGCGTTTCTTGAGGCATATAAGCTGTTAGCCGGAAGCTTTGATGATGTGATAGACTCCGTCCTTGATACGATTGAGGGTATCAGTACGAATAATGAGGATATCGGCAGACTAAAAAAGGAGCAAAAGGCTTTGGATAATCTGGAACAGCGTAGAAAGAAGCTTACGGACTTGTATCTAGACGAAGGTATTTCCAAGGAGGCATACGATGAAAAGTATGAGGAGCTTTCAAAGAAAATCCAGAAGTCAAAAGAATCTATTGCAATTCTTCAGGAGAATGTTTCCAATCAGAAGGATGTTAGTAAAAGAATGGCAAGCCTTAAGAAAGCACTTTCGGATGGTGATATTCTGGACGAGTTTGACAGAGTTGTATTTGAAAGCATTGTGGAGAAGGTTATCGTTGGAGAAACCAATGAAGATGGCGCGGTAGACCCGTTTAAGCTGACCTTTGTTATGAAAGGGAATGGCAACAGTGTTGTCCCGAATGCAAAGGAATGGTTCAAGGCTGAAAAAAGCACAACAAAGACCGCATAGATTGTGGTATACTATTTAAGGTAGCAAGGCATCTGCTGTTATATCAGTAGCAGGTGCCCTGATATAAAAACATTCATAAGGAGGGCTTGATTATGGCTAATCAGACTTTACTATTGGATGTTAGTGATGAGATGAAATCAGACGATGAAAGACAGAATTGTGTAGGAATGGAGAGTGGCGAAGAATTGTGTTCTTCTTCATCAGACACTACTGAAGAATTGTATTCTTCTTCAGAACCCGACACATGTTGAGACGGTTGTTCTCTTGTCCCAACGAAAAGCGGATGATTATGTTGAGGTGGAATTGGAGTTGGACGAGCTGGATGTGACTTCAGCGGAAAGTAAGGCGACTTATGTAGAGATTAAGGATTATGTGTTTAAGACACATGGGTTGAAGGTTTCGAATCTGTATATTTCACAGGTAAAAAGAAAATGTGGAATAGAGGTTGGGGAAAACTATAACTTGCCTAAGTCGGAGGATAGCAGACAGCCTCAGTGTCCAGAGGAAAAGGAAAAAGCTATTAGGGATGCGTTGGAGCATTTTGGAATGGCGTAGAGAGGTGCAAACTATTTATATTATCCTGTTTACGAGTGGAATTGGTTGGTGCATGGGATTTATTAATGAGAAAAAGATAGGTGGTTCCATCCTACCAAACTGGTTCATACATGCGGTATCGAATGTATTTTCTGGCATTTGCTCTGCGTTTTTGCTTTTTTGACAGATTATTTTAGATTTTGTCACCTGTATCAGAGGGAATCCCCAAAAGAGAAATGGAAAGAAAAAGGCACTGTATCGTTCTAAAAAACAGGATAAATGTGCCATAAATCCGGCGATGCAACCTATAGTTTACATTAAGAAACTATGTGATGGTGGTCTTTAGAACAGCTAACAGGTATCATTGAAACGAACAAAATTTTCAGATTGGAGGACTCGCTATGACATTAGGCGACAAATTATCAAAATTACGAAAAGAAAATAATTATACGCAGGAACAGCTTGCAGATGTTCTTGGCGTATCAAGACAAGCCATCAGTAAATGGGAAAGTAATATTACATATCCCGAAACAGAAAAGCTGATACGGATAAGTAAATTGTTTAACTGCTCTCTTGATTATCTTCTCAAAGATGCGGAAGAAACGATTTATAAACCTCAATCAGATACAGATACTCTATTTCTCAGGAAGAGAATCCGTGAAAGAAAAAGTGAAAAAACTGTTTTGGGTATGCCTTTGTGGCATATCGGAAGAAATGCAAGAGGTTTTATTGCCGTTGGATTAAATGCCCGTGGAGTTATTGCAGTTGGCTTAAAGGCAAGAGGAATTGTATCGCTTGGTATGCTATCCTTTGGAGTGCTATCGCTTGGTATGCTTTCTTTTGGCTTGCTTTCACTCGGTATGTTTGCTCTCGGTCTTTTGTCCGCTGGTTGTTTTTCCATTGGCGTATTTGCAACCGGTGCAATTAGTTTAGGTATCATTTCTCTCGGCGCAATCGCTATCGGTGATTTTTCTGTCGGAGCATTATCTATTGGTAAATATTTTGCACTCGGTGATAATGCAAGAGCTATGATTGCGTTAGGAGATACCGAAGCCGCAGGAAGCGTTTTTCAAAAAATTGGCGAGCTTTCCGCACAGGATATTACTGCCGTAAAGCAATCGCTCGATACGGTTGTTCCGACTTACCTCTCATGGGCGAAAGAAATAATCAAGCTGTTTTTATGAGGTTTTATATGCTGTTAAATACTTTTAATACTGTGTTTTCGGCTACATACAGGAGGAACTTGCCGACATATTTGGAGTGTATAAGTGTTCTACCAACGGTAGATAGACAATTTTCTCCTTTCATATCATGCGTTCTACCAGCAGTCGATAGACATTTTTACAGAAACGATTATAATGAAGGCAATAAACAATAAATGAGAAGGAGACCGAAGTAAAATGAATCAAGAAAAAACAGGTGCTTTTATTGCCCAATTAAGAAAAGAAAGCAATATGACGCAAGTTCAGTTGGCAGATGAATTAGGAGTAACCAATAAAGCTATTTCAAAATGGGAAAATGGAAATGGTTTTCCAGAAGTATCATTATTGTTGCCTTTGTGTAATGAATTAGAGATAACAGTAAATGAGCTTTTATCTGGGGAAAGAGTATCAGAAGATGATTATCGTAAGAAAGCGGAGGAAAATATGGTGAATTTAGTAAAAGAAGCACAGGAAAGTAAAAAGAAAATTATATTATCAACTATGGTGGCTGGGTTATCAGTTGTTGCTGCTGTACCTTTAGTTATGGTTGCAGGGATGTTAGAAATGGAGACCTGGTTACGAATTTTGTTAATTGTGATAAGCTTGACGATTATTGGAATGGGTGTATCAATTGCTTGTATTCTTGACAGAGAAGCAGGAGCATTTGAATGTCCTGAATGCAATAATAGATTTGTTCCTGATATGAAGTCCTATGTTATGGGATTGCACACAATTACAAAGCGTAAATTAGTATGTCCTCATTGTGGAGCTCATAGGTATTGCAAAAAAGTGCTTACAAAGTAAATTTTTATCTATGTAATGAGATAGACAACTTTCAGCTTTCGCCTGCTTTGCATAATTGCTATATCGACGGTTAGAAGCATATATTAAAATAACAATGGGCTGTCCGTTATGGATGGCACATTCGCACATATGGAGATTTTTTTCAATTTCCACTCAATTTACATTCAATGTAGGTTGGGTGGATTTTTTATATTCTATACCTACAAAATAAAACGCCCGCAGGGCAGAAAGGCAGGTACAAAGTATGTACGAAGAAAATAATTCACATGACAAGCCGGTTGTAATCGGTATTGACCACGGGTTTTCACTTATGAAAACCAAGCATCACATTTTTAGTAACGGCGTAATGAGGTGTAACGGCAGACCACCGGTGGCGGAGAATAGCTTTTATTATGATGGCAGTTATTACTGCATCGGTGGGGAGCGTAAGACAGTTCACGAGGATAAGACAGCGGATGAGGATTTCTTCCTTTTAACATTGGTAGCTGTTGCCAAGGAAATAAAGACCAGGGGATTGCCACGCACTTTGCGTGTGGTGCTGGGTGTGGGAGTTCCTTTTAAGCGATTCGGGAAGGAGCAGGCGAAGCTGGTAGCATATTTGAAGCGAAGCGGTACACATTATATTGAATTTGAAGAGGAGGATTATGTCATAACCATTGAAAATGTATATTGTTTTCCGCAGTGCTTTGCGGCGGTGGCAGACCGTATCGGCAACATGCATGGACGATATGTTGTGGCAGATATTGGTTCCTGGACCAAGGATATCATCTGTATTGATGAGAAAAAAGTACAACCGGATAAATGTGTCACCGTACCCAATTCCATAATTACGCTGTTTCAGGAAATCAACGCAGCTGTTGCAGAGGCTGCATGCGGTAGAATTCCGGAAAGTGTGTTACAGAATTTCATACTTGGTAAGGATGTGGTAATTCCTGAGGATGTAAAAGAGATTATCATATCAAAACTGAAGGCGTTTGCAGCGGATATAGAAGGTATGCTTGATGAGAGCGGATTTGACCTTGCATATTCCAACATTCTTTATGTGGGTGGCGGAGCGACCATTATGAGAAGGTTTGGAAATGCAAGGGAAAACGCAGCTTATCTGGAGGATATCAGACTGAATGCCAAAGGCTATGAAATTCTGGCAACCCATCAGATGAATAAAAGGTAGGTCGGTGTAATGCAGAAAACAAAAGATGGATGTCGCTGGACTATCCGACTGAGCAATAAGGACTATGCACAGAAAGAGGTAATCCGCATGTTTGAATATTTATTGGCAACCGGCGAGTATGCAACGGAGTCTGATATTTTCAGAGAAGGCATTAAAAGCCTTTATCGGGAAAAGACGGAGCCGGACAGAATTACAGACTGGGATAATCGAATACAGGAATGTGCCCGAATTACAGCAGACAATATGATGGAGCGTATGCAGACCATGCTGGATGCAACTGTGCGTAAAGGTGGTCTTGTGAATGTGGCAGGAACTGTTGCAGATGCAGATGAAACGGTTGAAGCAGATGTGGGGATGGCACCACCGGAGGCAGTTGAAGAGCTGTCAGAAGAGGTGGATGATTTCCTGAGTGATTTCTTTGGTTATATATAAAATTTCTTGAGTATCATTAAGGCTGACAAAGTGACGTCAGGTAATCGTTTCTTGCGATTGGCTGTACGTCTGCATGTCAGACGGTGGTGCATAAGGGAGTAGTAAAATTCATATGGAAGCTGGGGTTTGGGGATGTCAAATCCCCAACAAGTTTTGCCCCGTGTCTACACGGGGCGGAACTTGCTCTACTAATTGCGACTTTAATGGAGCACCTGCCGACTGTAGTCGGCTAGCATCAGGGAATGACTGAGCTCTTATGAAAAAGGATGCAATAGCTATGGGAAGATTTCGGATGGAAAAGGAATATGAATGATTTCTGTAAGACAGAGCGTCTAACAAATTTTCCATATGCACCACTGGCGAATAGCCTGGTTAGTGGTGCAAGAACATTCCTCGGTTTACGATATTCACGAAACGGAGTGGAGTGTATCACGAGCAAAGCGAGTTATCCGTGAGCGACCATAGGGGAGTGAGCGTATAACCGGAGGGAGGAGCGATAGCGACGGCGAAAAATATTGCCGTATCCGGCACAAATGTAATTAGAGATTTAGTAGAAGCAGAAGAGGATAACTATTCTGAAATCTGTGTTTTTACGGAAGGAGAAGTGAAAAAAATGAGACAAGATACAGATAAAAAGAAAGAAGCAATGACACGTATGGAAATGCGTATATCCAAAGAGGATAAGGCACTCATAGAACAAAAGGCAAGAAAGGCAGGAATTACCACATCAGAATTTATTAGGAGAAGTGCGCTTGGAAGACGACTTCCTAATTACGGAGATACAACAATTTTACAAGAGTATTCCATGCAGCTTGGAAAGATTGGTTCTAATTTGAATCAGATTGCAAAATATGTCAATCAGGGATTTCCCACAGATAGTCTGAGAGGAGAAATCAGAGAGACTTGCAGGGAGCTTGTGGATTTGAAATTTCGTATTTTACCGGCACTTGAGGATGTAGCCTGTGGCAAGAAATATCGAAAGAAAGGGGGTGATTAAATGGCGATAATAAAGCATATTCCGATTAAGAACCGTTATTACTCATCTGCTGTGGAATATCTTACCTGCCAGTTTGATGAATACACAAATGAGCCAGTTCTTGATGGAAAGGGAAGAATTATGGAACGAGAGGAGTATTTGATTGAGGGAGTTAACTGTGAGGTAGATACTTTTGGAGCAGAATGTATTGAGACGAATCGATTCTATGGTAAAAATAATGCAGTAAAGGATGTAAAAGCACATCATTATATCATATCCTTTGATCCGACAGATAATATAACGATGGCAGAAGCGCTTGCATTTGGAAAAGAATGGTTATCCATCTTTGCACCAGGGCATCAGGCAGTGATTGCAGCACATCCGGATGGTCATCATGGTAGCAAAAATATGCATGTTCACATCGTATTTAATTCAGTAAGGAAATATGCAGGAGTGCAGGAAAAGTGGCATTACAAGCCCTGTGAATGGAAGCAGGGCTGTAAGCATAGAAGTACAGGAAGGATGATGCATCATGCCAAGAAGTGGGTAATGAGAAGATGTCTGATTCAAGGATATGAACAGGTGGATCTTCTTACCAAGAAACATCGGGATGATTACTGGGTAGAGAAACGATTGATGCAATCTAATGCGAAGGACGGTATTGGGGTAACATCAAATAAAGAGATGATAAGAAATACGATTGATAAGCTGATTCCGGCAGTAAAATCCTTTGAACAGTTGGTGGAATACCTGACCGGTATTTATGGTTGGAACATCCGTGTTACAGATAAAACAGTCACATTTACTATGCCGGATATGAAGCGGGGTATCCGTGGTAACAAGCTTGGAGATGGATATGGAAAAGCGGAACTGATAGAGCGTATTGATGTTGCTGTAAAAGAGAAGGCTGCTTTGGAAGCAAAGAGGATTGCAGAAGAAAAAGCAAGGCTTGAAGCAGAAAGAAAAGCGGCTGCTGAAAAAGCGGAGCAGAGAAGAAAAGAAGAATTGTCTCAGCAAAAGAGAAAATTGGCATTTGAACGAAATAGTATTCAACATAAGTATTTTATGGAAAATGCTAATTCAGATGATTGGAATTCAGATTATGCGAAGTATCTGATGGCGGAGAAGATTACTGATTATGATTCCAAAACACTGGAAGAGTTGTCTGTGCCGATTCTGACGAAGGAAGAATTTGAGAAGAAGCAGATTGAAAAAATGCAGGAGGAAATCAGTGAGAAAGCACGAGAATTATGGTATGAAGCACTCAATAGTATTGACGGGATGGTGTACTCACATAAGTGGGAATACCTAGAATATTTAGAGAAGATGATGTATCGCAAGGTGAGTACGCTTACCTTACAACAGGTAAAAGAGCCAATTCTATCTTTCTGGGAATTTAATGAAAGGATGGAACAGGAAAGTGCTATGCCTGTGGAGTCAGTTGACAGTGTTCAGAATGTTGGAGTGAAAGAGAAAACAGAAGAACCAATGGTAAAAGAGGTTGCTGACATTGAATCGGCTATAGAAAGACCGTTAACAATTGAGGAGAGGGCAAGAGAAATATCGCTAATGATTCGCAATAATTATGGCAGATATGACAAAGTGCCTGTGAAGGTGAAGGCAGAGCTGTTCCAATTTTCTATTGATGATTTGCAAGCGGATATGAAACTTCATTCGTTGGTGTTGAAAGAACTTAATGTGAAAATGTATAGTTCGGAATTGTACGATGATTATATGAGTGTTGTGGATGCGACGGATAAGAAAAAGTCAGGGGAATCGCAGAATGTTGATTGTTATAGCAATGAAAAAAGGTGGAATAGGAGTAGATAGGTAGAAATGTTGATGATGAAGGCAGATATTTATTGACTTAAAATTGGGGTGAATTGGCAAAAATATCTGACTTATACATAATGCTCGAAACGGATTTTGATTAGCTAAACAGATAATAAAATGTGAGAACGCATAAATAATTATAAAAAAATACTTGCTTTATTGATTATGGTATGATAATATATAAAACGAACATATGTTTTATTTTCGGAGGGTGCAATGAAGATTAGTTATAAGAAATTATGGAAACTGTTGATAGACAGAGATATGATGAAAAAAGATCTTGCCGAAAAGGCAGGAATAAGCAATGCATCCATTGCTAAACTTGGACGAAATGAGAATGTCAATACGGATATTCTGCTTAAGATATGTGTCGCACTTGGATGTGATGTAGCAGATATTCTGGAAATTGTTCCTGACGAATTGGAGTGAGTGAAGTGGACAGACTGACTAAAGAACAACGTCATAAAAATATGAAGAATATAAAGTCAAAGGATACTTCCATAGAGTTGAAGCTTCGAAAGGAATTATGGAAACGTGGATACCGGTATAGAAAGAATTATGCAGGATTGCCTGGTAAGCCAGATATTGTACTTACTAGATATAAAATAGTCATTTTCTGTGACAGTGAATTCTTTCACGGAAAAGACTGGGAAGTGCTGAAACCACAATTGGAAAAAGGAAAAAACGCAGAGTTTTGGATTGAAAAGATATCAAAAAATCAACAGCATGATGATGATATAAACAAGCAGCTTCAGTTTTTGGGATGGACCGTTATACGTTTCTGGGGAAAGGATATTATGAAGAACACAGAAGAGTGTGTACGGGTAATAGAAGAAGCTATATTTGAACAGAAATATAATGATTACGATATTGAAACAGAGGAGATTTCACATGTATAAATCAATAGACTTATTTGCCGGTATCGGTGGAATTAGAAAAGGTTTTGACAGAGCATTTGGAAAGAAGATTAAGACGGTGTTTGTTAGCGAATGGGATGAATTTGCACAGAAGACTTACAAAATGAATTACCGTGATAAATTTGATATTGCAGGTGACATTACCAAAATAGATGAAAAAGAAATTCCTGAATTTGATATCTGTCTTGCAGGATTCCCATGTCAGGCTTTTTCGCTTGCCGGAAAGCGCATGGGCTTTGATGATGATTACAAGGGCTTATGTAGAGGAACCTTGTTCCAGGATGTTGTAAGGATATGTGATTTTCATAAACCTAAAGTAATTTTTTGTGAAAATGTAAAGGGTCTTACCATCCATGACAGGGGAAGGACTTTTATGGTAATCAAGAAAGCTTTTGAACAAATAGGTTACACCGTGTATGACAAGGTACTGAACAGTAAGGATTTTGGTGTTCCTCAGAATAGGGAACGTATATACATTGTCGCATTCCGAAATGATATCGACAGTAGTGAATTTAAGTTTCCTGAACCTACAAATCCGGATACCTGTATCAGGGACATTATGGAAGAAAATGAGGTTAGTGTGAAGTATTATCTTTCAACGGTGTATATTGATACTTTGAAAAAGCATAAAGCACGTCACGAAGCAAAAGGTAACGGTTTTGGATATGAGATAAGAGATCTTGACGGTAAGGCAGGCGCAATTGTATGTGGGGGAATGGGTCGTGAAAGAAATTTGATTATCGATAAGCGGCTGACCGATTTTACACCTGTTACGCACATAAAGGGGGAGGTCAATAGAGAGGGAATCAGAAAGATGACACCAAGAGAGTGGGCAAGGTTGCAGGGATTCCCAGACGATTTTAAGCTTGAATTGGCAGATACACATTTGTACAAGCAGTTAGGAAACAGTGTAACGGTTAATGTTATTGAGGCAATAGCCAAAGAGATAAGGAAGGTGTTAGAGAATGGCAAATAAAGATGGAAGAATGTCAGGAAATAAGGGCGAATGGTCAGAATTATATGCATTTATGAAGCTTCTCAGTCAGGGCAGAGTATATGCGGCAAATGAGAAGGTTGAAAAAATTGATGAAGTTTATTATCCGATTCTGAAGATTATGAGAGAAGAAACAAAGGGCGAAGTTGTTGATTATGTGATTCAGGATAATCAAATCAGCGTGGAAATCAAGTCCAATAAAATTATATCTGTTGAAAGAACTGAAATGGAGAACCAGGCAAATAAGCTGTTAAAAGAAATAGCCGGTCATAGTGGAAGCTTTGAATTGGAGGAAATCGCTAATTTTGCAAATGGCATAAAAGTTACAAAGATAAAGGCTCCGTCTACTGACACAACAGATATTTCCATGCAAATCGAGGACATACATACGAACTTTATTCGAAATGTGGGATTTTCCATTAAGTCAGAGGTTGGCAATCCGCCTACATTACTGAATGCAGGACTTACAACGAACTTTATTTATAAAGTTACGGGAATATCAATGGAACAGGCGAAAGAAATTAACGCAATCGAGACCAGAACCAAGATTAAGGACAAAATGTCAAAAATAGCTGAGTTTGGCGGCAAAATTCAGTATTACGGAATGAACCATGACGGATTCAAGAGAAATCTGATAATGGTAGACAGCAGTATGCCAGAAATTATCGGAAATATGTTGTTATATTTCTATACAGAGGATGTAAAGGACTGTGACAATCTTGTAGATATGCTTGGAGAAAGAGATCCTCTGGGATATGGCGATTCAATGATGTATACGTATAAATTCAAAAAATTCCTGTGTTCCTGTGCATTGGGAATGAAACCAGCAAAGCCTTGGGATGGATTGGATGAAGCAAATGGTGGCTACATTATTGTGAAGGCAGACGGAGAGATACTTGCTTATCACATATACAACAGAAACTTTTTTGAGCAGTATCTGTTGGATAATACATATCTTGAAAGAGCATCTACAAGCAGGCATGAATATATGAGTCTGTACGAGAAAAATGGAGAGATGTTTATTAAGCTGAATCTGCAGATAAGGTTTAGATAGGAGGTATAAATTGAAGTTTCCAGATTTGTCACAAGCAGATGTTCTTGCAATATCAAAAGCATTAGCAGATACGGATTTTGGTTTTACAGGAACCGAGTTAGGTCTTTTAATTAATCAATATGGTTTTGTTGATACAGACCCTTCTATGACAAAATATAAGCGGCTGTATAATTCTTTTGCAGAACGATGTCAGAGGGAAAAGTCATATAATTTGATTTATATGTTTATTCAAAAAAGTATGGATCCAGCCAGAGGGATTGTAGACGGGGATAAATATGACAAAAGGAGAATGGAAGTTAATAAAATACTAATGCTTAAAGGGTTAGAAATTGATGATGGCGGAAACTTTAGATCCGTACAGACAGCACAGGGGGTATCAGAAGTTCAAAGAAGGACAAGAGAACTTAGGCAAAAACTATATGGATATGGTGCACATCAATATGTGCTGAGTTGTTGCAAAGAAGAATTATTAGCTGAGGATTACTTTCATGCTGTACAAGAGGCTGCAAAAAGCTTATGTGATAGAGTGCGTAAAATGACTAATCTACCTGAAGATGGTAACGAATTAATTCAGCGAGCATTTTCAATTAAAGATCCATATATCGCACTTAATTCCCTAAGAACATCATCAGAACAAAATCAACAAAACGGTTTTAAAGAGATGATACTTGGAATAATTCATATGATACGTAATGTGACGGCGCATGAGTTGAGAATAAGATGGGACATATATGAAAATGCTGCAGTTGATGTATTACAGCAAATTTCATTTTTGCATAAATATTTAGATCAATGCGTTGTGGTAAAAAAATATTTTGAGGTGCAAAGTACTTGATTAATATAGAGAAAAATTGTTTTATTGACAGGAATAATAAACAAACACTCATAGCGTAAGATAATTTGAACGGTATGTATAAATTATCTTAGGAAATGCTCTGAGAAAATGCTAAAGGAAGTGAGAAAATGTTGACTGATTGGATAATGATTATTATTACAACAATTTATGTTGTTGCAACGATTGTAATATGTATTTCTAATAAGCGTTCAGCTGATGCGGCAAAAGAGCAAACAAGTGAGATGATAAAACAATATAACGAGAATAATAGACCATATATTATAGTAAAGTTTGAGATAATTCGTTCAGGGCTGTTGTGTTTTGTTGTGGAAAATGTTGGAAGCATGCCTGCAATAGGACTGGAGATTGATTTATGTAGGGAATTTATTAATAATATTCCAGATGAACGAATGGTGGGAAGGGTAACAGAATTTGTAGAATCAAAAGATATATATTTAGCACCTAATCAAAGGATGTATATAACTTTGGGAGGTCAGGGAGATTTTAATGAAATATCAAATGTTGTTGCAAAGTTTGTTGTGCGTTATAGTGGTAGATATGAGAATGTATATTTTATTGATTTGAAGCAATACAGATATATGCTTACATACGAGTCAGCAGAAGCAGATATTGCATTTTATGTAAAGAAAATGCATGAGTCGGAAGAAAGGTACAACAAAGAAATTATTAAGTGCCTAAAAGATTTAAAAATAAGGAGCGATTATAGTAATTAGTTAGGTGTATTGAAACATATTGCAAGCTATGAAAAAAGATAAAACTGCATCTGTATCTGGAAATGTCCATACAGCTTGATTATATTTGATGAAAAGATGATTTTGAACTGAAAGTTGTAGAATTTTAGTCTAAATTTGCGATAATGAATGTATGAGTAATATTTTGTATATCCTATCTAGAGAAACAAAATGCTAGGAGGATGATTATTATATGAAGAAAAGAGGCAAAAAGATGAAGTTATATGTACAAATAGAAAATGGGATAATAAACAATGTTGATATAGAAGAAAACTATTTTTGCAATGTAGAAATTGAGGCAAATACTTTAGATGAGATGTTTATTAATCCGCAGTTACGAAATGTTGTAGAACGTAAAAAAGAGTATTATTTAGAAAGATATAAAAATTTAATGGAAATGAAGATAAATACGTGAGGAATATATGAAAGCTGATTATATTAAGGAGATTATCAAGAAATACGACAAAATGCCATATGATTGTATATTGATAGATGGTACTTGGGGGATTGGAAAAACATATGCTATAAAAGATGCATTGAAAGAACGTAGGAATGTGTGTTTTGTTTCACTATTTGGTATGAAAGATGTTCAACAAATTTTCCATGAGACATTTTATCAACTCGGATTAAAAGATAAAAATGGGATACAGAAAATAATATCAAGGTTGATTGATGTCATAGCGGTATTTTCAAAAAAGGTTGGAGTAGCAAAAGGAATACTGGAATCCATAATAAAAGAAAAAGAACTCTTTTTTGAGCTTACAAAAACTTTTCAAGAATTGCACATAATTGTAATAGATGATTTAGAGAGAATGAATGATAGCATAAGCATGGAGGAAATGTTTGGAATTATAGATGAGATTAAGAGGTGCAATTATGTAAAAGTCATACTTGTTGCAAATACGTCGGAAATAAGGAATAAAGAGGTATTTGAAAAATACAGTGAAAAAGTAATTGATAGAATATACCAGATGACAGAACATACAGATAATATAGCTTGGAGTAAACTTAACATTAACTGTGGTTTTATAAATCAGTTTTTAAAAGTACATAAAGTTCGAAATTTGAGAACGCTTCAAAAGGCTCAAAATCTATATGATGATGTGAGGTTACAATTGAAAGATGGATACATGGATGCATTCTATGATGAAATAAGGCTTGCGTGTTATGGGATTGTTGTTGAGTCAACAGATGGATTATATTATAGAGAAAAAGAGGATACCAATAATGACCCTGTTTCAAACGTAACATTTAATTTGACTAATAGATTGGAATTCCGAATAAAAAATCACTATTTGCGTGGTGTGCGTATTAGCGGCAACATGGCAGATATTATACAAAAATATTATGAAAATAAAGCTGAGATAAATGCAGAGGAGGTTGATGGTGAATACCAGATATTCTTGCATGCAGGGGATAAAGCAAATTATTATAAATCAGATGAAGAAATGAAGTTAGTATTACCTAAACTAGCAGAGAATATTAGAACGGAGAATAACATTGGAAAACTAATTAAGTATGCAGATGAATATTTGATATGGAGTGAGCATCTAGAGCTAGATACAAAGCAGATTCTAACGGAATATGAACAAAAAATTCATGATATGATTTACGCAGAGGTTGTGAATGGAAAACTGGATTATTTATCATATACAATAGATATTCACATTCAATCAGAGACAAATAGGAATATTATTAATAAGTTGATTCAAGATATAAAAATAGAGCTGGTTAGATTATATGTTCAGTATCTTTCTGAAGAAACACATGGAGATTTAGCATATGATTATTCATTTAATTTGAGAAGTTTTATGAATAACACTTATTATAAAAAGGCTGTCTCTGGAAATATTGATGAATTGTATAATAAGAAATCATTTCCAATTGATGATGTGACAGAAACTCAGTATCGAACATCGTATAATATTATGAATGTGATGTATATGGAAAACAGAGAACGATTTATACAATACTGCAATGAGCTAAAAAAATCATGCGACCATATGGCAAGACATAGGATTGATGTCCTATTAAAAGAAATTACAGGGGAAGAGCAGAGAGGTATATAAATAGTAGCTGGTAAATGTGCATATGTATGAGAATAAGCAATTGTAATTTATACAATTATTTGTGAGAAATATATGTGCACATTATGGGCGAATATATAATGCTAAATTATCCAAGACACCTATATTGTACAAGGAATATACACAGGTTGGAATAGGGAATAATAGAATATACGGAGTGCTTTTATGCTTGAAGCATTTACTGAAAAATGATGTTCACTGGAATTTGTTTGTAGATAAGATTGAACTGCTTTTTGATAAATATCAGTATGTCAAGATTAGTACGATGGGGTTTCCGGAAAACTGGAGAGAGTTGCTTCAACACTAAAAAGAAATAAAAAAGTATTAAATGCTCTCTTGTAATAAAACATCATCCACACTATAATAATCTCGTGGCAACAGTTTGGCAACAACCATTCAGTAGGTCAAAATAAATAGTGTAATTGATATATAAATATGCCCCATACTCAACCAAAACTTAACTAAAATAAGTTAAGTTCGACCTGGGACATAATGAGTTTGAATAACCATTTGTGAAAATCAAGCCTTTATTTACACATATTCCAAACAAATAGTGTTAAGTTTTGGCAACGATTTGGCAACAGAATCTAACGCAAATGTGTTAAGTGAAATATTATATTAATTGCATTAAATAAGACCTTACTGAAGTTCTTTTCCAAACTGGAAAGGAATTTCGGTAAGGTCTTTTTCTTTATCTGTCTCTTACTTGTATGGTCTGTTGCCACTGGAAAATGGAATTAAAGCAGACCTCGTTTCTTCATTTCTTCTGATAATGCATCCTGGAGTTCGGCATCCAGTTTGTCAGAGATGGCATTCTTTACATAGCCGGCGGTTGGTTCAATGTTTGGGAAGTTATATCTCCAATTGTCGTATTCATCTTCGGAGATTTCTCCCTGTTTAAGCTTGGAATATTGACTGAGCCAGGCGAAGAACATAGGTGCTATCTGGTCATAAGCCTGATGATTTTCGTCGAGAGTTATACATGGACGTCCATCCTTATCAGTACTTATTTGGAATCCATACTCGTCCTCAAGGGCGAAGAAGGTATGCATCAATCCAAGATAGGAATCAATATTAGGTACTGTGATTGCTCTGGTTGTAACACCAAAGATATCAGCTAATTGTTTAATCAGGTCATCTTTTGGAGTACGGGCTTCGGTTTCGTATTGTGCGATACGAACATCTGAAGTTTTACCCATGAATCCTAACATTTCACCGAGTTCTTTTTGCTTTAATCCTTTTCTGCTTCGGAATAATCGTATTCTTTTTCCTAACATAGTTGCCTCCTTTTGTCCGTTAATGTTGCCATTAGCATTATAGTTAAATCAATTTGTTTAAGTGTAGTATAACACCTGTAAATAATGTAATCAAGAAGAACTTTAACAAAAAAAGTTAATTATTTGTTAAAAAGGTCTTGACTTAACTAAAAAGAGTTAATATAATAACCATACAAAACTTAACGGATAAAAGTTAAGTATAAAACTGAATGAGTGTACGAAACCGAACAAACCGCCAAGACCTTCATAATGAAGCGAGCGCCTGAGTACAAGGGAATAGAAGTACAAGGGATGGCACAGCGCCGAGCAGGGTTGCCTGTCAGAACGGGGACGAGAATACACCAAATCAAACATTCAATGAAAGGAGGCAAAGGGAATATGGAAGAAAAGACATTTTTAACAGTGGATGAAGTTGCAGAGCTATTATCAGTTTCAAAGTCAAAGGCTTATGAGATTGTAAGACAGCTTAATAAGGAATTGAAAGCAAAAGGACTTATTACAGTAGCTGCAAGAGTTAGTAAAGCATATTTTTATGAAAGAATGTGCTACAGCAAAGAGTAGTGGAAAGGAGTTGATTATATGTCGGTTTATAAAGACAATGCTACCGGCAAGTGGCGTGTGATATACCGATATACGGATATCACAGGAAAACGAAAGCAGACACAAAAACGTGGCTTTGAAACAAAACGTGAAGCAGTAGCCTGGGAACATGAGATGATGCTAAAGTCTCAGGCGAAGCTTGATATGACCTTTGGTAGCTTCTATGAGATATACGAAGCGGACAAGGCATCAAGGTTAAAGCAGAGTACCTGGGAGACGAAAAGTCATATCATAAGAACAAAGATTTTGCCATATTTTGCAAATCGTAAGATAGATGAAATTGAAGTCAGAGATGTGATTGCATGGCAGAATGAGCTTCTGGCAGCCTTTAAGGATGAAGGAAAGGAAGAAAGATATTCTCAGGACTATTTAAGAACGATACAAGCTCAGCTTACAGCAATATTTGCACATGCGATGAAATATTACAATCTTCCGAAGAATCCGTCCTCACTGGCAGGAACCATTGGTAAGGAGGTGCCAAAGGAGATGCAATTTTGGACGAAAGAAGAGTATCTAAAATTTGCAGAGGTAATGATGGACAAGCCGCGTTCCTATTATGCTTTTGAGCTTTTATATTGGACGGGAATTCGTTCAGGAGAGTTGCTGGCACTTACGCCAAGTGATTTTGATTTTGAAAAGCAGACATTGCGAATTAATAAAACATTTCATCGCTCGAAGGGGGAGGATATTATTACGACACCTAAGACGGTAAAAAGTAATCGAATTATCACTTTGCCCCCATTTTTGTGTGATGAGATTAAAGATTATCTTGGAATGTTTTATGAGATAGGTGAAAGTGAGAGGATGTTCAGTTTTACAAAATCCTATCTTGGTCATGAGATGGAAAGAGGTTGTAAGGCATCGGGCGTGAAAAAAATCAGAATTCATGATTTACGTCACAGTCATGCTTCACTATCACAGGGGTATTTCTAGGACAGTCTAGCCGACTGTCTCAGATAACCCTTTTTCTTTTGCCTCTCGTTCTGCCTTTTCACGTTCA
>CAMHLZ010000052.1 GCA_946186125.1 uncultured Lachnospira sp. | reverse complement strand
CAGAAATGATTACGAACGCATACACGTTGAAGTAGGAACGAAACATAAAAGTTTATAACTTTTTATAAGTTTTCAGTAACGGTGAGTTCATGTATCCACAGGTCAGTGTAAAAAAAAGTGCAAAAAAATTGCAGTTTATAATGAGAATACGAGGAGTGAGTGTGAATGAAATAAAAGATTATCTTAACTTATCGTGTGTACAAAGTGTATATAAATGGTTGAACGGTAAATGTATGCCGACGGTGGATAATCTATATGGATTAAGTGCGTTATTAAATGTTTCGATGGAATTTTTAGTGTGTGGTACGAGAGACTATCATCTTAAAAATTCAAATGAAAAGATGAATGAAAGGCTGTTTGCGTATTATGCAGGATTGTAATGTATTATAACGATAAAGAAAAATAGGAGGACTAAACATGGCTTGGTACGACGAAGCAATATTTTATCATATTTACCCGCTGGGACTCACGGGGGCACCGGCACAGAATGGTTACGGTGAGCCTGTTCACAGACTCAACACCCTTATTCCATGGATAGACCACATCAAAGAGATTGGATGTAATGCATTGTATATAGGACCACTCTTTGAGTCAGTCGGACATGGATATGAGACGACAGATTACAGAAAACTGGATTCAAGACTTGGAACAAATGAAGACCTGGTTAATTTTGTAAAAAAATGTCATGAAAAGGGAATTAAGGTAGTACTTGATGGTGTGTTTAACCACACCGGCCGCGATTTTTTTGCATTTCAGGATGTAAAAAAGCACAGAGAAAACTCAAGATATACAGGCTGGTATCTGAATATTAACTTTTATGGTAATAATGAATATAACGATGGATTTTCTTATGAAAACTGGGGCGGATACAATCTTTTGGCGAAATTAAACCAGAGAAATCCGGAAGTAAAGGATTATATTTGTGATATCATCAGATATTGGGTAAGTGAATTTGATATAGACGGAATAAGACTTGATGCTGCGGATGTGCTTGACTTTGAATATATGCAGGCAATGAGACACGTTGCAAATGAAGTAAAAGAGGACTTCTGGCTTATGGGAGAAGTAATTCATGGGGATTATACACGATGGGTAAACAGCGGTACGCTTCATGCGGTAACAAATTATACATTGCACAAAGCATTTTATTCCGGACATAATGATCATAATTATTTTGAAATAGCACATACGGTTAAAAGACTGTATGATATGGCCGGAGGAAATATTTTAGGGCTCAGACTCTATAATTTTGTAGATAATCATGATGTGGAGAGGATATATACAAAGCTTAATAATAAGGCACATATGATACCGGTACATATATTGCTTTATACTCTTCCGGGAGTGCCGTCTTTATATTATGGCTCTGAATTTGGAATTGAAGGTAGAAAAGAAAAAAGTTCGGATGCATCGTTAAGGCCGGCGTTATCTCTGGATGACTATAAAAATGCAATAAATGAAAATGTTATTACAAAAGTAATTGCAGCACTCGGAAAAGTCAGACAGGATGTAAAAGCGTTGTCTTATGGCGGTTACAGAGAGTTATCGTTAACAACTAGACAATACGCATTTTCAAGAAAATTAGAAAATGAAAATGTAATAATTGCGGTAAATAATGATGACAATGATGCATGGTTTAATTTGCCGGCAGAAGGCATAAATGAATACGTGGGAGTGCTTTCGGGTGAGAAACTTAAGACTGAAAATGGCAGTCTTAACTTATGTATAAGAGCAAATTATGGAGATATTTTCCTGCCGCTTGACAGTACTGCAAACGAGTATGTTCCAATCTCATATACAGAAGTGGAAAAAGAAATAAAAAAAGAAGAGGCAAAAAAAGAGGAAACAAAACTTCCTGAACATGTAAGACCGGGAGTGGCGTATGAGGAGATGACAATTGAAGAATTGCAGCTTTCAATTATTAACAAAATGAGTATGAACGGACCGGTTACGGATGAAATGAGAAGAACGGTTATGGAAAACGTATATCATGATTCACTTGTGAACTGGGTTAAGAGTTTCAGATAATAAAATAATCCGTATCTGTAAATTTGAATACAACATTGAGTTTCATGGTTATGTATGTTAAAATAGTAGAATGATTATTACACTAAATTTGGAGGTAGCTAAGAAAATGTTTAAAAAGTATATGGCCGAATTTATCGGTACATTTATTCTTGTAACAATCGGATGTGGAACAGCTATGACGGTAGGCTGCGATTATGCCATGGGCGGAGGATATGTGCTTACGGCATTTGCATTTGGCTTGGCCATAGTTGCGCTTGCTTACAGTGTAGGTAATATTTCAGGAGGACATGTGAATCCGGCCGTTTCTCTGGGTGTGTTAATATCTGGAGGAATGAATGCAAAAGAGTTTGTTGGTTATGTTGTAGCACAGTGTCTTGGTGCACTTGCAGGTTCAGGTGTGCTGGCTGCCATATTCAGTCTCGGTAATATTGTAGATATGACGGGCGTATATGGAAGCAACGGAATCGGAGGTGTAGGAAATTCTGCTATAGCAGGATTGATAGTAGAGACGGTTCTTACATGTATTTTTGTAATGACTATACTGGGTGTTACTTCAAAAAAACAGACTCACGGTTCACTGGCAGGATTAGTTATCGGTCTTACATTGACAGGAATTCATATTTTGGGAATCGGTTTAACAGGAACAAGTGTTAATCCTGCAAGAAGTCTTGCACCGGCAATAATTGCCATGATAAGCGGTAATCCGGAGCCGATAAAAGTGATATGGGTTTTTATTGCGGGACCATTGGCAGGTGCTGCAATTGCGGCAACACTCTATAAATATTTAGAAAAAGAAAATAAATAATAAGTATATAAAATAGGTTATCATATATGGATTGGGGATGATTATATGGAAAGAGTCTTGTTGATAGTTCAATATACATCTATATTGGGATTTGTGTTGGAATCATTTGTTGTTTTTCGTAGAATGAGAACAGTAATTCATTCATATCTGCTTTTGAGTTGTATAACAGGTCTTATAAATAACCTGGGATATTTGTTTGAACTGAAATCCCGTACAGAGGGAGAATATCTGATGGCTTTAAGATTTTCATATCTTGGGCGTGAGTGGTTTGGATTTTTCATGTTTTTATTTGTTATGGAATTATGTGGAAAACATATCCCAAAGTTTATACGAAATTCTGTATTCCTTATAAATATGATAACCTATACTGTTATTTGTACAGTGCAAAAGCATAATCTGTACTATCATATAATCAGATTTGATGCGAATGGGATTTTCCCAAAACTTATACATACTGATGGAATATGGCATCAATTTAACATGATATTGCAGGTTACTTATGTGCTGATTGGCCTTGGAGTGATTTTTAAGGCATATATTAAAGAAAAAGGTCATATAGGAAAAGAGCGCTTTTTAATGGTTATGTTTGCTATTTTTGTTGAAGGCGCTTTCTTTATTATACAGATTGTAGGTATTCATGGTATTACGGAATTCTATGATGTTACAATGATTGGATACTTCATGGGAACAGTCTTCATGTTCATAGCTATTTTGAGATATGATTTAATGGGGACAAGAGAGATTGCACGTGAATATATGATTGACAGATTATCAGAAGGAATTATAGCAGTAGATAGCAATGGCATTGTCCAATACTATAATGAAGTGGCAAAAAAGATTTATCCCGAATTGCACGCCGGTTCAGGAAATGTTCCTCAGGAAATAATTGAAACACTTGAATCAGGAGAGAACCTGACAAAAGACGATTGTATTTATACCCTGGAAAAAAATGAAATGACAAGTGGAAAAGAATCTATCGGAACATTATATGCAATGGTGGACAATACTCAATATTATCTGTATACAAAAGAACTTGAAAAACAGAAAAAACTTGCAGACAGTGCAAATGAAGCAAAGAGTGCATTTTTGGCATATATGTCCCATGATATAAGAACTCCCATAAATGCGATTATTGGAATGAATGAGATGATACAGAGGGAATGTAATGACAGGTCTATTTTAAACTATTCAAATAAGATTAGGAGTGCAGGAAATACATTGCTTGGATTGGTCAATGACATTCTTGATTTTTCAAAGATAGAAGCCGGAAAGTTAGAGATAATTCCGGTTGATTATGAGCCGGCATCGGTTTTAATTGATCTTGTCAGCATGATACAACAGAGAGCAGATGCAAAAGGTCTTGAAGTAAAACTTAAATTCGATAATAATATTCCAAGATTGCTCAATGGAGATGAGATACGAATCAAGCAGATTATAACAAATATTTTAACCAATGCGGTTAAATATACTGAAAAAGGTTATATATTGTTTGAAGTAGGATGTGATAAATGCGGCGAAGATTATGTTAATATGAATGTTAGTATATCAGATACCGGAATAGGTATAAAGCCTGATGATTTGAAAAATCTGTTTTCAGATTTTGAACGTTTCGAAGGCGAACGTAACAGAAAAATAGAGGGGACAGGACTTGGAATGGGGATTACCAAGCGTTTGCTATTAATGATGGGTAGTGAATTGATTGTTAAAAGTGAATATGGTAAAGGTTCCGTATTTTCGTTTTCGATAAAACAAAAGGTTGTCAGCAGTGAGCCGTCAGCTGATTTTAACAGAATTCAAAATCCGTCTTTAGCAAAGAAATATGAAGAAAGTTTTATAGCTCCGGATGCAGAAATACTGTTTATTGATGACACTGAAATGAATCTTGAAGTATTTGTAAGTCTTTTAAAGAAAACTGGTGTAAAAGTAGACACAGGTCAGAGTGGTGATGAAGCATTATCTTATGTAAAACAAAAAAAATATGATGTAATATTCTTAGATCATATGATGCCGGAAAAAGACGGTATAGAGACACTTAAAGAAATGAGAGAAATGAAAGATAATCTAAATAACGATACACCGGTAATATGCCTGACAGCAAATGCTGTATCAGGATCGAGGGAAAAATATTTACAGGCGGGATTTGATAATTATATCACAAAACCGGTTGAACCTGCAAAACTGGAACAGATGATTTTACATTACCTTCCAGAGTCTAAATTGAAAAAAAATGAAGATGAAGAGTTGGTTAGTGATAATCTTCCGGAATGGCTTACCACGATTAAAGAGATAGATACTGAAACAGGATTAACATTCTGTGGCACAATGGAGTCTTATATAAATACGATAAATATATATGCCGGGAAAACTTTGGATAATGCTGATGAAATAGAAAGATATTATCATGATAATGATATAAAAAATTTAACAATTAAGGTACACGCATTAAAGAGTACTTCAAGGATGATAGGCGCAACGGAATTGGGAAACCTTGCAGAAAAACTGGAGAAAGCAGGCAATGACAATGATATTGAAACGATTAACAGTCACATAGATGAATTAATAAGCAGATACAGGAGACTGGGGAACACTTTGTTGATATCTGATAAAAAAGAAGAAAAAGATGAACGTAAAGAAATTTCTCAGGATGAGTTAATGGAGGCGTATACGGCTATTAAAGAATTTATGTCATTTTCTGATTATGACAGTGCCGTTCAGATTATAGAGGGATTGAAAAATTATAAGATACCCGGAGATGAAAGAAAAAGGTGCGATGAACTTATTAAGGCAGCAGAAGAAATAAACTATGAGTTATTTACGAAGATATTGAAATAAATGAAAGGAGGAAGAAATATGGCAAGTAAAATTTTAATTATAAGCAAGGGAGTTTCTTTTATGAAGGATGCGCTTGAAAAAAATTTAACTCAATCCGGGATAGAAACTAAAGTTGTGGAGCCGGATATTCAGATGATTGGAAGAGAAAGGGAAGATACAGATATTTATTTTATATTAGGGGGAAGTTTTTTAACAGAAATATCAAATGTGCTTGTTTATATCAAAGACATATGTGCAGAAGATGAAAAGATGATATGTATTGCCGGATATAACGAAGAAAATGAGGAAATAAAAAGGGTAATAACAACCAAATTGATTTATGGTGAATTTGAACGTCCATTTGACATGAGGAGTGTAGTTGCCGGAATAAAAAAACTTTGTGATGTTGACGAAGAACGAAAAAAAGGAAAAAATATTTTATTAGTTGATGATGATTTGACATTTTTAAAAATGATGAAAGAATGGCTTTCAGATAAGTATTCAGTCACCATAACAAGGTCGAGTATGCAGGCACTTAAATATATGGCGACACACACACCGGATTTGATATTACTTGATTATGATATGCCGGTGACAAATGGTCCGCAAATGATGGAAATGATACGTGCAGAGCAGGGAATGACCAATATACCTATAATTTTTCTGACGGGAAAATCAGATAAAGAGAGTGTTATGAAGGTTATGCAGCTCAAACCGCAGGGATATCTTTTAAAATCCATGAGCAGAAAAGAAATATTGGGTGCGGTTGACCATTATTTTGAGACGAAAAAATGGAAGATTATGTAATTTGTCAAAATAAAGATGGGGAAGTTACTTATGAGTACGTATGATAAACTTTTGATAATTCAATATTGCAGCATTGTGCTTATGCTCATTATGTGTGTGTATGTGATGAGAAAATGGAAGAAAGTAGCGCACAGCTGGCTGTTTTTTTATACAATGGCAACATTGATAAATAACGCTGGATATCTGGCTATTATGAAATCAAAGACTGAAAACGCCGCCACACTTTCATGGCAGTTTTCATATCTTGGACGTGTCTGGATTCCATTTGCCATGCTGCATTTTGTTATAATGTTATGTAATAAAAAAAGCAATAAAATAATATCAGGCGCTTTATCGGTTTTTAACATAATTACATATTTGCTTGTGCTTTCTTTACATCATAACAAATTATACTATACATCATTTGAATTTGTAAAAGGAGGATTGTTTCCTCATATTGTCCATACAAACGGTATCTGGCATTATATGTATTCGATTATAGTAATTATTTATATAGGATATGGATTATCTCTTCTTATTAAACGATTGCTTTCTCAGACAAATAACAGAAAAAGGAAACAGTTGATTTTTATAATTGCAGCAATTCTGGTTGACAGTATATTTTATGCTTTAGAACTGATTCATCTGGTACCGGGATATGATATGACTGCCTGTGGATATACAATAGCGACAATATTTTTTTATCTGGCTATTTTTAAATATGATATGCTTGGAACGAAGGAGCTTGCTACTGATTTTGTAATGGACCAGATTTCAGAGGGGGTCATAATTACGGATGAGAATGGGGTGGTAGTCAGATATAATAAAAAAGCGAAATCAATAATACCAATAATTGAGAATGAACCGGTTAAAGCTCTTGAACAAATTATTTACCTTATAGAAAATAATCAGACGCTGGATATTGGAGAGAAAAAATATACACCAAAGGAGAACAAGCTTATTGATGAAAATCAGGTTACCGGAAAAGTTTATATGTTTACGGATGATACAGAACATTACCGTCGGGCAGAGTCACTGACAAGGGAGATGATGCTTGCGCTTTCAAAGACTGTAGATGCAAAAGACCATTATACTAATGGACATTCCAAAAGAGTTGCAGAGTATTCAAAAGAAATTGCAAGACGTATGGGAAAAGACGAACAGGAGCTGGAAACAATATATGAGATGGGATTGCTTCATGATATTGGGAAAATAGGAGTAAATGAAGATATCATAAATAAAACAAGTCGTCTTACAGATGAAGAATTTGCGAAAATAAAAGAGCATACGGTAATTGGATATAATATACTTAAACAGATTTCGGTTATGCCGGAGCTTGCAAGTGGTGCAAGGAGCCATCATGAAAGATATAACGGAAAAGGATATCCTGACGGTTTAAAAGGAGATGAGATTCCTGAGGCTGCACGTATCATATGTCTTGCTGACTGTTATGATGCAATGACATCAACACGTACATATGCAGTTCCTAAAAGTCAGGCGGAAGCACGAGCAGAAATAGAGAGGTGTAAGGGAAGTCAGTTTGATCCATATATTGCTGATATTATGATATCAATTATTGATGATGATAAAGATTATAAAATGCATGAATAAAAGTATTACTTCTTGCAAAAATGCATAAAATATTATATAATAAACATGTACTTTTAGTCAAAACCAACAAAAGGAGGATTCTTATATGAAGAGAATGAAAAGATTATTATTTATGGTGTTGACGTTAGTGGTTGTAGCTTTGTGCATGCCTGTAACACCTGTTAAGGCTGCAAAGGATAACACCAAAGCATTTCCGACCGCAATACGTTCTTACCCGGGTTCAAGTTCTTATACAAGTTTTTCTTTGTCAGGTAAAAAGACAATTAAGAGTGTGAAGCCAAGCAACAGTTCAATGATAGTGAAGGTTACTGATAGAAATTATTATGAGAATAATGGTACAGTTGACACAAATTCATACACTATCCAGACAATAGCAGATAAGGCAGGTAAGTATATACTTACAGTTACACTTTCTGATAACAGTAAAAAGAAAATAACAGTATACAATTATCCTTCACCGATTAAGTTTGTGAAGATTGATGGAAAGAATTACGGATATCTTGAAAGAACGAAAAAAAAGAGTTGTAAGATTAAAGTTGGTCTTTCATCAGGATATACAATTAAAAGTCTTCAGTATACGTATAATGTCAAAGTAAAAAATGAAAGTGGTTACACAACAGAAGAAAGATATAAAAAATTTAAGAATGGTGGAACGATAAAGATTAATCATCAGCAGAGTGTTTATAAATACAGCAGTTCATCATCAGATGAAAATTATTCATACAAGAGTGAAAACTCAAATGACAGTCTTTTTGCATATACACATGTATTGATTACATATAAGGATAAGTATACAAAGAAGACAGAAACATATTCTACTTACATAGCATCTGTATTATGTAAATAGAACAAATATAACATATAAAAAAGTCATGCGTTGTTTTAAACGCATGACTTTTTTTAAAAAACGCCATATACTGTGAAAAATTACTAAAAACGCCATATATATTGTAGAAATATAAGTGAAAATGTATAAGTTTTGGTGTACAAAAATAAATACATGTGTTATAATAAAGAAGTGTTATGTATCAATAAACTTGCAAAAACATATGCAAAGGAGGAAAACATATGAAGCAAAAAAAGAGAATTTTATCGTTACTTATGGTCGTAATAATGACCATAACACAGTTGCCATACAGCAATTTGGGGATTGCAAAGGCAAATGATGGCAATGGGTCAGAGGAACAATTTGGGTATAAATTAATATTTAAGGATACGATTAGCAACAGTCAATGGGAGTATAATGAGGAGACAAGTGAGTATGAAGAAGTTATAAAGAATACGTATAATTATTATTATATAAAGTATCCTAAGACTTTAGTTCAGGGAAATGATTTTGCTGTATCATTCTTTTCTGTAGGTAAGGAAGATACAGCAGATGAACCGACAGCGGATGAGATAAAAAATTCAGAAAATACTATAATTTATTTTGATCAAATAAATATTTTGGATAAAACAGGATTGTTTGATGTGTATAAAGACGTAAACTACAGTGCAATTTCCCAAATAGCGAGTTCGTATTATGAATGTGCAAAAGATGCAAATGGTGCATTTTCAGAACTATCAGGTAAGAAAACTTATGAATTACAATTTTCTACAGATGAATACTCATATCAGAACGTGGAAAAAGCCAATGATTTAACATTTGATATAGAATGGATATCAAGAGGTACAGGATTTACAGACGGCGGATTTGGAGAAAAGAAGGAAAAAGTTGCAAAAGATTCCGGCTCACTTCAGGCACCTTTATATAATTTTGCAGAGGGAGCAGATAAAGAAAAATATCAATATGTCTATACACTCGAAAAAAAGAGCAGTGCATCAAATGAGTGGATAACTGAAATGAATGAGCGGTATGTAAATGGAAATGAAGCTTTATTGTGTAATGCGTTTACTGATGGTGGTTATGCAACACAGTATAGATTTAAGGCGAAATTAGTATATTCGTATTATAACAATGATACATGGAGCAATGAAGAGATAGAGATTGCAAATTATGAGTCCGGATTATTTACGGTTGTAAAATCTGAGGATTTTTATAACAGTAATCCGGTAGCATTTATAGATCCTGATAACACACCACAGTATGTAAGTACTGAATTATATACAGAATTAGTCGTAGCAGGTGGTTCAGAGAATATAGCATTAACACCTACAGATGTCGTGTATGATGAGAATAAGTATGATGTTAAATTTCAGTGGTCATCTTCAGAAGATGGAGCAAAATATGATACTATTGAAGGTGCTACGGAGGCACAATATGTTTTGAAAAAAGCTCCGGATAAAATGACAAGGTATAAGCTTACGGCTACAGCTTATGAAAAGAAGAGTGATGGAACTGCAGATTTAACGAAGGCTGCAGGAACAGCAGTTTACAACTTTGCTGTATATGTAAGAATTGCTGAATCTATTTTTAATGTAAGTGAAGATTCTACATGGATTGAACCGGATAATCATAACACGAGAAATGATTATGATGAAGGAACAGGAGAAAATATTACTTCTGAAGAAGAATATTCAAATTCATCATTTACGGCTAATGTTGGAGACCAGGTTTCATTTAAATTAGGGGTAGATGTTAAAGACAAAGAAAAATATGAAATAGAATCTGTAAAGCTTCAGAAATGTACATATGTTAATAATGCAGATGGAAGTATTGCAGAAACAGAAAAATGGGTAGACGTGGAAAATAAAGCTGCTGCAGATGGAAAGTATTCATATACAACAGAGGCACTTAAGTCATCAGACTTCTTTTATCAGAACACATATAAGTCAGGTGAAGCAACAGTTGTTGATTATGGAAAATTTGTTCCAACATACAAATATGTTGTAGTAGCAGTTAATAAAGCAACAAAAGTAAAATGTAAAGCAGAATTCAAGGTAGAGATTAACGAGTACACAGGTACATATCAGGCATTAGAGACAGTTGACCGCACAGAAAAAACAATTGAAGCTCAAAAAGATAAAGCAGTTACATTAAAAGCACCTGCATTTAAAATTGTAGATGATAGTAAAAATGCAATTGACAAATTTAAAGCTGCATATAAATGGGAAAAATATGATGCAGCTAAAGAAAAATATGTAGAAGTAAAAGCAACAGATAATATAACAATGAAAGATAACGTACTTTCAATTGCTAAATATTCTTCAGACTGTGCAGGTTTATACAGGCTTTCAGTATCAAAAATGAGAAGTGATGACACACCTGTTGTCGGTGAGCTTCCGAACAGATTTATTTATACATTAATGGATGTACAGGCTGCTAAAAATGAAGATATAGAGCCGCACGCATACAGAGCTACAGCAAGAAGTTTTGCAGCTGCAATATATTCAAAAGTTGAACTTGGAGTGAATATTTCTCCTGAAGTAGCAGGATATACAGCAACATATGTATGGATTAAGAATGGAGAAGTACAGGAAAAACAGACAAATAATACATTTGTAATAGATTCAGTCAAAGAAAATGATTTCGGTTCATACGAATGTGATGTTACATTTAAAAAAGATGGAAAAGAATATACGGATAAAGTTGATTTCATCGTAGACGAAGCAAACGCTCTTGTAATAAGTACACCACAGAATACAATGCTTAAGAACAAAAAAATTGGCGAAAAAGCAGTCATGACTGTTGATACAACAGGTTCTAAGGGGACAATTACATATCGCTGGTATAAGAGAAATGCTGACAGTGCAATAAATTACACGAGAGTGAAGGATTCAGACACAGTAGATGCATCATTTACAATAGATGCATTAAAAGCAGAAGATTTTACAGAGTATGTATGTGTAGTTTCAAATGGACGTAACGTAGATATTCGTACATTTATTATCACAGCAGCAGACAATACAGTAGAATTAAAGAACTCTGTAGTAAGAGCAACACCATATACGGCAAAGAGACAGCTTGGTGATAGCGTGGAAATGAGAGTTGATTCAAAATTACTTGACGGATATACACTTTCATGCAAGTGGACAAAGACAATAAAAGACGGAGCATACAATGAAGGATACTACTATGATGATTATACTTTTGGTTATGCAGATTACGAAGAATTAGTAGAGAGAGCAGATGGTAATGCATTAAAAATCCAGAAAGTAGAGAATAGTGATTATGGTGAATATACATGTTATCCGTTTGTAACAGAAACAGCTACCGGAATTACAACATTATTACCTACTATAAGATTCAAGCTTGCACAGTGTGGTGTGAAAGAAGAATCAGGACTGGAAATTGTTAAAGAATACGGATATGATGGTGCAAACAGAGTAGGCGATACAGTAAGATTTGGATATGTTGATAATACCGGAAAATACGGATTCCGTTGGAAATTTACCAAATGCATATCAAATGCAACAGGTTCAGATGAATTACTTAATGATTTTGTACAGGATATGGGCGAAACATCAGCTGTTATTACGAAAAAACTCACAGAGAATGATTTCGGAATATATTATGTTGAAGCATACGATAAAGAAACCGGTGAACTTGTTGATTATACTGAATTTAATGTAGTTAAATACACAGGAAGAAGCGGTTTAATAAGTATAGGTGTAAAAAACATTTTTGGTTCTGAACTTCAAAGAAATATTGGAGAGAAAGCTGAAATGGCAGTCGATGCATTTACACAGAGACAGGGTGAAACATTAACATACAGATGGTATTACATGGACGAGAATTCAGGCAGACAGATAGCCATTGATGGAGCTACATCTTCTGTATATACAATAGATGCTGTAAGCTATTCGGATTATGGAAGATATATATGTGAAGTTTCAGATGGAACAGAGTATGAAGTTGTTGATTTTAACGTTGTTGAAAGAAGCGAAGGAGACATTTGTTCATTAGGCTATAAAGGTGGCGGAGTTATAGTAAGAAATCAGGGAACTGCCCTGACTCTTGATCCGATTGTAATAAAAGGTTCTAAAGAATTGACAGACCTTACATATGTATGGACTAAAAACGATGTTGTACTTAAATCACATGAGGCAACATATACGATAGACGCATTAACAGCGGATGATTATGGCACATATACATTTAGAGCATATTATGGTTCTAAATATGTAGGAACAGATTTTATAGTAGTAAGACCGTCAGATGATATCAGATTTGATAAATCATCAGCTTCTGCGATTACAGCAGGAAGTGTTGAAGATTACTACGTAAATGATGCTGAAGATAATGCGACAGGAAAATCAACATTAATCATACTTCCAAATACTAAAGGTAATGTTGATGTTACGTTATCAGCTAAGGCAGCTACATTGAGTGGAAGAAATATTAAATATAGCTGGTCAAAATTTGATAATATCCAGAACAGATGGGTACAGCTTGCTTCTACGGATGCTACATGTACTATTACAGGATTAAACTATGATAATATAGGAGAAACTATTGAATGTACAATAACAACTGAAGACGAACTTGATAAATGGACATATACTGCAAGTATTGAAGGCAGCGGATATTCATTTGAGAAGAAAAATTTTGGAGTATCAGTATTTGCCGAAAACAGATTTGCAGTAGATGGCAGAAATGTTGACTATTATGCAGAAGCATTAAATGAGGATGAATTTGGTTATACATATCAGTGGTATGATTATGACGATGATGATAATCTTGTAATTGTTCCGGGAGAAACCGGAAAGACCTATACATCAAAAGTAACAGAAAAAGATGTAAAGAATGGCTACAAGAAGACACCGGTAGTATTCTACAATGTTTCTTCAAATGACAAATTGGATAATGTAAATAATAAGAAGAGCTATGGTTCAAGTATACAGGTTATTTCCGCAATACCACAGAAAGAGTATCCTTCTGAAAGCATATACGGAGACTACAATAGTTCAGGAACGGTACAGGCATACAGCGTACAGGGAGCTTCAAGCGTTACTTACCTGTTTGACAAAGCATATTCTTTAGGTGGATTTGCAAGTTTGTATGTAGCAGATGCAGACGGAAGACTTGTTAAGGCATTTGGTGTATCTGAAATGAGTGAAGAATTGAGTCATGACAGTCACTATGATAAGCCGTCAGTAAGTGAAACAGAAGATCCTGTTACAGTTACAGTTCCTTCAGATACTGCATACTTTGTATTCTTCACAAACGGATGTTATGTTCCTACAAATGACAACATGCGTAATAACATTATGAAATTAGGATATAAGGTTGCAAATCTTGGAACAGATCCTGGAAAGATTACACTTTTAAATACAAGTCTTACAATGGATGCAGGTAAGAGCGAAGATGTAACATACACAATTAAAGATATGGAAGGCAATGCCGGAAAAGATTCAGATATTACAGTAGTATCATCAGATGCTAATATAGCAACAGCAAAGATTAACAATGGAAAGATAACCGTTAGCGTACCGGCTTCAGTAAAGGGTGCATCTAAAGCTACAATAACAGTTAAATATGGTGAATCAATTGAGAAGATTGGTATAACAGTTACTAATCCGCTTGAGAAGATAGCAGCTTCTAAGTCGTCATTGAATGTAAAAGTAGGAAAGACAGCAACGCTTACATTTACGGTAACCGCAAACAATCAGAGTGCTGCATTTAATCCTTCGATTACACAGAAAGACTTTAAGTTCAGTACAAGCAGTAAATATGTAACGGTAAGCAAGGTTAAATACAAAGTGTCTAAGGGTAAAATTGTTGTAACTGTTACAATTAAAGCTAAGACAAAAGGAACTACAAAACTTACTGCAAAAGTTGGAGGAAAGACAAAGAAAGTAAAGATTAAGATTAAAAAATAACATGAATTAATATGAGAGCTGCCGAAGTAGCAATTAATATTGTGAAACGGCAGCTCATTTTTTGTTGACATTTTTAAAAATAAATGCCATAATTTAAATCGTTATTATATACGTTGCATGTGGGAGAAAAGAACAATGAGCCATCACGATATAAAAAAAATGAAGAAAATTATGTCATGTATCATAGGGATTGTGATACTTTTTATTGTGATGTTTTCTGCTTTTTATATTTCACATGAGATAGAACATGAATGTACGGGGGAAGATTGTCCGGTTTGTGCATGTATTGCACAATGTGAGAATACTCTTCATCAGATTTGTGAATTTATAATTCCGCAAATAGTTACAATACTCATTCCTCTTATAAGTATAATGTCTGTTAATATTTTTATTAATATTCTTGTATTTGAGACGCCGGTCTCAAAAAAAGTCCGACTAGATCATTAAATAACAGCTCTATTAGGTTTATTTTTCGTATCAAAAAACAAAAATCGGAGGTTTTATAATGAAAAAATATATATCGATTATGATTGCAGTCGTTTTAATTGCCTGCAATATTTTGGCGTGCAGTTCGGAAAAAAAAGTACAGAGTGGTTCTGACGATAAATTAAAGATTGTTACAACAATCTTTCCTGAGTATGACTGGGTAAATAATGTATTAGGTGAAAATGTTAAAAATGCAGAAGTTACCATGCTTCTTGACAATGGCGTGGATCTTCACAGTTATCAGCCGTCAGCAGAAGATATTATGAGAGTATCTGATTGTGATATGTTTATTTATGTTGGTGGAGAATCTGATGAATGGGTTGAGGATGCCCTTGCAGAATCGACTAATAAAAATATGGTAGTTATTAATCTGATGGATGTTCTTAAAGATGACATTAAGGAAGAAGAGGTTGTTGAGGGAATGGAAGAAGAGGAAGAAGAGGAAGAAGAAGGCGAAGAAGAAACTGAATACGATGAACATGTATGGCTGTCACTTAAAAATGCTGAAAAGATAGTAAAAAATATCTCAGAAGAGATTCAGAAAATAGACAGTGCCAATGCAGAAAACTACAAAAAAAATGCAGAAAGCTATATAGAAAAACTTGATGCACTTGATAAAGAATATGGAAATGCAGTTGATAATGCATCAGTAAAAACACTTCTTTTTGGAGATCGTTTTCCATTCCGTTATATGACAGATGATTATGGTATGACATACTATGCTGCATTTGTAGGCTGCTCAGCTGAAACAGAAGCAAGTTTTGAGACAATTACATTTCTTGCAAAAAAGACAGATGAACTTTCACTTGGAGCAGTCATGACAATAGAAGGAAATAATCATGAAATAGCAGAAACTATTGTAGAAAACACAAAGGATAAGAATCAGAAAATTCTTACATTGGATTCTATGCAATCTGTTACTTCGCAAGATGTAAAAGATGGAGTTACATATTTGTCAATTATGGAAAACAATCTTGATGTTTTAAAAGAAGCTTTAAAATAGGAGGTTTATAGATGGCTTTACTCACTGCTCAGAATCTGTCTCTTGGATATGATTCAAATGTTTTAATAGAGAATATTAATTTTACTGTAAATCCAGGTGATTATCTGTGTATAGTGGGAGAAAACGGTGCAGGAAAAACTACACTGATAAAAACATTGCTTAATTTAAGAGAGCAGCTTTCAGGCCAGATTTTGATTGGTGACGGTTTGAAAAAGAACGAGATAGGCTATCTTCCACAGCAGACAGAATTACAAAAAGATTTCCCGGCATCCGTGAAAGAAATAGTTCTTTCAGGATGCCAGGGACGCTGTGGTTTCAGACCGTTTTACAACAAAGAAGAAAAAGAACTGGTTAAAATAAACATGGATAGGATGGGAATTACGGATTTAGCTGACCGTTGTTACCGTGAACTTTCAGGCGGACAGCAGCAAAGAGTTCTCCTTGCAAGAGCATTATGTGCAACAAAAAAGTTGCTGCTTTTAGATGAACCCGTAGCAGGACTTGATCCGAAGGTGACTTCCGAAATGTATAGTCTGATTAAAGATTTGAATAAAGATGGCATAACAATTATTATGATTTCACACGATATAGAGGCTGCACTATGTTATGCAAGTCATATTCTTCATATTAGTGGTGAAATGTTTTTTGGAACAAGAGATGAATATATGGTAAGTGATGCAGGTAAGATTTTTTTGATGCAGCAAAAGGGGGGACAGAATAATGATTGATAAACTAATAATGTATATGCAGTTTACGTTTGTACAGTATGCGTTGATTGTCGGTGTTTTGATTGCATTATGCTCATCATTACTTGGCGTTACGCTTGTTGTAAAACGTTTTTCATATATAGGAGACGGACTTTCACATGTAGCTTTTGGAGCAATGGCTATTGCAAGTGTGTTAAATTTGACTAATAACATGTGGCTTATAATGTCGGTGACGATTGTCAGTGCAATTTTATTATTAAAGACAGGTCAGAATGCAAAGATAAAGGGTGATGCAGCCATAGCGATGATATCAGTGGGAGCATTAGCATTTGGGTACTTGTTGATGAATATTTTTTTAACCTCAGCGAACCTTACGGGTGATGTTTGCAGTACATTGTTTGGTTCGACATCCATACTTACTTTAACTAAAGAAGAAGTGCTGCTTTGTATCGTTTTATCAGTATTGGTAATTATATTATATATTTTCAATTACAATAAAATTTTTGCGATAACATTTGATGAAAACTTTTCAAAATCTACAGGCGTTAATGCTGACAGATACAATCTTCTTATAGCTGTTATGGTCTCTGTGATAATCGTTCTGGCAATGAACCTTGTAGGCTCACTGCTTATATCAGCATTGGTTATTTTTCCGGCAATATCAGCAATGCATTTGTTTAAAAATTTTAAAATGGTAAGTATCAGTTCGGCTATATTCTCGGTTTTATGTGCATTTATGGGTATGATAACTTCAATACTTGCAGGAACACCGGTGGGTTCTACTATTGTTGCTGTAAATGTAGTATCATTTTTGTTATGTTATTTGACCGGATTAATTAGGGGGAGATTGAGCAAATGAAAAGAATTATTAGTCTGTTAGTGTGTACGTTGGCAATTATCACATTTGCAAATTGTGGTAATGATAAAAGTAAAAATAAGATACCTGTAAAACATACTAATGCAGAAAATAGTGAATCACAAATGGAGTCTGAAAGTGGAGAGAATGAAATAATTGATTTAACATTACTTTCTGATACGATGGTGTATGGAGAAGTGTATACTATTTTGATGGCTCCGGATGATTATATCGGAAAGAATATCAAAATAGAAGGTACATGTGATATATATGAAGACGATACAACAGGAAAAATTTACTATGCTTGTATTGTTTCTGATGCGACAGCTTGTTGTTTTCAAGGGATAGAATTTAAACTTAGCGAAGATTATGCTTATACGGAGCAATATCCATGCTTAGGTGATAAAATATGTGTTGAAGGAAAATTTGATTCATATTTTGAAGATGGGAATACCTATTATTATTTACGAGATGCGCAATTAGCAGAGTGATTTTTTATTCAAGCGCGATAGGACTCATGCAGAAATAAAAATGGATTTAATATTCCCAAAGTAGATATGTTTAAAAAATCTACTTTGGGAATTGTTATATGGATTAAAAAATTTTAAAAAGAAGTTCAATAATAAATACGGTAGTACATGATAATAAAGCTACAGTCGTAAGTGATTTTTCACGGTAAGAAAATAAAATTGCAACCAACAGTCCTGCCATTGCAGAGTAAACATTTCCGGTGGCGTAGAATACGGCTGGAATAGTCATAGCTGAAAGCACAGCAAATGGAATATAGTAAAGAAAGCTTTTTATATAAGGATTTTTGATTTTTTTTGTAATCATTGCAAATGGTAGGGCACGTATGAGATACGTAACGCCTGCCATAAGAAACAGATACTTAAAAAACTCAGTTGTATTCATCATTTCCTCCATTCTGTTCTTCGGTCATTGGAAATAAAAATGCACAAAGGGCTGCAGCTCCTATAGCGCAAATGCTGATAGTAAAACCGGAAGGGATTTTATTAATTACAGGTATGTAGTAAAACAGACAGCTGAGAATAATGGAAGCTGATACCGTAATAAAAACCGGCCGGTTTTTTTTAACCTCTGGAACCACTATGGCAACAAACATCCCATAGATGGCAAGACCAAGTGCCGACATAACATTTTCCGGTAAAATATTACCGCAAAGAGCCCCAAGGGTTGTACCAAGAGTCCATCCTATCCATGGAATAAGTGATAGTCCGGCGAAATAGCTTACCCCTACAATTTTTTTCGAACTTGCCACCGCAAAAATCTCATCTGTCATAAAGAATCCAAGTAAATACCTGTAAATGCCGGTAAAACGTTTTGAAGTTTTCTGACCAATTGAAATACTCATAAATGAGTAACGTATATTTATCGTAATCTGTGATATAATCATTTCTAAATAGTGTCCCGGATACATCATGGTTCTAATACCTGAGAACTGTCCTGCTGATGTGACGGTAAGCATTGATATGACTACAGCCTGCCACCATTTAAACCCCATGGAAACAGCCATTATACCAAATGTAAAACTAACACTAAGGTAACCAAGACTTATAGGGATACCGGATTTTAGTCCGTAAAAAAAATCTTTCATAATATCTCCATTCCGAGCACTTTGTGCTGAGTGCAATGTTATTAAAACGTATAATATAGTATCAAATAAATTGTTAAAAATCAAGCATCTTATGTTATAATGGATGAATGGATATCGACAAGAAGGAGAGAGACATGGCACAACAAAACATTTATGATAATAATGATTTTTTTAACAACTTTATGGATATACGTGAAGATAATCTGAATTTCAATGATATAATCGAAACACCGATTATTCTTAGTATGATGCCTGATTTAAAAGGAAAAAGAATTCTTGATTTAGGATGTGGTATGGGTCAGCATGCAAAACAATATGTCAGAATGGGAGCATCATATGTTTTGGGAATAGACATTTCAGAAAAAATGTTATCATTTGCGAGAGAAAATAATTCAGCTGAAAATATAGAATATCGCAGATTACCATTCGAGAGGATAGAAGAAATAAATAAAAAATTCGATGTAGTGACAAGTTCACTTGCTTTTGATTACGTCGAGGATTTCTATATGCTTATAAAAAGAATACATAATCTTTTAAACGAAGGCGGGACTCTTGTTTTTTCAATGTCACATCCGCTTTCAACAGCATATGACGGGACATATGACAGATATACAAGATTGGAGAATGGAGAGAGAATATATGCGAATCTGAGAAATTATAACAAAGAAGGCATAAGAAAAATCAAGTGGGTTGTAGATGATTATGAGCTATACCATAGAAAGATATCGACTTTGATTAATTCTATGGTTAAATCCGGTTTTAACATTGAAGAGTGTCAGGAGTCAAAGGTACCGGAAGACATCAGCAAAAAATATCCTGAGAGATTTGGAGGCGTCATGCATCAGCCGGATTTTATCTTTTTCAGGTGTAAAAAGCAATCAAGTAAACGTTTTCGGGAGGTTTAAAAATGCCGGCGTATTATTCTATAACTACTTATATCAACAAAAATAAGATAAACAATCATACGTTTGAAGAATTTATTAATGTTTTACAAGAAGAAGGATTAACTTTTAAAAGTGGTTACCGGGGATTTACAGATGATACAATAACAGAAATTATCGCATGGAATACGGAGAAACTTTGTAAAGATTTTTCATTAGGATTTGAAGAGCATTATTCAAATGATTATAAACAGAGCATATGGGAGTACGATAACTTATCAGAAGTAAGACTGTATATTGTAAATCCTGAGGAAAGTGATTATTTTGAATTTGTTATTATTATACCGGAGGATGATTTTATTGAATATAAAAAAGGGTATGAAAAATATGATTCAAAAGTGATTCGGGATTTAAAACAGCTTGCAGTCAGTATCTGGAAATTAGAATATGTTGAAGCAATACAAACGGCAATGGAATTGTCATCCTCAGAGGTATATGTTGAAGATATTATAGATGGTGAGTTTCCGTTGGCAGAGCCATTTGCAATAATTTCTGAAGATTTATTAAATGAGTTATATCAAAAAAAATATAAAATAAAGCGAATTGACAGAAATGGAGCATTGATAGAAAAACGTGGCAGAAATCATTTGAAAAAAAATATTGCTGCTGTTCTTTGCACTATTTTTATAATCATACTGCCTTTTTTGTTATCGTACATTCACAAGCTGTCATTAACAAAAGACGGATGGATAGGATTGGAGTCAATAAATATTGATGGGGTGCAGTACAAATATTATGGATATGATTTTACCGATGAAGGAAAAGTTATTGCATATATTGATGATTGGAGAATAAAAGAAATCCCCGAAGATCCAAGTCATACTTTTCTTGTTGTAAGGTCTTTAAGAGATCAATATTATATTATGAGAGCTGATTATGACGTACCCGAAAGTGGAAAAGTAAGTTGTGCTTATATAGGCGGAAAACGAACAGTTAACAAAGAAATGTTAGATGCACTTACAGAAATCATGGCAATGCAATTTACAGAGGGCAATCAGATTAATCTGAGCAATATAAGAAAAAGTGGTGAAGATTTAATGCTTAAATCTGTCAATGTAGGCTATGAAGATTGTCCGGTCGCAACTGATTATAGTATATATGATATTGGAAAAAGAGATTCTGACTGGATAATAATTTTTAGGGATGAATTGTATGAAAATAATAATGAATTATGTGGTGTATACTATAAATTAGATTCGAAATTTAACAAAGTATTTGATGAGAATTGGTGATTAGAATGTATTTGATATCAGTATATTTTGATGAAAACACAAATAAAACTATACAAAATCTTATTAACCGTGTGGCAAAGGCAAGCGGAAATACTTATATGATTGATAATAAAGTTCCGCCACATATGACAATTACGGCGATACAGGCAAAAGAGCCGGAGAAATTGATAACGTGTTTTGAAAGTTTGAAAGGAAATATAATTTCCGGAAAAATAAATATTGTTTCACCCGGGCAGTTATTGCCGTATGTCATGTATATTGCACCGGTGTTAAATGAGTATCTTGATAAGATATCAAAGGAAATAGCATCTGTGACAGAAAACGTATCGGGTGTTAAGTTGAGTAAGTATTACAGACCGTATTCGTGGCTCCCACATATAACTATAGGAAAAACACTTAGCCATGATGAAATGATTAAAGCTTTTCAGATAATGCATCAATATTTTGTACCATTTGAAGCAAGTGTAACGGAAATTGGGCTAGCCAGAACGAATCCGCATGAGGATATAGTAAGATTCGATCTACTAAGTTAATGATTATTCATTTTTAACGGATGTTATAGTCAAAAAAACTTGTATTATATTGTATTGTGTTATATTATAGTTATGTTGGTTTTGTATACATCATATTGAAAAGAAGGTTATTATGGAAATTTTGGCAGTTTTAATGTTACAGATATGCTTTATTATGCTTGGATGTATTTTATATATGCTCATGCTGGCTTTGGTTAGTATGTTGACCGGAGTTTGCCTGGGGTATCGTATTACATCTTTTAGTTTTGCAGGTATTATGATACTAAATGATAATAATAAGATTTCGGTTACATTGGCACCCTGGAGATTAATTGCACAAGCATCATTATTCAGAAAAGAAATAAGTGGCAGAATTAAAATTATGAAGGATATGTCAGATCTGATTATAATGACTATACTGAGTGGAATCGCATTAAGTATTTGGTACCGGTTGTCAGTTGAAAATATATACTTACAGTATATTGATAAGATTCTGATAGTTATTTTGTTTATTCATTTATTTAGTATGATTGGAATGATAAAAAAGGCATTTTCTAAAGGTCATGACCATTATATCTGGGAGCAGGAAATAAAGATTTCTAATCAACTTAAGAATGGAGTACGTCCCAACCGGATAGCTCTTACGGATGTTGACATGGATAGTAAGGATTATATAGAAAAAAGATGCATACTATACAATTATTATACTTTGTTAGATAGTAAGAGATATGATGAACTTTTGCCTTATATTGAAAAGTTTGAGCAATACATAGGAACAGTGAATAATATTATTGCACAGAATATGCCTTATGCATATGAGATAGTTTATTATTATTCAATTATTAATTATAATCTTGAAAGAGCTGAACATTATGCGATTTTACTTGGTGAGTTATTGAGAAATGATACGGATCTTAACGGACGAAGAGTATATGCAGGATATTTGATTGGAACAAATAAACCTAAGGAAGCTGTATTGCGTGTTTTAGAACAGTGTAAATCCGATGAACATAGAAATAACTGCCAGATTATTACGGGGATGGAATATGAATTAATAAGTCAGTTGAAAGAAAAATTATATAACATATAGGAGATTAAAATGAGAGATTATTTATACGTAGCTATTGCATTACTTGCGGCTGCAATGATATTGTTTGTCAGATTGAAGTATATAATAAAGGGTGTAAAAGTTATGGCTAAGGTATGCGATTATACTTGCCACAATGGTTGTTATTTCCCAATCATGGAATTTGATTATGATGGACAGTTTATGAATATAAAAACAAAAAGCGGATTGAAAAGACAAAAATATGATATTGGTTCGGAAGTTGAGATATACTATATACCGGGTAGTGAAGATGAAGTAAAAATAGTAAAAGATTATTCGGATATACTATATATTCTTGTTTTTTTGATATGCGGTATTTTTATGTATTATTGTCTTAAGAATATGAACCATCATAAATTGTAAGAAAAGCGAAGGAGAAATGCTTAAGTAACTAATAATATTATTAAATGTGAGTAAATATACTCA